>CAXNDW010000017.1:0-14299 GCA_964201405.1 Candidatus Planktophila sp.
ATGTTTCCAGCCAAAACAATCACATCTGCGATGCTTGCGCCAGTTTCTTTTGCAATTGGCTCAAGAGCGGCAAGAACCTTATTCAAACGTGCTGGTTCATTGCCCTCCCAATTGCGAGCAGGCTCTAAACGAATGCGAGAACCGTTTGCACCGCCGCGAAGATCGGATCCACGGAATGTGCGGGCGCTATCCCAAGCGGTTGCAACAATCTCTGAAACTGAGAGACCGGTAGCTTCAATCTTGGCCTTCACCGCTGCAACATCGTAAGAAGTTGTGCCTGCAGGAATTGGATCCTGCCAAATCAAATCTTCTTGTGGAACATCTGGTCCGATGTAACGAATCTTAGGACCCATATCGCGGTGGGTTAACTTAAACCACGCACGTGCAAATGCATCATCAAGTAGCGCTGGATTTTCATGGTACTTCTTTGAAATCTCAAGGTAGATCGGATCCTTGATCATCGCCATGTCTGCATCGGTCATCATTGGGTTGTAGCGAATTGATGAGTCTTCTACATCAACTGGCTTATCTGCCTCAACGATATTTGTTGGCTCCCATTGATGCGCACCAGCTGGCGATTTAACGAGTGCCCATTCATGCTTAAACAACATCTCGAAGTAACCGGCATCCCACTTTGTTGGCTCAGTTGTCCACGCGCCTTCAATACCACTTGTTACAGTGTTGCGACCAACGCCGCGCTTTGTGTGGTTGTTCCAACCCAAACCTTGTTCAAAGATATCTGCTGCCTCTGGTGCAGCACCTAATAGAGATGCATCTCCATTTCCGTGGGCCTTGCCAACGGTGTGACCACCTGCAGTAAGTGCGACGGTCTCTTCATCATTCATCGCCATACGCGCAAAGGTTTCGCGAACATGTTGTGCGGTCAAAAGTGGATTTGAAACCCCGTTGATGCCTTCAGGGTTTACATAAATCAAACCCATCTGGACAGCCGCGAGTGGGTTTTCAAGAGATGCAGCATTTGTTGTATCTGCATAACGCTCATCACTTGCCATCATTAACTCAGCCTCTGGGCCCCAGTAGATATCTTTTTCTGGATGCCACACATCTTCACGTCCGAAGGCAAAACCAAATGTCTTGAGCCCCATGCTTTCGTAGGCGATTGTTCCCGCCAAAATAAATAAATCAGCCCAACTGAGTTTGTTTCCGTACTTCTGCTTAATCGGCCATAGCAAACGACGGGCCTTATCTAGATTTCCGTTATCTGGCCATGAGTTAAGTGGTGCAAATCTAAAGCTTCCGGTTCCTGCTCCTCCACGTCCATCGGCGACGCGGTATGTACCTGCAGAGTGCCATGCCATACGGATCATTAATCCGCCGTAGTGTCCCCAATCAGCTGGCCACCACTCTTGTGTCTGTGTCATGAATTGATGTAAATCTTTTTTCAAAGAGGCTACATCAAGGCTCTTAACCTCTTCGCGGTAATCAAAATCTTCACCAAGGGGATTTGTCTTACGATCATGTTGATGCAAGATGTCTAGGTTGAGTGCATTTGGATACACATATGTATTTGTCTCGGCTCCGTGAGTGTTCGCACCATGAGCTACTGGGCACTTTCCATCCATGATTTCCTCCTATGACCGCGGTGAACTGCCCTAAGTATGGTTTGCGCGGTGTTTGCCCGCAAATTAAGAGAGATAGGCTTTGAGTATGACCACAACCTTGAAAAAGTGGAGCGGTAGAGATGCTGCTCGATGCATCATCACCCCATCTGATTTAGATCACAAATACAGTCGCGGGGTCTTGGGGATCATCACAGGCTCTGCACAGTTTCCAGGAGCTGCGGTATTAACAACAGCGGCTGCATCTGCAACTGGTGTAGGAATGGTTCGTTTTCATAGCTCCTCAGGACTTGCTCACTTAGTTCTTCATACAACTCCATCGGCTGTTGTTCAGCCCGGAAAAGTTGCTGCATGGTTAGTTGGAAGTGGAATCAATTCAAAAAAGTATTCAGATATAACTACCTGGTTACGTCACCGTTGGTTCAAGTTGATTCACTTGCAATCAGTTCCAACAATCTTGGATGCTGGTGCGCTTTCCTTGGCAGGTTCATTAGAGCAGCCAACGGTTATTACACCGCATAGCGGAGAGCTTGCAGCGCTGCTGTCTTCTCGAGGGGTGCATGTAACCGCAGAAGCAATCGAGGGTGATCCTAAAAAATGGGTTCAAATGGCAGCCCAAACCTTGGGGGTGACCGTTCTCCTAAAAGGTTCAGCAACATATGTTGCAAATGATGAGGTATTGATTCAACTCCCAGTTGCAACCCCATGGCTTGCCACAGCTGGTAGCGGAGATGTGTTGGCTGGAATTTTGGGTGCACTTGTTGCAACTAATGCGATCGAGATTTTAAATGATTACAACCACCTTGCACATGTTGCAGCCTCTGCTGCATTCATTCACAATCAGGCTGCAGAGCGAGCATCAGATGGTGGACCGATAAATGCTGAGGCGATTATTACCGCAATACCAACAACGATGGCTCGGTTACTGAAGCGTTAAAAACCTAGGGGAAACCCTATTCAGCGCTATCACTCAATTCATAAGGTGGATGCTTCACTTTAAAGATTACTGAGCGTAACTTTTACCATATGAGTGATCGTGTTTTGGTGATCATCGATGATCCCTTTGAGCTATCAAGTGTAGGAGCCGCCCTCAAGCTCCATGGTGTCAATGTTGTTGGTGAGGCACGGAAAAAAAGTGCAGCGATTAATCTCTTTAGAAGTATGCAGCCAAATGTTTTGCTTTTGGATATGCATAAAACAGATGAAAGCTCCATTGAGATTGCAACTGCGATTCGAAAAGAGTCGCCAGAGATTGGAGTTGTCATTCTTGTCCCCTGTGCTGATATGAGATTAATAGGTGAAGACTCCTCCAAGCTGCCGGTGGGAACTTTGCTAGTAATGAAAAATTCTCTCAACAATTTATCGGCGCTGTGCGAAGTAATCTCTACTTCTCGTTTAGTTAATTCCGATGATCGAGTGGCCTGGGTAAATGGTGGAGTCACAATGTACGACAAAGATTCTCGAGGATTAATGTCTAGCTTGTCCAATATTCAAATTGAAACTTTGCGACATGTTGCCGATGGTTTAACAAACGCCGAAATTGGCCGGATCCGTTATGTCAGTGAAAAAGCGATCGAGCAGATACTTTCTAGGGTTGCGATTACTCTGAACATTCAGCCAGATCACAGAAAAAACATGAGAGTTCAATTGGTGAAAGAGTATCTGAAGTGGATTGGCGCGCCTACGCACTAAGAGAAAGCATCGGTGGGGGTTGAAAGGTAAAGTTCGGCCCTATGGAGATCGAGCAGATTCGTAGCCGCTGGAATGATGTTCTCGACACCCTCGAATCCCATAACCGCATCGCCTGGATCGCATACTTTGATGCCCGTCTGATCTCCTACACCGATGGGGTCTTGGCTCTAGATTTTTCCGACAGTCGCAAATTTGCAACATCCCACGAGTATTCAGAGACCCGACCTAACCTCAAAGCTGCATTGATCGCCTCAGTCGAAGAGGTTCTCGGCATAAAAGTAGAAATAAGTGAACAATGAAAATTAAGGTGTTTTCATTGACCATTGCGCTCATGCTAGGAATTGCAGGAGCGCCACAATCTGTAGCTGCGACATCGACCCTGTCGATGTCAGTTCGTCAAACACCGAGCGCCTCTGAAACATTGCTTACTTTGTTTGGAACTCTTAAGCCAAATCGTTCAGGAACACCTGTAAAGATTGAGGTAGATATCGCAGGTAAGTGGAGCTCAACAAGATTTTCTACAAAGGTAACAAAGGTAGGCACATGGAAAGTTACAGCCCTTGCCACCGCACTTGATGCAAAGGTTCGGTATCGCGCCGTCTCTGTTGTTAACGGAAAATCGCTTTACTCCCCAATTCGTTCAATAGTTGTAAAGCAGCAACCAGAGATTACAAATGCAGATCCTGCGCAATTCATAGATTTGCTGGGTCCTGGAGGTCGTATACATGGAGCTGATGTCAGTCGATGGCAGCACCCTAATGACAAGCAGATCGACTTTGTAAAGATGTATGAAGCTGGAATGCGCTTTGTTTTTATCAAAGCATCAGATACCCGCGAATCAGCTGACTTGTTGGCTGTTAAGTACGCTGCTATGGATCATCATGCAGCTCAAGCTGCAGGTATTTACACAGGGTTTTATCACTATGCGGTACTGCCTGATGTTTCGAGCAATGAAGAGATCAAACGTGATGCTTTAGCGCAGGCGCAAAAAGTAGTATGGCGATTGGCATCTATGGGTGGATACTCGGAACGAGATCTTCCATACGCTTTAGATTTAGAAAACAAGTGCATCCGCTATTCAGCGACCGGGGCCTGTCAGAAGTATGCAACTCGAAGCGCTGTTACTTTGTGGGCGACAACATTCCTTGCATCCCTTAAAGAAAAGACAGGGCGAACTCCGATTCTTTACTCCTATGCAGCCTTTCTTGAAGGATCAATGTCTCGTTCACCTGAACTTGCTCAATATCCATTGTGGCTTGCGCAGTATGGGATCGATCCAGCAAATCCCATCAACCAACCTGGCTTAAAAAATATTGGCTGCTACGTCCATTCATGGACTGGTGCTAACTGTGATTCACAATGGACGGTATGGCAGTACTCCTCCTGCGGAATTGCGCCAAAGTACGGAGTTCCTGGCAGTAGATTAGATCTCAATGTGTTTCGAGGAACCCCTTCCTCATTTTTAGATCTTGCAAAAGGGAGCTGGACCCCTTCACTAGTGGATTTAATGCCACAGCGGGAACCAACTGTTCTGACAGTGCTTACTCAATCCTCCACCACGACAAACAAGTATGTGACTTTTAAGGTCAATGTCGCTCGGCCTGATGGCTCCCCGGTTGTCACCGGAAATGTGAAATTAGTTTTTGATAAGGGCACAACCCCTGAAGTTAGACCAAGGCAAACAATTGTGCGAGAAACAAGCGGTGTCTGGACTCTGGCTCTACGCGATGTACCTGCTGGAACATACTTAGGAAAGATTAAGTTCCAAGATGTATCTGGAACTCATGAAGATTCAATATTTCCTGTGACATTTACAGTTGCACAAGGTCCAACACCATCACCTAAGCCAACACCATCACCAACTGCAACAAAAAAGCCAACCACAGATGGATGCAGAGGGCAGATTAAGAATTAACCTCGAGCAGCTCATTTAGGGCAGCTAGCTCACGTGCAACAAGTGCTTCATAAGCAGCAATCGATTCTTTGCGCTCCTTTGCGCTCCATCCCAAAACAGGAGCGATGAGAGCTCCAACCTCATCTGCAAGTTCAACTCCATGACCCTTGGCTTCGAAAGCCAAACGTGTTCGGCGAGACATCACATCGTCGACGGTACGTGCACCCTCGTGGGTTGCTGCATAAACAATCTCCGCCTTAATGTAAGGAAGATCTGCATCTAGCCTCTTTGCCAACTTGGGCTCTTGTGCAAGAAGTTCGAGAATCTCACTTATCAAAGAGCCATAACGATAAAGTAGATGAGTGACCGTCTCTACATCGAGCGCTGACTCTTGGGCGATACGCTCTTTTTGTTGTTCCAAAGCAAAGTATCCATCTGCTCCAACAAGTGGAAGTTTTTCAGTAACTGAATCTTTGGTGATTCGACGAAGTTCAATCGCAGCTCGATCAACAGCATCCTTACCCATCACTCGATAGGTTGTGTACTTACCGCCTGCGATTGAAACAAAACCAGGTGCAGGACGATCAACTGTATGTTCGCGAGATAGCTTTGTTGTGGTTGCACTCTTTATATTTGCAACCAGTGGACGCAAGCCTGCATAGACGCCAATAATCTCTTCAGCCTTTAACTTCGGCTCTAACACCCGATTTGCTTGATCAAGGATGTACTGCGCATCTTCACGTGAGGCATAAGGTTCGGCGCGATCTCCATCGTATGGAGTATCTGTAGTACCAACGATCCATTTGTCTCCCCATGGAATTAAGAAGAGAACAGAGACAGCTGTCTTTAAGATAATTCCTGCATCTGATTTGATAGCAGAGCCCGGAAGCACAATGTGAACACCCTTGCTCATGGTCACCCCATAGCCTGGGGTCAGTTCAAACTTTTTATGCAGCTCATCGCTCCAGATACCGGCGCACATGATTGTGGCACCTGCCTTGATTGCAATCTTCTTGCCTGACTCAAGATCGCGAGCATTAACACCAACGACCCGCTTACCTTCGCGAATTAAACTCTCGGCAGAAACACGTGTGGCGATAATTGCGCCATGGCGTGCAGCTGTACGAGCCACAGACATTGTGTGGCGCGCATCATCGACCTGCGCATCAAAGTATTTAATCGCACCAGTGACAATGTCATGGCGCAAAGATGGAGCAATTTCATTAATTTGTTTTTGGCTTAAGTGTTTATGCCATGGCAGCGCACGTTGAAATCCGCGCAGCGCGTCGTATAGTGCAAGTCCTGCACCTACATATGTGCGCTCTTTTAACTTTTCAGTTAACGGAAACAAAAATCCGACGGGCTTTACAAGGTGTGGGCAAAGTGTTGCAACCATAAGTTCACGCTCATGTAATGCTTCGCGGACAAGTTTGAAGTCATACTGTTCTAAATAACGAAGGCCACCATGAATCAACTTGCTCGATCTGCTTGAAGTTCCAGATGCAATATCTTGAGAGTCAATCAGAGCGACTTTGAGTCCACGGGATGCCGCATCAAGAGCAGCTCCTACGCCAGTTACTCCCCCGCCAATGACCAGGATGTCGAACTGTTCGGTGCCCAGTTGGGAGATGGCAGAACCACGCTGGTCTGGGCCAAGTTGCGACAGGAACATATGCGTTGAATCTCCATAACGACTGAGTACGCTAAGACTAACTTACAGTGAGAGGTTTTGCGTATCGTGGCTTACATCGGCAGCTTGGATCAAGGAACTAGTAGTACTCGATTCATGATCTTTGATCACTCTGGCCAAGTTATTGGGCAACATCAGTTAGAGCATCGACAGATACTGCCTCAGGCTGGTTGGGTTGAACATGATGCAGCGGAAATTTGGGAGCGTGCTCAAGAGGTTATCGCCGGCGCGCTCAAACAAGCCAATATCTTGGGCTCTGATCTAGCCGCCATTGGTGTCACAAATCAACGGGAAACTACGGTGGTCTGGGATGTAACAACTGGTCAGCCATTAAGTAACGCCATCGTGTGGCAAGACACACGCACAACAGAGTTTTTATCAACGCTCACCCCGGATCAACAAAGCACTATTCGCCACACAACAGGATTGACCATCGCTCCTTACTTTGCCGGAAGCAAGATGAACTGGTTCCTAGAAAATGTTCCAGCAGCTAAAGGTGAGAATGCTCGATTCGGCACCATCGATTCGTGGTTGTTATGGAACCTTTCAGGCGGCGTTCGGGGTGGAGTGCATGCAACAGATGTCACCAATGCAAGCCGTACTCTTTTGATGAACCTTGAAACCCTTGATTGGGATCAAGAGCTGCTTTCAATTTTTGGAGTTTCACGCAGCGCACTACCAGAGATTAAATCTTCATCTGAAGTTTATGGAATGACCGATCCCCATGGGCCTTTTGGTACATCTATTCCTATCGCAGGAATTTTAGGAGATCAACAGGCAGCAATGGTTGGCCAAGTTTGTTTTGAACGCGGTGAATCAAAGACAACATATGGCACAGGCAACTTCGCCCTGCTCAATACCGGCACCGAAATCGTTCGCTCAAAGAATGGTTTGTTAACAACTGTTTGTTTCAAACTCGGTGATCAGCCCGCTCATTACGCTCTTGAAGGATCAGTTGCGGTAACAGGCTCTGCTGTTCAATGGTTGCGCGATCAATTGGGAATTATCTCAAACGCGGCGGAAACTGAATCACTTGCATCCTCCGTTGCCGATACAGCTGGTGTGTACTTTGTCCCGGCTTTTTCAGGGTTATTTGCCCCGTATTGGAGAAGCGATGCTCGGGGCGTCATCGTTGGATTAACTCGAGCTGCTACAAAGGCACATCTTGCTCGAGCAGCGCTAGAAGCAATTTGTTATCAAACTCGCGATGTTATGGATGCGATGGTCGCCGATAGCGGTGTGCCAATGAAGGAGATGCGGGTAGATGGTGGAATCACCGCAAACTCTTTATGTATGCAGATGCAGGCAGATGTTATGGGAATCGATATCACCCGCCCACTGATCGGTGAAACAACCGCCTTAGGTGCAGCCTATGCAGCAGGACTGGCGGTTGGTTTCTGGTCATCAACTGATGAAGTCAGAAAACAATGGCAACAATCTCGACGTTGGAGCGCAACCAGCACAGAACAACAACGCACAGTTGGTTATGCCGGTTGGAAGAAAGCGGTTGAGCGCACCTTGAATTGGATTGATTAAGCTTTTGTAATCTCAATCAGGAAAGCATTTGCCGGTGCAAGGATTGGCGCTGTTACTCCAATAGAGGCAAGTGCTGAGCCCGACATCGTTATTCCACTCATCCAGTCAGGTGGAGTAATCAGCATGAAACGTGGCTTGCCAGCTGGAAATACAGCTTTGACTGTGTAGGTTGCTGATTGATCCAACCCAGGAAATTTCAATGATGATGGATGAATCGCAACCGTTGGTGTCAATTGAACATAAGCAAAGATTGCCCGAGATCGATCATGGGCGGTTACCCCATGCAGATATGCATGTGCTTCAGGATAATCAACTCGGACCATTTTTCCAGAATGTAGATGTGCTCGATTCTCTTTGTAATACTGCGCCCATGTTGCAAGGTGCTTACGCTCTTGAGTTGTAGCCTCGGTGATATTCCATTCAATACCGGCGTGGCCGAAAAGTGCGGTAATTGCACGCATCGAAAGTTCAAGGGTGCGGCCTGTTTGATGTCCGTGTGTTGGACCAATGTGTGTACCAAGAAGTTCTGGCGCGATAACTTGAGATGTCCATCGCTGAATTGTTTGGCGCTCCAACGCATCATTGTTATCGCTAGTCCAGAAGCGATCAACTAAATCAATTACGCCAAGATCAATTCGCGCACCACCTGATGCGCACGATTCAATCTCTAGCCCGGTGTGGCGCTTCTTGAGCTCTGCAAATAAACGATAAATAGCTTGAGTTTGGCGATGAACACCGGCTTGACCAAGGTGGCCAGCATCTACGAGCACACGGTTGTGATCCCACTTGATGTAGGCGATGTTATGCGCCGAAAGAACTGCAGATGTTTGCTCCAAAACATGATTGAAGGCACCCTCGTGACCTAAATCCAAAACTAACTGATGTCTCCACAGAGGTGGAACACGGTCGCCCTCATGCAAAATCCATTCAGGATGTGCGCGGTAGAGATCTGAATCAGGATTAACCATCTCGCCTTCAAACCAAAGACCAAATTCGATTCCCTTGTCATTGATGTATTTAATGATTGGTGACAAACCCTGTGGCCACACCGCAGGATCGATTACCCAATCACCTAATCCGGCGCGATCATCTCGGCGTGAGTGGAACCAACCATCATCAAGCACAACACGCTCGATACCAACCTCAGCTGCAACATCGATCAATGCTTTGATCTTTTCTTCATTGTGGTCGAAGTACAGCGCTTCCCACATATTGAGTGTGAGCGGACGAGGACGCTTTGGATGCATTGGTCGGGCACGAAGATGTGAGTGATAGGCAGCGCTAACGCCATCAAGACCCTCGGATGAGAAAACAGAGACCAAGGCTGGTGCATCATAACTTTGGCCTGAGGAAAGAGTTAATTCGCCTGGAAGCAGCAGCTCCCCTGCTCCGATTGATGTTGAACCATCAAAGAGTTTTTCAACTAAGTAATGTGAGTTTCCGCTCCAGGCAATACTTACTGCCCACGCATTTCCAGATTGAAAAGATGTTTGAGGAGTTAGGGCAATATCTGCAATAGAAAAATTGTGACCGCTACGTCCTTCACGAGATTCGCGTACCCATGTTCCTGTCGCAATCTCTTTTCTTTGCGGGTTTCTCTCATTAGACCAACGACCTGCAAAATCTAAAGTTTGTGTCGCCTCTTTTGGTAGTGGAAGCCAATGAATGAACTCATTCAGGAAGTAATCTGTTGATCCTAGATTTTTAATAGAAGCATTTTGAGTTAAGACCCCAAATTGATCTAACGCGAAACTCAGCACAATCTGCAACTCAGCGTGAAGATCTCGCAGGGTTATGGTTGCTTGATTTAGCGTGTGGTGAAAATCTGTTACTTCAAACTTTGTTGACCATGCTTTTCCCTGGCGATGCCCTGACAAAGTTGGGCGCCCCAAAAATCCTCGAGAACTCTCTCGCATGATTCCTGGGAATTGAGGAAAATCCCATGAGCTATTTGCAATCGATGGACGAATCGCTGTTTGAACAGATGCAAGCTCTCCCTGAAGAGGCGCACCCCAATGTTGAATGATGAGCGCTCCATCTACAACTTCCAGCAACAAGGATGATGACGGGGCGCTCAATAGTGCAGATTGCTTGCTCACAAAGGTAGAGTAACGACACTATGAGCGAGAGTAAAAAACTTAACGCTGGCGTCACCAGAAATGATCGCCATATGGCTGATGGGCGAACAATTCGTTATTACGACACCGCCGGCCAAGCGCGTACCGCTCTCGATGCTCGCCCCCAAGAGGATCAGCCAGGAATTGGTGAGCTCCGACTCGATCCACTGGTCAATGAATGGATTGCAATGGCGGCTCACCGCCAGGGAAGAATCTTTTTGCCTCCAAAAGAGTTGTGCCCTCTGTGTCCAACAACAGGTGAACTCTTAACGGAAATTCCAGAATCTGATTTTGAAGTTGTTGTCTTTGATAATCGATCACCATCTTTACGTCCACCAGAGGGTGACTGGGCACTTCCTGACATTGTTGGACCTGACACTGATTTAGGAACCGCGGCAGGAAAGTGTGAAGTTATTTGCTTCACCGCAGAACATGGCAATGCATTAAAGGATTTAACTCCACAACGTGTTCGAGTTTTGCTTGAGGCGTGGATTGATAGAACTGCGGAATTGTCAAAGGAAAGTTTCATTCAACATATTGCACCCTTTGAAAACCGCGGTGAGGAGATCGGCGTAACTCTGTCTCATCCCCATGGTCAGATTTATGCTTACTCATATCTACCACCTCGCGTGGAAAAGATGTTGGCAGCAGCAACCAAGTACAAAGAGCAAACTGGCAAGGTTCTCTTTGATGAGATCGTTGCACGCGAACTGCTTGATGAGGAGAGAATTGTTGCTCGTAATGATCGATGGATCGCTTATGTTCCATATGCAGCTCGCTACCCATTTGAAATTCATGTAACCCCCCTTAAACCTGTGGCAGATTTGACTGGGCTCAATGATTTAGATCGTGACGCCTTCCCAGAAATCGCACTCGAAGTTACTCGACGTTTAGATGGTGTCTTCGGAATTGAAATGGCCTACATCGCCGCTTGGCATCAAGCCCCGGTTCGCGTCGGAAGAGATCTGCTTCGTTTGCATTGGCAGATCACAAGTGTGCGCCGGGCACCTGGAAAGTTAAAGTATTTAGCAGGATCTGAGTCGGCCATGGGCGCCTTCATTATGGATATGCGACCAGAGCAATCTGCTGCGCAACTTCGTGAAGTAGTTCTGTAATGCGGGTACTGGTTACAGGCGGTACTGGATACATCGGCTCTACCGCAGTTGAAATTTTGTTAGGCCAGGGATTTGAGATTTCAATTCTTGATGATTGCAGTATGGGACATGCAGACACGGTGCCAGCAGGTGTGCGTTTCATTCAGGGCTCACTGCTCAACGCATCCGAGGTTGCCGATGCGCTTACTGGATGCGATGTGGTGATGCACTTTGCTGGCAAATCATTAGTAGGTGAATCTGTAGAAAAGCCAGATCTATATCAATCAGTTAACGTTGATGGAACCCGTATTTTGCTGGACCAGATGCGTAAACAATCAATTAGAAAGATTGTTTTTTCATCATCTGCTGCAACTTATGGCGAACCAAAACTTGTTCCAATCCTTGAAACCGCAGAAACTATTCCAACAAATCCATATGGTGCTACCAAGTTGGCGATTGATCACATGATCACGCAAGAAGCAGCCGAACATGGAATTTCGGCGGCATCACTACGTTACTTCAATGTTGCTGGTGCTCTCAAAGCACAACGTGGTTGGCTGGCAGAGCGCCACAACCCCGAGACCCATTTGATTCCAAATGTTCTGCGCAGCACCGAAGCAAATCCCGTCAAGATTTTTGGTACCGATTGGCCTACCGCCGATGGCACTTGTATTCGTGACTATGTCCATGTCATCGATCTCATTGATGCACATGTTAAAGCGTTGAACTCTTTAGGTGCAGCCGGTCATGAGATCTACAACTTAGGTAGCGGCTCCGGGTACTCGGTTCGCGAGGTTGTTCAAGCTGCCAGTGATGCGATTGGGCATCAGATTCCTTTTGTTGATTCACCACGTCGTGCCGGAGATCCTGCAGTGCTAATTGCAGATATCTCTAAGGCAAAGAAGATCCTTGATTGGGCTCCAACCCGAGATATGAAAACAATGGTCGCCGATACGCTCAGTTCAATGGGTTAATGATGAAAAGTATTGAAGAAAGGTTTCTTGAAACCTTTGGAGAAGAGCCAGACTTAGTTGCAGCCGCTCCTGGACGGGTAAATCTCATTGGAGAACACATCGATTACAGCGATGGCTTTGTACTGCCCTTTGCAATTAAAGATCGAACCTTTGTAGCAGCGAGAAAGCGAGATGATTCAACTGTCCGCATCGCATCTGCGCAACGCAGAAGCAAGGTTTTCACCGTCGATATCAACCTGGTTAAGCCTGGCCTGAAGGGCGAATGGGAGCGATATGCCCTTGGAGTTTTGTGGTCGATGGGCGTTAACCAAGGTGTGGATCTATTGATCGATGGTCATGTTCCCCTTGGTGCTGGTTTATCTTCATCTGCAGCACTTGAATGTTCAGTAGCAACAGCGATGAATCATCTCTTTGACATGGGTTTCAACTTGGAGGAGCTAGCACGACTTACTCAAAAAGCGGAAAATCAATATGTAGGCGTGCCATGCGGAATCATGGATCAATCAGTCTCTTTAATGGCAACCCAGGGTTCTGCGCTTTTGTTGGATTGTCGAGATCTAACTACCAAAAACATTCCCTTTGATGTTGCATCGAGCGGATTAGAGCTTCTGATCATCGATACACAAGCACATCATGCACTGACCGATGGTGGGTATGCAGAGCGCCGCTCTTCATGTGAATCAGCGGTTGCAAAACTTGGAATTACTTCAATGCGTGAGTTAACCATGCAGCAGCTCGAAGCTTCCCGCTTACTGCTTACCGAAACCGAGTTTGTTCGCGCCCGCCATGCGGTGACTGAGATGCAACGGGTGCTCGATTGTGTAGATGCTTTAAGTAACTCTGATTTTGAAAAGGTTGGTCTATTGATTAATCAATCTCATGCATCGCTGCGAGATGATTACGCCGTTTCATGTCCTGAATTAGATACCGCTGTTGATGCCGCGAAATCTGCAGGTGCTTTAGGTTCTCGCATGGTGGGTGGAGGATTTGGTGGAAGCGCTATCGCATTGATTCAGGCATCTAAAACTACTGAGACCATTAAGGAAATTGAAAAAGCATTTTCGCATAAAGGTTTTAAAGCTCCGCGCTTCTTTACCTCATTGCCAAGTCAAGGCGCAGAGCTTATTTCGCGTCGATGATTACAAAGGGTTGATTGAGATTACTTCTACCCCACCGATTGCACCTAAAACACTAAGCAAATCAGTTGGATCATTTCCTGGTACAGCAACTGTTATGTCATCGTAGCCGCGACCATCTTCAGATTTCACAACTGCGAGCGAACGAATATCTCCTCCAGCAGCTCCAATTGCTGAAGCTAATAATCCCAATGAGCCGGGACGATCTGGAATTGCTACCTGAAGCTGAAATAGTGCCATGGCTAAACAATACCCTGACACTATTTCAACCAGGTTAATTAGATGGTGCTGTTCCTAAGGTGACCTTAAAGCTCTTCGAACCACCGGTTGGGAGTTCTACGGTGACTGTGATGGTTGAGCCAGGAGCATAAGAACGGATCTTCACAATAGCTCCAACCTGATCTGCGATCTTGACTCCATCAATTGCAGTAATGACAGAGCCGGCAGGGATTCCCGCTTTTTCTGCTCCCTCATTTGGACTCAACCGACCAATCTTTGCTCCAGTACCTGTGTAGGTAGTATCAAAGAAAACACCGAGCACTGGACGAGTTGATTTACCAGTAGCTATCAACTCATCAATAACTCG
>CAXNDW010000018.1:0-13692 GCA_964201405.1 Candidatus Planktophila sp.
CCAGCACCCGACATTCCGGTGAGGATCAGCGTCTCTTCCTTCTTCATGTTCTTATCCTCTTACATCTGTCAAGAAGGTTAAAACACGCTCAAGACTCTTTTCAAGGTAGGCCGGAAGCATCTCTTTGTGCTCCGGGTTCTTAGTTTCAAAGAGATAGTTCAAAAGAAGTAGACGTCTTTGCAATAACAGGGCCTTCATTGCCAGCTCTGAGTATTCAGGCAATGGCTTGATGCTCTTGTACCCATTTAATAGCGCAGCATCTTGTTCAGGGGTGTCTAAGTAGTACAAAGCAACAGCTAAATCCTGCGCCTCAACTCCAAAACCACAATCATCAAAATCAAAGATTGAAAGCTTGCCTTCATTCCACATCAAGTTCCAGCCATGGCAATCGGCGTGAATGATGTGAACCGGAGAGCTTTGGTACAACTCATCCGTGTGACTCATAATTACATCACGGGCTTGCTCGATTAAACCGCGATCTTTATCTGACAATTCAGATTTTTCAGAGAAGAGAAAATCCTCTGTACCCCAGAAGAAATCATTAAAGGTTGGCAGCGTATTATCACTCGACAAGGTGAAATCCGTTGACTCTTGATGTAGAAGAGCAATGGCTCTTCCTACTTCGCGGAGCTGTTCCATTGTTGGCTCATCACCAATCTCATCTCCATCCAACCAGGAGTACATAACGCCGTAGAGGATTTGCTCTGAATCTGCATGCAGACCTGAGACTATGTACTCATCCTTCACGGTAGCAATTGGCGTTGGTGTATTTATGCCGGAGGTACGGTTCAGGTGGCGAACCCATTCAACTTCAGCTCTCATATTTTCAGCGGTACGTGTCGAGTTGATATTGATGCGCATGGCATATTTAATGCCAGACTCGGTTTCGATTGAAAAGGTCGCGTTGAACTCGAAGTTAATGCACGAAACCTTAGCTGTGTGTATTCCATAGTTGGTGAGCAACTCATGGGCAAAAGATGTCAATGATTCCTGCTGTTTCTCAGACTCCAGATCAAAAAACTCTTTACCCATTACTTGCTCTCCATAATTTCGCCAGTTTCCGTATTAATCGTTTGCGTTGCAATTGTAGATAAATGTGACTCAATAATTGAGGCGATCTTTGCTCCAATTCCCGGAGTTGCCGCGATCTCATCAACGCTAGCTTTTCTGATTGCCGCAACTGAACCAAATCGCTCCAATAGTGATGCCCTGCGTGCACTCCCGAGTTGAGGAATCTCATCCAAAATTGACTCCAACATTACCTTGGAACGGCGCGAGCGGTGGAAGGTAATGGCAAAACGATGCGCCTCATCTCTTATGCGTTGCAGCAAATACAAACCTTCGCTACTTCTAGGAAGAATCAATGGATCCTTAGATCCAGGCATCCACACCTCTTCTAAGCGTTTAGCTAGACCGCATAAAGCAATATCTGTAATTCCCAACTCATCCAAAGCACGTTGAGCGGCATTTACCTGAGGTTGACCTCCATCTACAACAATGAGTTGTGGTGGGTAGGCGAACTTACTTGGCTTGCCGCCGAGTTCTGCAACCTCCGCTTCGTTCTCTTTGCGATCATCTAATAGACGTTTTAATCGACGTGTGATTACCTGGTGCATTGCACGGGTGTCATCAAAACCTTCGCTGGTATCGATGATGAAACGTCGGTACTCGCTCTTCTTGATCATGCCATCTTCGAAAACCACCATTGAGGCAACCACTGATGTTCCCGAGATATTTGAAATATCAAAGCACTCGATGCGCAATGGTGTGCGCCCAAGGTTAAGGTGTTCCTCAATCTCAGTTAAGGCCTTTCCACTCACCGCTGCATCGGTTGCTCGCTTGCTCAGGTATTGAATTAGTGAGTACTGCGCGTTTCGTTTGACGGTATCTAACAGTTCGACTTTTTCGCCACGTTGAGGAACTTTGATTTCAACCTTTGTGGAACCAATACCGCCCAGCCATTGCTCTAACTGATCCTTATCTGCAGGATCAGCGTTGATATAAATATTGCGCGGGATTGGAATTGCTCCTGTTCCGTAGATTGAGTACAGCAGCGCCGTTAACTCATCCTGTCCCTCAAGCACCATCTCTTGATCCACGATCCATGATCGTGAACCCTTTACTGATCCACGCTGCATTGAGAAGATGGAGCCTGCTGCATGAAAGCCATCGTAATAGATAGAGATGAAATCTCCATCAAGATCATCGGAGAAGTTTCCTTCAGTTGATTTCTGGGCTTTTTCAAAGGATTCAATCTGATCCCTTAAACGTGCCGCTCTCTCAAACTCTTCATGTGCTGCCGCTGTATTCATCTCTTCATGGAGTTTGGGGAGGATATTTTCCATGCCCGACTCCATGAACTCATTTAAGCGTTCAGCTAATTTCTTGTGATCCTCCTTCGTGATCCAGTCGACGCAAGGGGCTGCACACTTGCCGATATCTCCCAGTAAGCATTGTCTCTTGCTGCGCTGGGCACGTGTGAAGTTCGCCGATGAGCATGATCTGACCGGAAAAACCTTCAGTAAAACTTCAAAGGTGTTTCGAAGCGCCCAGGCATTTGTGTATGGACCGAAGTATTTGAGTCCTGGTCGCTTATCTTTACGGGTAATAAAAATCATTGGGTATTCATCATTGAGCGAAAGCGCCAAATACGGATAAGACTTATCATCTTTGAACCGCACGTTGTACTTGGGTTGATACTGCTTGATCCAACTAAACTCCAGGGCTAGCGCTTCAAGTTCGGTGCTAACTATCGTCCAATCAACTCGGACTGCTTCATGAACCATACGATGGGTCTTGGTCGCAAGATTTGCTTGAAAGTAATTACTCAATCGATTCTTGAGGTTCTTAGCCTTGCCAACGTAAATGACCTTGTCCTGTTTGTTATAAAAACGGTAAACACCAGGATGTTCCGGAATATTGGTCGGCCGATAACTATGAGGATCTGCCATGAGACTACTTTTTCGCTGGGGCTTTTCTATTTGACTTTAAAACTTCACCCAAGAATTGACCGGTATAACTCTCCTTCACGGCCGCAACGGTTTCAGGAGTTCCCTCAGCGACAACTAATCCCCCACGGAATCCGCCTTCAGGTCCCATATCAATAACCCAGTCGGAACACTTTATGACATCAAGGTTGTGCTCGATAACAACAACTGTATTTCCTGAATCCACCAAACGATTGAGAACAGTCAAAAGCTTATTGACATCCTCAAAGTGCAGACCTGTTGTCGGTTCATCCAACACATAAATTGTTCGTCCAGTTGAGCGACGTTGTAATTCAGTGGCAAGTTTTACGCGTTGAGCTTCGCCACCGGAAAGGGTTGGTGCAGATTGACCCAGGCGTACATAGCCCAGACCAACATCATTCAAGGTCTTTAAGTAGCGGGCAATGGCAGGTACGGATTCGAAGAAGCCATGCGCCTCTTCAATCGGCATATTCAATACTTCAGCGATTGTCTTGCCTTTGTAATGAACTTCCAGGGTTTCACTGTTGTAGCGCGCTCCATGACAGACCTCGCAAGGAACATAGACATCTGGCAGAAAGTTCATTTCAATGGTGATAGTTCCATCGCCTGAGCAGTTCTCGCATCGTCCGCCCTTCACATTGAAGGAGAAGCGACCTTGCTGGTAACCACGAATCTTTGCCTCGCTTGTTTCGGCAAAAAGTGCACGAATCTTGTCAAAAACACCTGTGTAAGTCGCAGGGTTAGAACGGGGTGTTCTTCCAATTGGTGATTGATCAACATGAACAACCTTGTCCAAAAGTTCGATGCCGGTGACGGTTCGATGTCGTCCTGGAACCAAGCGCGCGCCATTTAACTTATTAGCTAGTGTTGTATAAAGGATGTCATTTACAAGTGTTGATTTTCCAGAGCCTGATACTCCAGTTACAGATACAAAGACTCCAAGCGGTACTTCTACTTCAATATCCTTTAGGTTGTTTTCCTTCGCACCCTTGACCACAAGTTTTCTCTTGGGATCAATTGCCCGACGCTTCTTGGGAATCTCAATTGACTTTCGACCTGAAAGATATGCGCCAGTGATTGACTCCTTAGATGCAATTAAATCCTCGTAACTGCCTGAGACAACAACCTTTCCGCCATGTTCACCAGCGCCCGGTCCGATATCAACGATCCAATCCGCGGTTCGAATAGTCTCTTCATCATGCTCAACAACGATCAAGGTATTTCCAAGATCACGTAAACGAGTAAGTGTTTCAATAAGTCGTTTGTTGTCACGTTGATGTAAACCAATCGAAGGCTCATCAAGAACGTAGAGGACGCCGACAAGTCCGCTACCGATTTGTGTTGCTAATCGGATGCGCTGTGCTTCTCCACCTGACAAAGATCCAGCAGGTCTGGCAAGAGATAAGTAATCAAGACCAACATCCAATAAGAAGCCAAGACGAGCATTTACCTCTTTCATGACACGTTCTGCGATCTGTGCTTCACGCTTGTTCAGCTTGATCTGCTTTAAGAAAACCGCACAATCAGCGATTGAAAGTTCGCAGATCTCAGAGATGTTCTTATTGCCGATAGTTACAGCAAGAACTTCGGGCTTTAGACGAGCACCATTGCAGCTTTCACATGCAATCTCTCGCATGTATGCCTCGTACTTGTCACGGCTGTAATCACTATCAGTCTCTTCATGTCTGCGATGAATAAAGGGAATAACACCTTCAAAACCTGTTGTGTAGTTGCGAGCACCATAGCGACCCTTGTACTTCATTTTGATCTCGTACTCGTAGCCATTCAAGATGGCTTCACGAGCCTTTACTGAGATCTTTTTCCAAGGGGTATCTAATGAAAATGGAAGATCCTTAGCTAATGCTTCTAGCAAACGTAGGAAGTAATCAGAGGATTGCCCTCCAGACCAAGGCGCAATTGCGCCATCATTGATTGAAATTGAATCATCGGGAATGATCAAATCATCATCAACCTCTTTCTTGGTTCCAATTCCTGAACACTCCGCACATGCTCCAAATGGTGAGTTAAATGAGAATGAACGAGGCTCCAACTCTTCAAAGGAAAGTTCGCACTCGTGGCAGGCTAGATGCTCACTGTAGGTGCGCTCTTTATCAGCGCCCTTTGCATCAACAAAATCTAAAACAACGATTCCTGAAGATAACCGAAGAGCGGTTTCAATTGAATCTGTAAGGCGTGTTTTGCTCTCAGCTTTGGCTGTCAAGCGATCAATAACAACTTCGATGGTGTGTTTTTCCTGCTTCTTGAGCTTTGGTGCTTCAGATAGTTGAAGGACCTCCCCATCGATCCGTGCGCGTGAGTACCCCTGAGTTATCAGGTCGCTAAAGAGTTCAAGGAACTCACCCTTGCGTGCACGAACGACAGGTGCCAACACTTGGAACTTTGTTGCTGCTGGAAGCTCAAGGATTTGATCAACGATCTGTTGTGGCGATTGACGAGTAACAACCTTGTTGCACTTTGGACAGTGCGGTGTTCCCGCGCGGGCAAAAAGTAGCCGTAGATAGTCATAGACCTCTGTAATCGTTCCCACAGTAGAGCGAGGATTTCTGTTAGTTGATTTCTGATCGATCGAAACAGCTGGTGAGAGACCCTCAATGAAATCCACATCGGGCTTATCCATCTGACCTAAAAATTGGCGTGCGTATGCAGATAGTGATTCAACGTATCGACGTTGACCTTCGGCAAAGATTGTGTCGAAGGCAAGTGAGGATTTTCCAGAGCCAGAAAGCCCGGTAAAAACAACTAGGGAGTCTCGTGGAAGTTCGATAGAGACATTTTTCAGGTTGTGCTCGCGAGCTCCGCGCACAACTAACTTATCGATGCTCAAACCCCGGCCTCTTCCATCATTCGCAACTCTTTCTTCAAGATCTTGATCTCATCACGCAATCGCGCAGCGACCTCAAATTGAAGTTCAGATGCTGCATTTCTCATCTGTTCGGTGAGCGAGCCTATCAACGCGATCAGATCCTTGCGCGGCAAAGAGATAGAGGATTTATCGTAAATTCCAGCGGAAGCGCCGACCTTCTTCGCTCCACCCTTCTCGTGAGACAAGAGCTCCTCGGTATCTTCGCTCTCGCGTGCGATTAAATCAGTTATGTCGGCGATCTTCTTTCGAAGCGGCTGTGGATCAACACCACGTTCTAGGTTGTAGGCAACCTGCTTGGCTCTACGGCGATTGGTCTCATCAATCGCCTTGGCCATGGAATCGGTAATTCTGTCTGCGTACATATGTACCTCACCAGATACGTTTCGAGCCGCACGACCAATAGTTTGGATCAAAGATGTTGAAGAACGCAGGAAGCCCTCTTTATCTGCATCAAGGATTGCCACCAATGAGACTTCAGGTAAGTCCAAACCTTCACGCAGCAGGTTAATGCCGATCAATACATCGTAATCACCGGTGCGAAGTTCGCGAAGCAATTCAACTCTGCGCAAGGTGTCTACCTCAGAGTGCAGGTAACGAACATTGACACCTTTCTCTTGAAGATAATCAGTTAAATCCTCTGACATCTTCTTAGTTAAAGTCGTTACCAGAACACGCTCATTTCTTTCAGCGCGGATGGTGATCTCATGGAGAAGATCATCAATCTGTCCCTTGATTGGCTTGATGACAATCTGTGGATCCACCAAACCAGTAGGGCGAATGACCTGCTCGACAACATCTCCATCGACCTTGGCCATCTCATACTTTCCAGGTGTTGCCGAGAGATAAATTGTTTGACCTGTTCGCTCCACAAACTCTGGAAATTTCAATGGACGATTATCTAAAGCGCTTGGCAAGCGGAATCCATGCTCAACAAGGGTGCGTTTACGTGAAGCATCTCCTTCAAACATCGCCCCCAGCTGCGGAACGGTCACATGGCTTTCATCGATGACTACAAGAAAATCTTCTGGGAAGTAATCTAAAAGACAGTGTGGCGCAGAACCCGCGGGGCGATCATCAAGATGTCGCGAATAGTTTTCGATTCCGCTGCAGAAGCCGATCTGTTCCATCATCTCGATATCAAATGTCGTTCTCATGCGAAGGCGTTGGGCCTCCAATAACTTTCCTTGCTTCTCCAAAAGATTGAGTTGAACCTGTAGTTCATCTTGAATATCTCCAATAGCTCTCTTCATGGTTTCTGGTCCAGCTGCATAGTGCGTTGCGGGGAAGATGAAGATCTCTTCTTCATCTCTGATAATTTCACCTGTTAGCGGATGCAGCGTTGTAATCTTTTCAACCTCATCACCAAACATTTCGATGCGAATTGCCAGCTCTTCATACATGGGGATGATCTCAATGGTGTCTCCGCGTACTCGGAAAGTTCCTCTTTCGAAGGCCATGTCATTGCGCTTGTACTGCACATCCACAAATCGCCGCAGTAAAGCGTTACGTTCAAACTCATCCCCCACGCGCAGGCGGATCATTCGGTCTACATACTCTTGAGGAGTACCTAGGCCATAAATACATGAAACCGTTGCAACTACGATGACATCTCGGCGGGTTAACAATGAGTTGGTGGCTGAGTGTCGAAGACGTTCTACCTCTTCATTAACGCTGGAGTCTTTTTCGATAAAGGTATCTGTTTGAGGAACATAGGCCTCAGGTTGGTAGTAGTCGTAGTACGAAACAAAGTACTCAACTGCGTTGTTGGGTAGAAGCTCGCGAAACTCGTTAGCAAGCTGTGCCGCCAAGGTTTTATTGGGAGCCAGCACAAGGGTGGGGCGTTGAAGTTGTTCGATTAGCCATGCTGTTGTTGCAGACTTACCGGTACCAGTTGCACCCAGAAGCACAACATCCCGTTCTCCGGCATTAATACGCTTTGTGATTTCAGCGATTGCCGCTGGCTGATCACCTGCTGGCACATAATCGCTAATGACCTGGAAGGGCTCAACTCTGCGTTGTAGTTCAGATATTGGCCGCATTTGCTAAGAGTACTTATTAATTATCGTGAAGGCTATCCCAAATGTTTTCGACCTGCCGTAGAAGCTCATCTTCAGTTCCATCATTTTCAATCAAGAAATCTGCGACCTCGATACGCTGTTCACGAGTGGCCTGAGACGCTATTCGTCCTTCGATTTCAGAGATATGCATCCCGCGTTGGCGAAGGCGTGCGACTCTGTTCTCTAAGGATGATTCGACAGTTACTACGACATCAAAACGATCTTGTGCACCTGTCTCAACAAGCAGTGGGATCTCGTACACCAATACTTCATCAGCCTTTAATGATGCTGCAGCTTCTTCGAATTCGCGACGAACAAATGGATGAACAATACTTTCTAACTTCTTCTTAGCCTCGGCATCCCTGAAAATTACCTCACCTAAAGCTCGACGATCAATATCTCCGTTGTTTAAAATGGAGTCACCGAAAAAGCTCACTACCTCATCAAAGCCCTCTGAGCCTCTTTCAATCGCTGCGCGAGCAAGTTGGTCCGCATCTATGACAAGTGCGCCAAGTTCAGCAAAGTATTGAGCCGCTAGTGACTTACCGCAGCCGATACCGCCGGTTAATCCGATAACTCGCATAGAGAAAGAATAGAGGTTAAATGAAAGAAGGCCCCGCAGTTACGCGAGGCCTTCTTTGCACAATTGCTTTTATTCAGCAGAAACTGCTTCCTCTTCAGGAGTAGCAGCAGCGTCAGCGGCCTTGGCCTCTGACTTCTGCTTCTTGTGTGCCATGAAACGCTCTTGAGCTTGGGCGTACTGCTTTTCCCACTCTTCGCGTTGTGTTTCATATCCTGGCTTCCACTCTTGTGAATCTGCATCGAAACCTTCAGGGTAAATGAAGTTTCCTTCCGCATCGTAGCGAGCAGCCATTCCGTACTGAGTTGGATCAAATGCTTCGATCTCAATCTCTGTACCTTCATTAGCCTGCTTCAATGAAAGTGAGATTCGACGACGCTCTAGGTCGATGTCGATGATCTTTACAAATAGCTCATCATCAACCTGCACTACCTGCTCTGGAATCTCAACATGGCGTTCTGCAAGCTCTGAGATGTGAACAAGTCCTTCAATTCCTTCGTGCACACGGATGAAAGCTCCGAATGGAACTAGCTTTGTCACAACACCTGGAACAACCTGATTGATTGTGTGTGTGCGTGCAAACGCCTGCCATGGATCTTCTTGTGTTGCCTTAAGCGACAGCGATACACGCTCGCGCTCGAAATCAACTTCGAGAACTTCAACAGTTACCTCGTCGCCAACTTCAACAACCTCACCTGGGTGATCGATGTGCTTCCATGAAAGCTCTGAAACGTGAACCAAACCATCTACGCCACCAAGGTCAACGAATGCACCGAAGTTAACGATTGATGAAACAACACCTGTGCGAACCTGGCCCTTTTGTAGCTGGTTAAGGAACGTTGTGCGTGATTCTGATTGTGTCTGCTCGAGGAATGCACGACGTGAAAGAACAACGTTGTTGCGATTCTTATCGAGTTCGATGATGCGTGCTTCAACCTGCTTACCAATGTATGGAGTTAGGTCGCGTACACGGCGCATCTCAACGAGAGATGCTGGAAGGAATCCACGTAGACCGATGTCCACGATAAGTCCGCCCTTAACAACTTCAATAACAGTTCCGACGACAACCTCGTCGCGCTCCTTCTTGCCTTCGATATCTCCCCATGCACGCTCGTACTGTGCGCGCTTCTTTGAAAGAATTAGGCGACCCTCTTTGTCCTCTTTTTGAAGAACGAGAGCTTCAATAATCTCACCGACTTTAACGATTGAGTTTGGATCTGCATCGTGGCGAATTGAAAGCTCGCGAGAAGGAATAACACCTTCTGTTTTGTAACCGATGTCGACAAGAACTTCGTCGCGTCCAACTTGAACAACCGCACCTGATACTAGGTCGCCGTCATTAAAGTTTCTGATTGTGCCTTCGATCGCTGCTAGAAAATCTTCAGCTGATCCGATGTCATTTACTGCAATTTGTGGTGTAGACAATTGTGCTCCGTAGGGATAGAAAGTAGTAGTTCCCGCTTTCGCGGCTGAAGGGCAAGGGTACGGTTTATGCGCTCATAAGGGCAAATCCGCACACTTTCTTAAGCGCAATTAGTAGACTCAACTACCTCATGAACAGATATCGAGAGCTAATCGCCTTTCCTCAGGTCATACGACTCGGTATCAGCGCATTTCCTGCGCGATTGGCATACGGAATGATCGGTCTTGGAATTTTCTTTAAGGCTGAGCAGGAAACCGGATCGGTCGCAGCAGCGGGATTTGCCATTGGATTGAACTCATTCGCAGGTGCAATCACAGCTGGACTTCGAGGGTCTGTCATGGATCGCTTCGGTCAAAAATGGCCCATCCGCATCCTGGTGCCGTTGTATGCATCTCTGATCCTCTTGCTCAACACGATGGAAACACGACAATCAATTTTGATTACCGCATTTATATTGGGAATTACAGCACCACCCATCAATCTCTCCGTGCGTCCTTTATGGAAGGACATTGTTCCGGACTCTTATTTACGAACCGCTTATGCATTTGATACATCCATGATGAGCAGCACATCAGTAATTGGTCCAGTGGTGGTGACGGCGCTTTCCCTGTCTTCGCGTCCTGAACTTGGTCTGGGAACTACTGCGGCACTGATGTTTGTGGGAGGAATTGCACTTTCACTTACTCCTGTCTCACGTAATTGGATTCCAGAGAAAAAGAAGAAAAATCAACAGCGGTTGTGGCGTGATCGTGCAATTCAGTTATTGATGTTTGAAGGATGCTTCATAGGTTTTGGGTGGGGCGTCTTTGATGTTGCGGTCCCAGCTTTTGCAACTCAAGAAGGTGTACAGCATCGTGTTGCGTGGATCTTTGCCTCCTTTGGTGCTGCAACAGTTATCGGAGGCCTATTGGGCGGATTGGTCTCAAAGAAACTTGCCCCTCTATCTGCTTTGCGTCTGGCATATCTTTTATGGTTGATGGCATGTATTCCGATCGCATTTACATATCCCGATTGGAGTATGGCGCTTGTCGGTGCCTGCATAGGCTTCTTGGGTGGAGCGGTTCAAGTCTTTTACTTTGAGGTATTGGAAGCGGTGCGCCCGAAAGGTACCCAAACATCTTCCCTCGGTTGGATCTGGAGCGTAGAAGGTTCATTCATGGCTGTGGGTGCAGCTGTGGGTGGTGTTGTGTCTGAAGCGTTCTCACCACGTATTGGCTTAGCAATGTTGCCGATCATGATCTTTATTGGATTAGTTATCTTGTCCATCGGGCGAGGACGTTTGAGCGCTGCAAATGATGTTCCTACAGATGAAGAGGATCTTCAGGCGATAAAGGATATCTCTAACGAAGTTAAGTAATTAGTGTGCAGCCTCATGCCAGGTAAGGCCAAGGCCTGCATTCACATCTAGAGGTGCTTTAAGTGGGTAGGCAGAACCCATCTCACGCTTCACGAGATCAGTGATCTTCTCTTCTTCACCGCTGACAACTTCTAAAATCAACTCATCATGAATCTGCAGGAGCAATCTAGATTTCAGCTTCTCTTCTTCGATCGCTCTATGAACATTAAGCATCGCAACCTTAATGATGTCAGCGGCTGATCCCTGAATTGGGGCGTTCAGGGCCATGCGCTCTGCGACCTCGCGCCGTTGTCTATTGTCATGCATTAAGTCTGGCAAGTAACGACGGCGCCCCATGATTGTTTCGGTGTACCCGACCTTGCGCGCATCCTCAACAACGGTCTTTAAGTAATCTCGTATTCCACCAAAGCGTTCAAAGTAGGTATCCATTAACTGCTGCGCTGCAGGCGGAGAGATATCTAGTTGCGCCGCTAATCCATATGAAGAAAGTCCATACGCCAATCCATATGACATCGCCTTCATTTGACGGCGCATTTCAGGATCAACGTCAGATGGTTTAACACCAAATACAAGTCCAGCAACAGTTGCATGTAAATCCTCACCAGATGCGAAAGCTGCCAATAGCTTCTCATCATTTGATAAGTGGGCCATGATGCGCATTTCGATCTGACTGTAATCAGCGGTCAGTAATGCAACATAGCCTTTTCCTACAGTGAAGCAGTTACGAATCCTTCTACCCTCTTCGGTACGAACAGGAATGTTTTGTAGGTTAGGACCGGTCGAAGAAAGGCGACCTGTTGCAGCAACAGTTTGTTGAAAGTGGGTGTGAATCCGCCCATCCTTAGCGATCTCTGCAATCAAACCCTCAACCGTAGTTCCGAGCTTTTTTGTCTCTCGAATTCGAAGTAGGGATGTTAAGACTGGATGACCGCTCTTTTGATGCAACCAATCCAAACTTTCAGCATCGGTTGTATAACCGGTTTTTATCTTCTTTGTTTTGGGAAGTTTTAACTCATCAAACAAGACAACCTGTAATTGTTTTGGTGAGGCAACATTAAACTCATGTCCAACGGCGTCATGAGCTGATTTGGTCTCACGCTTTACCTCTCCCTCAAAAAAGGCAGCCAAAACCTCTAACTCTTTTCGATTGACAGAGATTCCAATGGATTCCATACGTGCCAGAAGATCTGCAACTGGAAGCTCCATCGTTGTATATAGCTGCCACAAATCACGCTCTCTTAATTCGCGAGCCAGAGAATCCTTGAGGGTAAACATCGCGCGGGCAGAGGTTAAAAGCTCTTGCTCTGCAGAACTCTGATTGATTGCAGAACCATCGCCCCAACGCTCTTGAATGTCTTTGAGCTCTTGTGTGCGCACTCCTGGGTTAACCAGGTACGCAGCAAGGGATGTGTCAAAGGTAATGCCGGTTAAGCCATTTATTCGTGCAAGGCTCTTCGCATCATGTGCGATCTTTGAAACACCAGCATGTGTAGCCCACTCCCCCATCTCTGCAGAATGAACTAGGAAAACTTCTTCAGCGGTTAACGCAACTGCATATCGATGCAGTTTTTCATCTATCAATTGATATGCAAGTGCGATATCTCCGGAGTGCTTCGCTATCTTTCCTGAAAGCTCTTCGGGAGTGAGAACGCCTTCGGCGATCTCTGTTGCAAAAAGCTCAAGTGCTGGCTCAGTAGCTTTTGAATTGGATTTCAAAAGAATCGGTTTCATCCGATCTTTGAGGGTTTTGAATTCGAGTTTTTCAAAGAGTGGATTGGTGTGGTTCTCATCTACTCCGCTCCACGCCAAAGCATCGATGCTTAGCTCTAACGGAACATTTGCAACCAAGTGAGTTAGCTCGCGATTGCGAATGACATCATTGACTGAATCGCGCAAGGATTGACCAGCCTTGCCCCCAAGCTTGTCGATGTTTGAAATTAGCTCATGTAATGATCCATATTCGACCACCCATTTAGCCGCGGTCTTTTCCCCAACTCCAGGTACAGATGGAAGATTGTCGCTGGGATCTCCACGTAACGCTGCAAAATCTGGATACTGCTCTGGAGACATTCCATACTTTTCCTGAACTGCTTCTGGAGTCATTCGCGCAAGATCGCTAACCCCACGCTTTGGATAAAGCACTGTTGTCTTCTCATTTACTAATTGGAATGAGTCACGATCGCCGGTACAGATGAGAACTTCAGCGCCTTCGCGTTCTGCCTGCTTTGCGATGGTTGCAATGATGTCATCAGCCTCAAAACCCTCTACCTCAAAGGTTGAGATACCAAAGGCGGTTACTAGTTCGTGCAAATAAGACATCTGCGAACGAAACTCATCGGGGGTCTTTGAGCGATTTGCTTTGTAATCGAGAAAGATCTCAGATCTAAAGGTCTTTCGTGAAACATCAAAGGCCACCGCTACG
>CAXNDW010000019.1:0-13570 GCA_964201405.1 Candidatus Planktophila sp.
ACCACGCGCTGCCAGCTCATTGACTGTGCGAACTGGATCAAGGGCATCACGGGTGGCATCGCCAAAGGGATCACGAGCCTGCCAGCCAACGGTCCAGAGACCAAAGGTGAACTTGTCTGCAGGGGTTGGAGTAAGTGACATTGCGCGTGAACCTCTCGCTCTAGGAAGGCCCAACGGGCCGTTTTGGAACATTCCTAACTTACCTCTAATCTTGTCCCCTATCCATAGATAGGTGGCAACACATATGTATGGGTTTGCGGGAGTGGTGAAATGGCAGACACGCAGGTCTTAGGAACCTGTGTCTTCGGACGTGCGGGTTCAAGTCCCGCCTCCCGCACACATCTATCAGTAAGTCTTTATTCAAGTAAGTATTTAACTAAGTAAGAGTTTGTATGAGTAAGAAGTACAGTTCACATATGGCAAAGAAATCACCAGCCAAAATCAAAAAAGAGGCCGCTGAAATTAAGCGCGCAGCTGCGGCACGCCGTGAAGAAAAGAAGCTTCAACGAATGAATGAGCAATCTCAAGCTGCAACCACTAATTCAGAGGTCGATCTCGAGTATTACGCCTCGGTTGATCACGTGTGGCAAGAGTTAGGACTAGCAGCCCCTGCTCGTAGGGCTTTGATCGATGATGGCTTGTTTAAATTATCAGATCTACGTAAAACCTCACTGGCGGCCGTTAAGGAGCTGCACGGTATGGGTCCCAACGCTATTCGCATCTTGACTACAGAGATGAAGAAGGCAGACCTATCTTTTAGAAAGTAGTTGGGAAGTTAACGATTAAGCAGGAGGAAGTAAAGATTCTTAATTGCTAAAGGCGAAGGCGATTATTGCAACTCCAGCTATTGCCACAAGTGCTTTGACTTCACGGCGGGCCAAGATAGTAAGTAAAGATGGGACAAAGGTTGCACCAAGTATTGCTGCCCCTGGTCCAAAGATTAATGCGCTGCGAGATACAACATCTGACTCACCCCATTGGTATCGGAGGTTAATCAATCCGCATGCAAACAGTAAATATCCACCCATGCGGTAGTTGTTGATCCAGTACTTGTCTATCTTCTCGTTTTTATCTGGGCTCATGCGATAAGTCTATGAATGCAAACAGGAGTGCCGCTTTCGCGACACTCCTGTTTTAAGGATTCTTACTTAAAAGAAACCACTAATCAAAGATTAGTGATCGTCCTTCATTCCTTCTGCCATTGACTTCATGCGTGCAATCTTCAGAATTGTTAGACCGAATACGCACTTCGCTAGAACGTCAGCAATTGTGTATCCAACCTGAACAGTTACGAATGATGAAGCTGAAGCGTCACCAACGATGTTGAAGATGTAAGCGATTGGGTATACGCCCCATGTTGCGATAAGAAGTAGACGCAAACGGCCTACGGTCTCTGCAACACCAGCTGGCTGGCGATCCAATGACTTGCCAAGCTCTACGAATAGTACGTAGAGGATGTATAGGAATGGAAGTGTTGATAGAACACCGTATAGAACCTGTGTGTTCTGATCATTTGAAATCTCACCTGGGTATCCAAGCGCGATCATCGCAGCTGAAGCTGGGACCAGGCGCATGATGAGTGAGCGAGAAACTTCGCGTGTTAGTGCAAGTACAGCAATTACCTCTACTAGTAGTAGTGGCACAGTTAGTAGCCAGTCTACGTAGCGGTATGCCTCGTTGAATGCATCCTGAGATCCATCAAGCTTGACCATTCCACCTTCTGAAGCATGCTTGAATGAATCAAAGATGCGTAGGTAGTGGTAGCCAGCGATGAATGTAACCATTGAAGACATAACGAGAGCGTTACGGTACTTAGGTAGAACACGTTGCTGAGAAACTAGTGTGTAAATCGTGCAAGCGAGCATCGAAATTAGTCCAAACGAGAATACGTTATAGACCAAGTTCCATTGGTTGCTATCTAGTTGCATTTAATTAGCCTCCGTGAGGATAAGTGGAGGGATCCTTATGATCCCTCTCAAACCGTCGACCCTGGGAGACCTCGAGGAGCTCCCTTGACCTTCGATGGCTCTAGTGTGAACCTGTTGCAATGCTTTTGCACCTATATAGGGGTTCTTTTTTCATAATTTTTTGAGGAAGTTTTATCCCAACACGCATAAAAAATGGGGCGATACCGGCAAATTCACCCGTACCGCCCCACTCATTTAACTACTACTTAGTAACTTATTGACCGTTCCATAACTTCATTTCCGCAGCAAATGGATCAAGACCCATAGGTCCTAACTTCAATGCATAGCTGTGGAACTTCTTCATAACGAACTTATCCCCCAAACGAGATTTTGCATCTTCTCGTGCGCTCATCCATACACGTTCTCCAACCTTGTATGAGATCGCTTGTCCGGGCCATCCTAAGTAACGATCAGTTTCGCTACGTGAATGATCCTCATCTAACAAGGCTTGCTCATTGAGCAGTTTGCGCGAGCTTTCCGCGTTCCACACATTGCCATCGAAATCCTTGTACCCAAGGTGCATTCCGATATCTACAACAATACGTGCAGCACGTAATGCCTGAGCAGATAGATATCCCATTTCAATTCCTGGTTCATCAAATGCACCAAGTTCATTCATGAAACGTTCTGCATACAGCGCCCAACCTTCACCATAACCACTGACCCATGCAGCTGTTCGTTGGTATCTCGTGAGGCGATCCTTTTCAACTGTTGCAGTTCCAATTTGAAGATGGTGACCAGGAACAGCTTCGTGATACCAAGTAGAAACTAAGTGCCAGTTACTGACTTCATTTTTACCCAACATAGGGATCCATGTTGTACCTGGACGTGAAAGATCCTCTGAAGGTGGGTTGTAATAAGGAGCTGATGCGCTGCCCTCTGGAGCAAGTCGTGCTTCACAAATTGCGATTCGCGGATCAATCTCAAAGAACTCACCATTCATGCGCTTCATCGCTGCATCTGTGAAATCCTGAAGATACTTCACTACATTTTCAGGACCAACGACCTTGTACTTTGGATCGTTATCCAAGGTATCTGCAACTTCGCGAAGCGTCTTTGCCTGAGGGTTGATTACCTTTGCAAGCTCCCACATTCGATCATTGATCGCCTTGAGCTCTTGCTTCCCCCATTCATATGTTGCTGGAAGATCTAGTTGTGCACCAGTGAAGTAGCGAGCCCAGACCGCATAACGCTCTGCACCAACAGCATCATGTGGTGTTGCCAATGGCAGGTATTGAGTGCGCAAGAAATCTGCAGTTGCAGCTGAAGCCTTTTCAGCCAACTTGGCAGCTTCATGAATTGCTGGATACTTTCCATCAGCATCAAAGTTTTTACACATGGCGCTGTAGCCACCATTTGCATAGCTATCAAGTTGTGCGATAACTCCATGTACCTGACGTTGCGCAGTTGTCTTTCCAGATTGGGCTACCGTCAAAATTGTTTCGCACCAGGATTTGTATGCACTATCTACCGCAGCTAATCGCTTGGCAATATTGTCGAAATCCTGCGCGGTGTTCTTAGGCATTAACTCAAAGATTGAACGGACATTTGATGGCGGAGAGGTGAGAACATTCCACAAAACAAAGGACTCTTGGCTATCGTGAAGGGCAAGACCTGACTCAAGGCGCTCAGTCATTACCGCCTTCGCGATGCGGTCGATCTCATCGATTGGCTCGAGAGCAGCCAGCTTCTTCAAAGTCTCGCGAGTTAAATTCGCACTCACTTCGGCTGCTGCAATTGAGAAGTCATCTAGCTTGTCCTGGTTTAATCCATTTCCAAGATAGGTACAGCCCATTGGGCTTAAGGCTGCTTCTTGATCGATGTAAACATCGCTGATTTCAAATATGGGTGATCTATGTGTCATGGCGCAAGTTTGGCAGTGGTCGTGGCCTTTGTCCACGGCGAGATTGGAGTTATTGCCCTACCCTTACTTTCATGAGCCAGCTGCCGATCATTCCCCCAAAATTACGTGGTTGGTTCCATCTCGGTGCAACGCCCGCTGTCATCATCGCATCATTAGTACTCTTTATATTAAGTAAGGAGTCACTTAAATTCGCTGTTGCGATTTATTCCATTACGGCAATTATGCTTTTTAGTGTTTCAGCGATTTACCATCGTGTCCCATGGGTTCCATCGAAGAAGAAGATTTGGCGACGTTGGGATCACGCAAATATCAATCTGCTGATTGCTGGCTCGTACACTCCCTTTGCTGTTGCATTGCTGGAAGGCCGCGATAGAACAATTCTGCTCTCCGTGGTTTGGATAGGTGCGGCGTTAGGAGTTGGATTAAGAATCTTTTGGATCAACGCCCCGCGTTGGTTGTATGTGGCAAATTACTTGCTCTTGGGGTGGGTTGCAGTCTTTTATACACCTGCTCTCTACAGGGCGGGTGGTCTATGGGTGTTACTTCCTATCGCCATCGGTGGCCTTTTCTATTCAGTAGGCGCCATCTTTTACGCGCTTAAGCGTCCAGGGCGTGAGGCTAAGTACTTTGGTTTTCATGAGCTCTTCCACATCTTTGTTCTAGCGGCGTGGATCTCGCAATACATAGCCATTTCGGTGGCGATTTACAGTAAATAGGCCCTTGCTCTAACCTAGGGCCACATCTATACATATGTGATTGAGGCGGGGTGCAGCATGGCGGAAAAGAAGAGCTTCCTTAACTGGGTGGGCTTTACTGGCGAGGATGAAACTCCAAACCAACCATCATCTGTCGATCGCATCCGCGAACTTGAGGCACAGATTGCCGATTTAAAATCTCGCCGCGACATCACTGGGTTAACAAAAGAAGAGTTTGAAATTCTTGCTACAGAGACCGCGATGTCGATGATCAAATCTGCCCAAGCACGTGAGAGCAAGGCGCAAGCCGCCGCTTCACGTTTGGTTGCAGAGACAACTCGTGCGACAAAGGAAGAGTTAGAAGCAGCAGATGCAAAGGCCCGTTCGATTCTTTCAGGTGCTGAATCTCGCGGTCGTAAGTACATTCAAACTGCAGAGACTGAAGCTGAGGAAAAATTAGCGCAGGCAGAGGCAGATGCAGAGAGTTTGATGGAGAGCAAGAAGCGTGAGATTTCAACTCTTGCAACCGCTGCTCGCCGCGAAGGCGAAAGAATTATCACTGAGGCGACCGCTGAAGTTTCTGGTTATCGCCAATGGCTTGCTGGCGTAATCTCCGAAGCAGAGCGTCTGTACAGAATCCAAAAGCAATCTCTAGATGCCGCTGAGTCTGCAATTCAGCAATCACGTAACCGTCTTGATGGCGCATTTGCTCGACTTGAAGAGCTCCAAAAGAGTGTCTTGGATAATCTCAACGCCGATGACACTCTCATTAATCCAGGTCCACTTAAGGTTTCAAGTCAGCGCACACGACCAGCACTCAATGCACCTTCAAAAAGTGTAAAGAAAACTTCGAAAAAGGTGGCGAAGAAAGCTCCAGCTAAGAAGAGCGCAGCCAAGAAAACTGCAAAGCGCTAATTTCATTTAGCTCATAACAGCCATGTCCACTCCCCGCGGCATCCGTTACGTACCTGCAATCGATGGCTTGCGTGCCGTCGCAGTTATCGCGGTGATGCTCTATCACCTTGGTTTTAACTGGATCCCCGGTGGATTTTTAGGTGTCGATCTATTCTTTGTTATCTCTGGCTACGTCATCACCCGGTTGCTGCTTGATTCAATTCAGCGAAGCGGTGGATTAGATCTACGAGCTTTTTACATCGCACGTATTCGCCGATTGGTTCCACCACTTCTGTTTATGATCGTAGTGACAACGGTTTTTGTTGGCGCATGGGCTCCGGACACAATGCGTCGATTTTTAGCGGATACTCCATTTGCCCTCTTTGGCGGCATGAACTGGTGGTTGGTATTCCGTGAAACAGATTACTTCGAGGCGATCGGCCGACCACCGCTGCTGCAACACACATGGTCTCTAGGAGTAGAGGCTCAGTTCTATTTAGTGTGGCCATTGATTCTCTTGCTGGTGCTTCGCTACTTTGGTAAAAACAAGATCTCTGGTGCTGCTCTCATAATCGCAGCTTTTTCAGGAATCTCTCTACTGGTTGTATCGCTTCAGATAGATGCTGCTAATGACTCTCAAGTCAGCCATGTGTACTTTGGAACAGACACCCACAGCATTGGTTTATTTCTCGGGGCAGCACTTGCTGTCAGGTGGATTCCACAAAATTTAAATGAAACAGTTTCTAAAAAGGCCCAGGATTTTATCGATGGCATCGGAGTATTTGGATTACTCGGAATAATCGCTGCCTTTCTCTTTGTTGATGAGAGCGATCCGACTCTTTACAAGATTGCATTTCCGTTAGCTGGATTGTTTGGGTGCGCCATCATTACATCGATTGTGCATCCTGCTTCACGTTTTGCTCCGATCCTGAGTAGTAGACCCTTTGTCTGGATAGGTGAACGTTCATATGCAATCTACCTGTGGCATTGGGTTGTTTTCCAGGTAACTCGTCCTGATTACGATCTCGAAGGCTCTACATGGGCGCTTTATGCATTACGTGTATTGATTGTCTTTGCTTTAGCTGATATTTCTTTGCGACTTGTTGAATTGCCAGTTAGAACAGGGCTTATTGATTATTGGTTCAAGGGTATGAAGTACCGAACTAAACGAGTACAGCTGCGACAAAAATTTGCCGTTTTTCTCATCGTGATATCTACGATTGGTATAACTTCTACTTCTGCCATCTCTGCCATCACTGAAGGAGATCGACAACTCACTGAGCTTAAGCAACAGTTAGCACCTCCCGCTGTAACTCCATCGGTCACGGAAGGCGGACTTTGGGTAACAGGTGATTCAGTTATTCTCGGAATTCGATTTGAGTTAGATGCTCGTGAAAATATTGGGTTGATAAATGCTCGTGTTGGACGACAAGCTCCTGAGCTTCTTGAAGTAATTAAAAACGATAAAGCGAACATGGCTACTTCGACAATTATTATGAACCTAGGTAATAACAATAAATTGAGCGAGGATCAAGTCGCTGCCATCTTCGCTGAACTTGTAGATCAGCCACGAATCATCGTTGTAAACACCGCCGTTCCTCGTCCTTGGAGAGATGAGAACAATGCATTAATTGCTCAATATGCAGCCCAATATGGTGCTCGATTAATTGATTGGGCTGCTATTTCAATGGGGCATCCTGAGTACTTTGGTTCAGATGGAGTGCACCTAGTCCCTGCTGGTGTGCGCGCATATGTTGATGCGATTACTGCGCAGCTTTCAATTGAATCTGAAGTAACTAGCGGGCAATAAAAAATCCCCCACCAAGCGGTGAGGGATTTTTTACTAAGAGTTTTCTTTAATTGAACTCTCCAGGAATTCCAAAAGCTGTTGCTGATGCAGTCTGTCCATCTGAGTACACAGATGAAACGCGGAACTGAGTCCATCCTGAATCACTTGCCTTTGTAACATTCTGAGTGAGCTGATCTGCTGGAACAGTTGCAATAACAGTCCAATCGCCGGTTCCATTGGCGCGGATTTCGACGTTGTATCCAGTTAATCCTTCAACCGCCATTGGTGCTACCCAGCGAAGCTTTAATCCACCTTCGCTATTGAGAGCAACAAACTTTGTTGGAGCTTCTACTACAGCTACTGCTGCGCCTGGTTCTTCAGACTCAGATGGTGTTGCAGATTCTGATGGTTCAGCGGTTTGTGACATTGAAGGCGCAGGTGCTGCATCATCGCTATCGCTACTTGATGATTGAGACCAAACAATTGCAGCTAACGCTGCGATTCCGATAACAACAAACCATGCTGTACGAGTAGATGTTGATTGCTTTGGTGCAGCAATTGGCTTAGCAGGTGCTGGTGCAGCAATTGGCTTAGCAGGTGCTGGTGCAGCTGCTGCTGGACGTGGTGCAGAAGTAACTGCAACTGCAGCCTTCTTTACCGCGCGCTTTGCAGGAGCCTTCTTCGCGACCTTCTTCTTAGCAACAGCTTTTTTAGCTACCGCCTTCTTTGCGGTCTTCTTAACTGCAGATTTCTTTGCGGTCTTCTTGACCGCTGACTTCTTTGCCGTCTTCTTTGCTACGGCTTTCTTGGCTACCGCTTTCTTAGCTGTCTTCTTTTTTGCAACAGCTTTTTTAGCTACAGCCTTCTTTACTGGTGACTTCTTCTTCGCAGCTGTCTTCTTTGCAGGAGACTTCTTTGCTGCTTTCTTTGCGGTCTTCTTAACGGCCACGTCGAACTCCTTGGGTTGCGGTACGCACGTTTTTAACGCACTTGTATGGGTTAAGGCTACCCCAGGCTCGCAAGCATTTCGATGACGTGGGGTGCGATAGAGCGAAGTGATTTTCCGCGGTGACTCACTACATCCTTTTCCTGCGCGCTCATTTGCGCCGAGGAAATACTCAAGCCCAACGGCTGAAAAATTGGGTCATACCCAAATCCATTCTCACCCACGGGGGCGTGAAGGATGTGACCTTCAAACCGTCCTTCTGCAACCTGGTGGCGTCCATCGGGTAGTACCAGTGAGGCTACGCAGATGAAATATGCGGTGCGCTTCTCATCGGGAACATCTTTGAGTTGATCCAACACCTTTTCGAGATTGGCGCGATCATCTCCATGAACACCCGCCCAACGTGCCGAGAAAATTCCTGGATCACCATTGAGGGCATCTACACACAAGCCAGAATCATCTGCGATGGCAGGTAAACCCGTTGCTTCGCAGGTGTACCGCGCCTTCAGTAAAGAGTTCTCTTCGAAGGTCGCACCAGTTTCTTCAACATCGACAAGATCTGGAAATTGATCAACACCAATTAATTCAATCTGACCAGGAGCAAGTTCTTCAAGAATTCTTCGAAACTCGGTGATCTTTCCCTGATTACGTGTTGCAAGAACAAGTTTGTGGGACATTACTTGGAAAGTGCATCTTTCTGCAGCTGATTCAATGTTGAACATCCAGCAACTGCTAAATCAAGCAACTGATTAAGAAGTTCACGATCAAATGGTTCACCTTCGGCGGTGCCTTGCACCTCGATGAAACGTCCATCTCCTGCAACAACAACATTCATATCTGTTCCTGCGCGCACATCTTCCTCATAACAAAGATCTAACATCGGAACGCCATCGATGATTCCAACACTTACCGCTGCTACAGAATCATTGAGCGGCTTTGAACTTTCCTTGATGTGTCCTTGTGATTTTGCCCAAGCAATCGCATCGGCCATTGCAACATATGCACCAGTGATAGCAGCGGTACGTGTTCCACCATCTGCCTGAAGCACATCGCAATCGATCACGATTGTGTTTTCACCAAGCTCTTTCATATTTACTACTGCGCGCAATGAACGCCCCACCAGACGAGAGATCTCTTGGGTACGACCACCCAACTTGCCCTTAACGCTTTCGCGATCAGAACGTGTGTGGGTTGCACGAGGAAGCATTGAATACTCTGAAGTGACCCAACCATTTCCGGTGTCCTTTAACCAGCGAGGTACACCAGGAGTAAATGAAGCAACACACAGCACACGGGTCTTTCCAAACTCAACCAACACTGAGCCTTCTGCATGATCTAGCCATCCGCGGGTGAACTTAATATCGCGAAGATCTTTCTCGGAACGTCCATCATTGCGTGGCATTTTTACTCCTATGTAGTGAGTTTACATTGTGGTGAATTACAGAACTTGGTGTTCGACCTTAGTTACTTCAGGACCTAGAAAACGTCGAGCCAAGGTTTCAAAGGCCTTTGCATCACCGGTTGCTAAGAATCTATGTATTGCTGGAGTAGGTGATTGAGCTCGCAGTAAACCATTTTCAACTAAAGTTCGATACAAATCCTTAGCGGTTTCTTCTGCACTTGATACCAAAGTGACACCTTCGCCCATTACATAAGAGATAACTCCTGTTAGTAATGGATAGTGCGTGCAACCCAGAACTAATGTGTCAACCTTTGCATCCATCACCGAAGCCAAGTAATCACGAGCTACCTGAGTGATCGCTGCGCCAGATGTTTCTCCTCGCTCAACAAACTCAACAAAGAGTGGACATGCAACAGATGTAATCTTTAATTGTGGGGCTGCGGCAAAAGCATCAACATAAGCCTTTGAATCTATCGTTGCACGAGTACCAATAACACCAACATTTCCTGTTCGTGTTGCTGCAACAGCTCTGCGGACTGCAGGTTGAATTACTTCAATGACAGGAATTGAATACCGTTCACGTGCATCACGCAGCATCGCTGCCGATGCTGTGTTACAGGCGATTACAATTGCTTTCACGCCTTGATCGACGAGGTAATCCATAGTTTCAAGAGCAAACTCGCGAACTTCAGCCAGTGGACGAGGGCCATAAGGTCCGCGTGCCGTGTCACCTATATACAGAGTGGATTCATTAGGAAGTTGATCAAGAATTGCACGTGCGACGGTTAATCCGCCTACTCCTGAATCAAAGATTCCAATTGGGGCATCACTCACAGGGTTAGCCTACCTTGCACCTATGCAGTTGCTGGCAGATGGACTATTCAGACTCATCCATCAGCGCATCAATCAAACTCTCTTGAAGCCAGCCTAGCCAGCTATAAACAGCGTAAACGCCTCGCATTGGGTCATCTGGTGCCAAGAGCTCTAACTCTTGATGAGTATTTTCTTCAACCTTTAAACGAACACCCAATGCAAGTCGAACATCATTCATCGCGCCAAGCCAGGCATTTGCAGAGTCATGATCTAACTCGACTATTCCATCCACTGCGGTTTTAATATGCATGCGCATCGCCATTGCATGTGCTTGCTTCTTTTGACGCAATGTTGATTCGGTGTAACGACGAAACTCAGATGCATCAACTTGATCTGCATATGCGTTTGGCAGAAGACGAAGCAACACCTCATCCTCAGGAGGTGTGTCATGAACTGTGATTCCAACCATGGCCGCCAGCGGATCTTCGTTGTGATGATCTACACGTTCTGCTAATAGTTCAATAATCTGTTCTGCAAGATTGAGCAGAACCTCTCTTTCGGCCTCAGTGAAGTTGGCTAAATATGAGTTATCTCCGTGTCGAAAAAAACCATGCTGGATTTCTGTCATAGCGCTTGATCACCGCGCTGAAGAGTTGCCCATAATCCGTATTCATGCAGACGTGCAACATCGTGTTCCATCTCTTCACGACTTCCGGTAGAGACAACCGCTTTACCTTCGGTATGCACCTTCATCATTAATTCATGAGCACGTTCTTTGCTATATCCAAAAAGCTCCATTAACACATAAGTCACATAGGTCATCAGATTAACCGGGTCATCCCAAACAATTGTTACCCAGGGAATATCGCCGTTAAAGATCGCCTTGAGCTCTTCATCTAGTTTTTCATTTACTTCAATTTTGCTTTTTACTTTTGCCATTTTTATCGGATAACAATGGCAAATTGTTCAGAGGCGATATCGCCGGCAATCTGAACTCGCATTGTTACTACCCCTCGCTTTAATTCAACGGTGTTAAAGGTGATCAACCCATTTTCATCGGAAAGTACCGCTGCACCGATATTTTGCCACTTTCCATTGATGTTTTTCTGCAATTGAGCTGATTTGTCAATTGACCGGGGCAGAAGCTGAGCTTTAACAACAATCGGCACACCCTTTGATACCGACACTGGGCGATCAAGTTGAATACTTGTTGTTACGGAGATTTTCACCTCTTGAGACACCGACTCCGCTCGTTCCCAAGTTCCCGTAGTAGTTAAACGCAGAGCGGCGTTTGCACCTAATGTCATTGGTGTTGAGATGCTTCCATCTAAGTCTGTAACAAGTTCTGTGACCTTGCTCCACTGTGTTTCATTAGCGCGTTTGATTTCTAGCGAAACCGGTAATCCACCAATTGGTGATTTATCTTTTAGGGTCACCAAGCCTTTAACTGTAAACAACCCTGCATAGTTGATTGTGTTCTGTGGCGCTCCTTCTATACTGATCGTGCTTACAACTGGATCTGGTGCAATTGAAAGTGCCGCGTTGCGCATCTCTGTTGTAGCAGCTGGATCCTCCATCGCCAGTGTCCATAGCGCTGCACCACCTAAGCGGTACTTAGCTACAAGTGCCATGCGTTCTGCATAGCTGCGCGGATTTTGATACCAGACTGTTCTGTTAACTGTGCATTCAGTTGATGCGCCCGTTGCAGTCAGCCCATTAAATGTTTGTGAATATGAATAAGTTGCCTCGCTGGTCTTTTCATCAAACTGAGGAACAGCTTTATCAATTGCAGCTTTTGCATTTGCATAATTCATTTTGAAAACAGCAGCCTTTGCACCGCCCTTTAATCCTGGTGGTGCTGAAACTGGGCACTTTCCATTGACAGATGTAATCCAGTCACGACCATAACCAGGTAATCCGATGTACACCTTTGATGGAGGCATGATGCTGACAGCGTATTTGAGTGTTCTTTCAACCCATGAGATTGGACCAATTGGCCCTGGTTTTGCTACCGAATAGTCATAGGTCATGATTCGTAAACGATCAATACTGCTTGCAACATCAGCCCATGCATAAACGTAGTAACCCTTTTGTTTTTCCTTAGGGTCATAGACGTACGGGGTAGAAATAGATAGCAACTTGTTGTGTGATCGCAATGCGACGCTTAGTTCCTTGACTAAAGCGACCCATCGAGGCGCAGTCTTTGTCCACGTAGTGTTTCCATCAACAAAAGCAAAGCCTTCGTAATCAAGGTCAATTCCATCAAAATTATTAGTTAACACTAAATCAACAATTGTTTTAACAATCGTTGCTCGTGTAGCTGAATTCGCCAAGTAGTTGGAGAGCACTAGCTTTCCGGTTCCATCTGTCATGGTTGGAATAACCTGCAATCCAGCGCGACGAAGTAAGCACACCGTATCCGCCATTGGCCATGATGGATTGCCCGAAACATAGTCATTGCGTATAACTGTCGGTGATTTAATGGAGAACCAAAAAGGCATAATCTCTTTCATTAAATCTTTATTTTTAAACAGGTATGAACTTTCAATTGCTTGGTTTTCCGCAGGTCCATACTGAGATGCGTCACAAATAGCTGGCTTGCCAGGCACCGTTGGTTGAGCAGATGGCAATTTCTTGACTAAAGGAACAATTGTTCTCACCGAGTAATAAGGAAGCCAACCAGTAACAATCTTGCGTGGCTCTTTATCTGCAGCAGCTGCAAATTGTGCTGATGTGATGTGCGTTGTAAGTGTTGCAATTGTGAGGAGTGACAGTGCTAAAGCGATGATGCGCTTCATAATTACTTTTCTTCGGGATCTGGCTTCAACCCAGCATGAATCTCTTTGCAGGTAGGACAGATTGGATACTTCTCGGGATCGCGAGATGGAATCCATTTCTTCCCACAGAGAGCCTTCACCGCTTTTCCTGTTACCGCAGATTCAACAATCTTCTCTTTTTTCACATAATGTGAGAAACGATCATGTCCACCATCATCTTCTTGAAGGTTTTCATCGAGGGATGGGCGGGTCAAGAGATCGGTATCAGACTCCGACTCAATTCCAATTTTTCTGAAGATACCCATGAGGTGGATAAGAATACCTATGTGAGCCCCAAAACTACGGGTAGAATTCGCAAATGAAGGACTTACTGCGAACCGAGCATTTGAGCCGTGCCGATGTCGAATTATTGCTATCGACCGC
>CAXNDW010000020.1:0-13196 GCA_964201405.1 Candidatus Planktophila sp.
TAAAGGTACTGGGTCGGTAATCAGAGTGCGAAATCTGGTTTAGACTCCATCCTTGCGCCTCGGGGCGTAGCGTAGTGGCTAGCGCGCCTGCTTTGGGAGCAGGAGATCGGGAGTTCGAATCTCCCCGCCCCGACCAGTTTGTCTCGGTACTCACCACATCCACCTAGGAGCACTTAGTGAAAAGTTCAGTAGAAGTTCTATCTCCAACTCGCGTTCGTCTTGATGTTGAAGTTGCTTACTCTGAGCTTGAGCCCCATGTAGCTGTTGCTTATAAGAAGGTAGCTGCACAGGTAAACATCCCTGGTTTCCGTAAGGGAAAAATTCCTGCATCAATGATCGATCAGCGCGTAGGTCGTGGAGCAGTTATCGATGAAGCGATCAACTCAGCTCTTCCAGAGTTTTATGGTCAAGCAGCTCGCGAACACAAGGTCGCAGTTATAGGTCGTCCAGAAGTTGATGTTAAAGAGTTTGTCGATAAGGACAAGCTTGTTTTCACCGTCGAGGTTGATGTTCGTCCAGAGGTAAAGCTTCCAGATTTCTCAAAGATGACTGTTGAAGTTGATGATGTAAAGGTTGAAGACTCAGATGTAGATGAGCAGGTTGAATCTTTGCGCACACGTTTTGGAACACTCACAACTGTTGAGCGTGAGATCAAGATGGGTGATTTTGCAACACTTGATATGACTGCGTTTATTGATGGTGCAGAGGTTGATGGCGGTCAAGCAAATGATATTTCTTACGAAGTTGGTTCAGACAAGATGATCGATGGTCTCGATGAGATCTTGATCGGAATGAAGACTGGCGATGTGAAGCAGTTTGAAACTCAACTTGTTGGACAACAAGAGGGCGAAAAGGGCGAGGTCAAGGCAACAGTTAAGGCTGTTAAGGAGCGCGAACTTCCACCAGTTGATGATGCTTTTGCAAAGCTTGCCTCTGAGTTCGACACACTTGCAGAGTTGAAGGCGGATTTTGTTGTACGTCTAGAGCGTGTAAAGAAGATGGAACAAGGTGCACAAGCACGTGACCGTCTAGTTGAGAAGTTGCTTGCAGATAATGAGATTCCTGTTCCAGATAATCTGGTTGAGCTAGAGGTCAATGATCACCTCGAGGGCGAAGGCCGTATGGAAGATGCAGAGCACCGCGCTGAAGTTGATGGCCAGGTTCGTTCATCGCTGAAGTCAGATTTCTTGCTTGATGCGATCGTTCAGGCTGAAGATGTTCAGATTACTGAGATTGAATTGACCGAGTACTTGGTCCGCACATCTCAGCGTTATGGAATGGCGCCACAGCAGTTTGCTGAGGAGCTTCAAAAGGCTGGACAGATTCAGCAACTGGTTGCTGAGGTAACTCGCGCAAAGGCGCTCGCATCTGTGTTGGGTCGCGTCACAGTTAAGGATGCATCTGGCAATGTGATTGATCTCGAGGCGCTGGCACCAAAGCCTGCCAACCCTGCAGATTTAGTCGAAGAGGCGTAAAAACCCATCCTTGCGCTCTGCCTACAGCGAACACGGCGCAGTTCACGCATCTATTTCTCGTAATCGGGAAGCAATTGGCCTTCTTAATTGTTAGGGTCACTACAGGTAAAAAATTACGGGAGGCCCATCAGTGGACACAGAAAGCAAAATGAAGGACCAGATTTACAACCGCCTGCTTGAAGAGCGGATTGTTTTCTTGTCAGGTGAAGTCCGCGATGACATGGCCAACATGGTGTGTGCGCAGCTACTTCTACTTTCTTCACTAGATGCAAAGAAAGATATTTTCTTGTACATCAACTCTCCAGGTGGATCAGTAACCGCTGGAATGGCTATCTACGACACTATGCAGTTGATTCCAAATGATGTTGCAACAGTTACTTTTGGTATGGCCGCTTCAATGGGTCAATTCCTTCTTACATCAGGAGCTAAGGGCAAGCGCTACGCAACAAAGAGCTCTCGAATTTTGATGCACCAGCCACTGGGTGGAATTGGTGGAACAGCAATTGATATCCGCATTCAGGCAGAGCAAATGGCGATTACTAAGCAGACTCTTTCAGAGTTGAACGCTTTGAACACTGGACAGTCACTTGAAAAGATTCTTGCAGATTCTGATCGAGATAACTGGTTCAATGCAAATGATGCCAAGGACTATGGCTTTGTCGATCATGTAGTTACCTCAATGGGACAAATCACGGGAGGAAAAGCGTAATGAAAAACATTCAAGAGATTACTTCTCGCTACGTACTTCCAACTGTTGAAGAAAAGACTGCGTACGGATACAAGCGTCAAGATCCATACACAAAGCTTTTTGAAGAGCGCATTATCTTTATGGGTCAGCCAATTGATGACACCGTTGCAAATGATGTTATGGCACAGTTGTTGACTCTGGAATCAATGGATCCAGATCGCGACATCATGATTTACATCAACTCACCTGGTGGATCATTTACTGCGCTAACAGCCATTTACGACACTATGCAATTTGTTCGCCCAGATATCAGCACCATTTGCTTGGGCCAGGCAGCATCTGCAGCAGCCGTCATTCTTGCTGGTGGAGCAAAGGGCAAGCGTTATGCACTTGAGCACTCACGTATTTTGATTCACCAACCTTCATCTGAAGGTGGCGGACAAGCATCTGATATCGAGATTCAAGCACGCGAAATCGATCGTATTACCCGCTTGCAAGAGGATCTGTTGTCTCGCCATGTTGTTAAGTCAGCAGAAGAGATTCGCAAAGATATCGAACGCGACAAGATTCTTACAGCAACAGAGGCTGTCGAATACGGAATCATTGATCAAGTTCTTGCTTCACGAAAGGCAAAGAAGTAAACACTTCTATTTTTGCGTGAAACTATTTGAGCCGGGCTCCCTTTGGTCTTACAAGGGGTACCGGCTCTTTTGGTTTTCTAACGCAATCTTTGTTTTAGGCGCATCAGCCTTTCCAATTGCACTTGCTGTCACAGTTTTGGATGCAGGGGGCACAGCTAGTTCATTGGGTTTAATCCTTGGTGCGCGAGTTTTATCAGGTGTTGTCTTTGCTCCATTTGCTGGAGTCTGGGCGGATCGTTTGCCTCGTCGAAATGTGATGATCGGAGCAGATCTCTTTAGATCAGCTGTTGTTATTGCGATGGTCTTTGTTTCTGCTCCATCAATGCCGCATTACCTGTTGGGCATTGCTGTTTTTCTGATGGGTGTTGGAGATGCATTCGGAGCTGCAGCAGCAGGTGCGATCATTCCAAGCCTTGTTCCCGATGAAAAACTTCCTGCAGCAAATGTTGCACGCAACATTATGACTAAAGGTTCAACAATCGTGGGCCCAGGAATCGGAGGAGCGGCTGTTTTCTTCGTTGGTGGCAGGCTTACCTTTATCTTTACCGCCGTTGCCTTTGCAGTGGGAACTTACTTCTTATTCAAGATTCAGGAAGATATCAATGGCAAAGAGCGTGATCGCGAGCCATTCTTAACTGAACTACGTGAAGGTCTTCGTACTGTGCGAGAGATTCCATGGATCGGCGCAATGATCGCAATGGCATCTGTTCAACTCATGGTTGTAATCGCCGCAGAAGTTGTTTTGCTACCCGTGATCACCAGAAGAGAGTTTGATTCCAATACTCCATTTGCATTATCGGCAGCTGCATTTTCAGTAGGTTCCATTATCTCGGCGGTTTTGTGTGTCAAGATAAAGGTTAAGCATGAAGGTTATGTATCAATCTTTGTCTGGATGTTCATCGTAATTGCTCCGCTATCACTTGCATTTCCGATTTCTGGAACATTTGTAGTTATCGCGTACTTGTTTGCAGGATTTTCAGTTGGGCCATGGGAAGCCTGGTGGTCATCTGCTGTACAGCGAGAAGTGCCACCGCATCTGCAGGGTCGGGTTTTCTCAATTGATCACATGGGAACTGCAGGATTAATGCCAATCGGTATGGCTTTAATTGGGCCAGCAGTTGGATTTTTTGGGGAGAAAGAGGTTTTGATCGGTGCCTCGATCTTCCATGTGCTGGTGAGTTTTGCAATCCTTGGCGTACCCGGGGTTAAGGATATGAAGATGCCAAAGAAAGAAAGTAGCGCTGATTATTCTCACGGCGAACAGAAGTAAGCGCAAAAACCCAAGCACAAAACCCGCACAGAATCTAAACTTCAGACATGACAAGAATCGGTGAAACTAGCGATCTGCTGAAGTGTTCCTTCTGCGGCAAGACCCAGAAGCAGGTTAAGAAGCTCATCGCCGGTCCTGGCGTTTACATCTGTGATGAATGTATTGAACTCTGTAACGAGATTATTGTTGAAGAGCTCAGCGAGGCTAACTCGCTCGGTTTATCAGAGCTTCCAAAGCCTCAGGCAATCTTTGAATTCTTAGATCAGTATGTAATCGGACAAGATCGTGCAAAGAAGTCTCTATCTGTTGCCGTCTATAACCATTACAAGCGTGTGCAAAGCGGCGACAGCGGCCGTGAAGATTCAATTGAATTAGCTAAGTCAAATATTTTGATGCTCGGACCAACTGGTTGCGGCAAGACACTTATGGCGCAAACTTTGGCGCGCATGCTCAATGTTCCTTTTGCAATTGCAGATGCAACCGCCTTAACAGAGGCTGGGTATGTTGGAGAAGATGTTGAAAACATCTTGCTCAAGCTTTTGCAGGCAGCAGATTACGATGTGAAGAAAGCTGAAACCGGAATCATCTACATCGATGAAATCGATAAGGTTGCTCGCAAATCTGAAAACCCATCAATCACTCGCGATGTTTCAGGTGAAGGTGTTCAGCAAGCACTGTTGAAGATCCTTGAAGGAACAGTCGCATCTGTTCCACCTCAGGGCGGCCGTAAGCACCCACATCAAGAGTTCATCCAAATCGATACAACAAATGTTTTGTTTATCGTTGGGGGGGCTTTCGCGGGTCTTGAAAAGATCATCGAATCTCGGGTTGGTAAATCCGGTGTTGGCTTCAATGCGACTTTGCAAGATGCTGCAGATAAGAACCGTAAGGATATTTTTGCCGATGTTATGCCAGAGGATCTCTTGAAGTTTGGAATGATCCCTGAATTTATTGGCCGACTTCCTGTTCTTACAAGTGTTGAAAACCTTGATAAGCCAGCGTTGATGCAGATTCTGACAGAGCCAAAGAACGCCCTGGTGAAGCAGTATCAGCGTTTATTTGATTTGGATCATGTTCAGCTTGAATTTGATGCTGAAGCACTAGATGCGATCGCAGATCTTGCACAGGAACGTGGAACTGGCGCACGTGGACTTCGCGCAATCATGGAATCTGTCCTATTAACCGTTATGTATGACGTTCCAAGCCGTACAGATGTAGAAAAGGTGATTTTCACCAAAGAGTGCATCACCTCTGGGGGAGCGCCAACATTGATTAATCACACAGGTCCAAAACGCTCACGCGCACAAAAAGGTCAAGAGGAGAAGAGCGCATAATCTAGACTGCGCACTATGTCTTCAAGCCGTGAGTTAGCCTCGACCTTCTCTCCTGCGGAGATTGAAGCCCCCTTGTATCAAAAGTGGGTTGAGGCTGGATATTTCACCGCCGATGCTGCTTCTTCTAAGGAAGCATTTTCAATTGTTCTGCCTCCTCCTAATGTGACTGGTGTTTTGCACATTGGTCACGCACTGGATCAAACTTTGCAAGATTGTTTGTCGCGCATGAAGCGCATGCAGGGATTTGAAGTGTTGTGGCTTCCAGGAATGGATCACGCCGGTATCGCAACACAAAACGTTGTTGAAAAGCAGTTAGCTGCTTCAGGAAAATCCCGTCATGATCTAGGACGTGAAGAGTTTGTTAAAAAGGTGTGGGAGTGGAAAGAGGAATCAGGCGGTGCGATTCTTGAACAGATGAAGCGTTTGGGTTCATCTGTCGACTGGTCTCGTGAACGCTTCACCATGGATGAAGGAATGTCCAAGGCTGTTGTAACTATTTTCAAGCGCATGTATGACGCAGTTTTAATTTATCGCGCAGAACGAATCATTAACTGGTGTCCACGTTGTTTAACAGCGTTGTCAGATATTGAAGTCGAGCATCAAGATGATGCGGGAGAATTTGTCTCTGTTCGATACGGCGATGGAGAGCAAAGCATTGTTGTTGCTACCACTCGCGCCGAAACAATGATGGGCGATGGCGCTGTCGCAGTTCACCCTGATGATCCGCGTTACAAACACATGATTGGAACGGAAGTTTTGCTTCCACTTGTAAATCGAATGATTCCGATTATTGCGGATGAATTAGTGGACCCAGATTTTGGAACTGGAGCAGTTAAAGTAACAGCGGCTCATGATCCAAACGACTTTGAAATGGCGATGCGCCACAACGTCCCATTCGTGGTTATCATGAATGAACATGGAATCATGGATGGAACTGGCACAGAGTTTGATGGCATGGATCGTTTTGAAGCTCGAGTTGCCGTGGTTGCAAAGCTGAAAGAGCTTGGACGAATTGTTGCTGAAAAGCGTCCATACATGCACGCAGTCGGACATTGCTCTCGTTGCGATACAACTATTGAGCCACGTTTATCAAAGCAGTGGTTTGTAAAGGTTGAGCCAATGGCTAAAGCATCTGCTGATGCTGTTCGCAGCGGTGCGGTAAAGATTGAACCTGAAACTCTTGCTCCTCGATATTTCGAGTGGGTCGACAACATGCATGACTGGTGTATTTCACGTCAATTGTGGTGGGGTCACAGAATTCCTGTTTGGTATGGGCCTAATGGAGAGGTTCAAGTTGTAGGACCTGATGAAACAGCACCTGCAGGCTGGACACAGGATGCAGATGTATTGGATACATGGTTCTCATCTGGTCAGTGGGCATTTTCTACCTTTGGTTGGCCAGAAAAATCAACAGATCTAGCTAAGTTCTATCCAACATCAGTTCTGGTTACTGGTTATGACATCTTGTTCTTCTGGGTTGTTCGCATGATGATGATGTCAACCTTTGCAATGGATGGCGTGCCACCATTTAAAACAATTATGTTGCATGGTTTAGTACGTGATCAATTTGGTAAGAAGATGTCGAAGAGCCGTGGAAATGTCATTGATCCAATTGAGTTTATGGATAAGTACGGTGCAGATGCACTTCGCTTCACATTAGCCCGCGGTGCAAACCCTGGCACCGATCAGGCGCTTGCAGAAGATTGGATCGGCGGATCTCGTAACTTTGCAACCAAACTATGGAACGCAACCCGTTTTGCCATGATGAATGGTGCAACAGTTGAAGGTGATCTTCCAGCGATTGATTCTTTGAATGCAATTGATAAGTGGATCCTTAGCCGATTGTCAGAAACTGTTTCAGAGACAACACAGCTTCTTGAAAAGTACGAGTACGCACGAGCATGTGAATTGATGTACCACTTTGCTTGGGATGATTTGTGTGACTGGTACCTAGAACTTTCAAAGGAAGCTTTCGCGTCCGGTAATGCTGAAGGATCAAAGCGAGTACTTGGTTATGTTCTAGATCAACTCTTCCGTTTGATGCACCCGGTTATGCCATTTATTACAGAGCAGATGTGGACCACCTTAACTGGGGGAGAGTCTCTCGTCGTTGCGCAATGGCCAGTTGCTAACGCTGCACATGTAGATAAAGAGGCTGAAGCCCTTATCGCTCAGCTGCAAGAGATCATTACAGAGGTGCGTAGGTTCAGAAATGATCAAGGAATTAAGACCTCTTTGAAGATCCCTGGCCGCATCGTAGCTACCGGTGAGATCGCTCAATATGCATCTGCCGTTGCCTTTGTGGTTCGAATGGAGCTTGGCGAGATAACCCCTAGCGCAAAGTGTGAAGCTGCAGGCGTAACTATCGAATTTGATTTAACTGGCTCTATTGATGTTGTTGCAGAGCGTGCTCGTCTGGAAAAGGATTTGGCAACAGCGACAAAGGACAAGCAGACAGCAGAAGTTAAGTTGAACAACCAAGGCTTTATGGCTAAAGCTCCAGAGAATGTTGTAGTAGAGATTCGCGAGCGTTTAGAAAAGACAACAGCAGATATCGAACGAATTACTACTGCACTTGCAGCATTGCCTCAAGCATGATGATTTCTCCAGATGATCAGGAGCGCGTAGACGCGATCGAACAAGCGCTGCTTGCACGTTGGCCAGAAACACGCATCGCTCCATCTACAGAACGCATCGCCGCACTTGTAGATATCTTGGGCTCTCCACAATTGACATACCCAACAATTCATATCGGCGGAACAAATGGAAAGACCACAACAAGTCGCATGGTTGATGCACTGTTGTTTGCACATGGTCTTCGTACAGGACGATTTACTAGTCCGCATCTAGAAACATATCGTGAGCGAATCTCAATCAATGGCGAACCTATTGATCCTAAGGATTTGATTTTTTCATATAACGATATCGCTGCGTATTTGGATTTAATGGATACAAAGTTTGAGCATCCAATCTCTTTCTTCGAAGCGATCACCGCTTTAGCATTTGCAGCGTTTGCAGAACATCCCGTTGATGTTGGCGTTATTGAAGTCGGTATGGGCGGGGAATGGGATGCAACCAATGTGGTTGATGCAGATGTTTCCGTCATCATGCCTATCGGCTTTGACCACATGGAATATCTAGGAAATACCCTTCATGAAATCGCATCTACTAAGGCTGGAATCATTAAAGAAGGCGGCTTTGTAGTGCTTGCCCAGCAAGAGCCGGAGGCGGCAAAGGAGTTAATCCGTAAGGCCGCTGAGGTAGGGGCAGATGTTGTCCGCGAAGGTGTTGAGTTCTCCGTTCTATCCCGTGCTGTTGCAGTTGGTGGACAGTTGTTAACTATCCAAGGAATTCATGACACATACGATGAACTCTTTTTACCTTTACATGGTCGCCACCAAGCAGCTAACGCTGCGGCAGCGCTCGTTGCAGTCGAAGCCTTTTTTGGAGATCAACCCTTAGATATAGAAGCGGTTCGCGCAGGCTTTGCCGCTGTTACCTCACCTGGTCGTTGTGAGGTTGTTCATCGCGACCCAACGGTAATTCTTGATGCGGCGCATAATCCTCATGGTGCGAAGGCGTTAGCTGACACACTTTTGAACGAGTTCAACTTTGATGAGATCATCGCAGTTGTTGGTGTGTTCGGCGATAAAGATGCCACAGGAATCTTTCAGGAACTCGAACCAATTGTTGATCATGTCATCGTGACACAGAGTTCTTCATCTCGTGCAATGTCTTCTTCTGATCTTGAAAAGATTGCATCCTCAATCTTTGGTTCAGATCGCGTCTTTGAAGTTTCAGATCTAAACTCAGCGTTAGACAAAGCGGTCGCTGATTCAATACGACCACTCAGCGAAGACACAGTTGGAATTCTTGTCACAGGTTCAGTTGTTACAGTTGGTGAAGCTCGCACATACTTAAGAAAGAAGTTTTCACGATGAAGGTTCTAGGCGCATCAGTATTGATTGCTGAGAGCATGACACTTGGATTTGCGATCCTGTTAGCGATGAAAGATCACTCGCAGGCGGCAATCATTTATGGATGTGTAGTTTCATTCTTGCTTTTTGTTGCAGCTGGTCTAGTTCGCCTCCCAGGCGGTTTTGTAATCGGCTCATTGATGCAGATTGCCATGATCGGTTTTGGATTTGTTGAGCCATCCTTCTTCATCATTGGGGTGGTCTTGATTGGCCTTTGGGTAGCGGCCATCGTTGTGGGCCGTAAGGGTGAGGCGGCTCGGGCTGCTTTGCTGGCTGCAGCCCCCAAAAAACCCTAATAGACTAGGCGAGTGAGCACTGAGAAAACACTTATCCTCGTAAAGCCCGATGGCGTACGCCGCGGTTTAGTTGGCGAGGTTATTTCCCGAATCGAAAGCAAGGGTTATGTAATTGAAGAATTGCGCATGTTGCAAGCAGACAGCGCATTACTTGAAAAGCATTACGCCGAACATATTGGTAAGCCATTTTATGATCCACTAGTTGAGTTCATGATGTCGGGTCCAATTGTTGCGATCGTCGCATCTGGAAATCGCGTTATCGAAGGGTTCCGTTCATTAGCTGGAGTTACTGATCCAACTGTTGCAGCACCAGGAACAATCCGTGGAGATCTAGCACGTGATCAAGGCACCAAGGTTTTGCAAAATCTAGTTCATGGCTCAGATTCACCTGAGTCTGCGGCACGCGAAATCCAGATTTTCTTCCCGAAGTAATTCATTCCCCAGAATCAAAAAGCACAAGGAGTCAAGATGTCACAAGGAAGCAGAATGTCATTCATCGGTCGAGATATGGCCGTTGACCTAGGCACAGCGAACACGCTTGTTTATGTTCGCGGACGTGGCATTGTCTTGAACGAGCCATCAGTAGTAGCTGTTAACCAAGACACCGGTGGAATTCTGGCTGTTGGTATTGAAGCGAAGAAGATGATCGGCCGTACTCCAGGCAACATCGTTGCTATCCGTCCACTTAAGGATGGCGTTATTGCTGACTTTGATACAACAGAGCGCATGTTGCGTTACTTCATCCAAAAGGTTCACCGTCGTCGCTACTTGGCTAAGCCACGTATCGTCGTATGCGTTCCATCAGGTATCACCGGTGTTGAGCAGCGTGCTGTTAAGGATGCTGGTTATGCAGCAGGTGCTCGCAAGGTGTACATCATCGAAGAGCCAATGGCTGCTGCGATCGGTGCTGGTCTTCCAATCCACGAGCCAACTGGAAACATGGTTGTAGATATCGGTGGAGGAACAACTGAGGTTGCGGTTATTTCACTAGGTGGAATCGTGACATCCCTTTCAATTCGCGTAGGCGGAGATGAGCTCGATCAATCAATTATTAACTGGGTTAAGCGTGAATTCTCACTACTTTTGGGAGAGCGCACTGCTGAAGAGATCAAGATGGCTATCGGATCTGCATACCCTCTAGCAGGGGAAAATGATGCAGAGATTCGCGGTCGCGATCTTGCAACAGGTCTTCCAAAGACAATCGTTGTATCGGCTGCAGAGATTCGCAAGGCACTTGAAGAGCCTGTAAACTCAATTGTTAACGCAGTTAAGAGCACATTAGATAAGACTCCACCAGAGCTTGCATCAGATTTGATGGACCGCGGAATTGTTCTCACCGGTGGTGGAGCACTTCTCAAGGGTCTTGATGAGCGCCTTCGCAAAGAGACTGGAATGCCAATTCACATCGCAGAGCGTCCATTGGATGCTGTCGCTGAGGGTTCCGGAAAGTGCATCGAAGAGTTTGAAGCTCTTGAGAAGGTTCTAATCTCCGAGCCACGTCGATAAGGCCTTCTTTCAATGCGTAACGGAGGTCGCGCACGTTTGTTGTTGGTGATTTTAATTGTCACCTCTTTGTTTCTGATTACTCTAGATCTTCGTGGCGTTAAGGTCATCGACGGATTTAGGCAGGGAACGCAAACAATCCTTTCTCCATTTCAACGTGCTGGTGCGGTAGTACTTAATCCCTTGGAGGATTTCTTTTCCGATGTGACCCATCTTGGTCGTACTCGCAAACAGATTGAAAAGCTAGAGGCTGAGAATGCGAACCTGAAAATCAGGTTGTTGAATCGCAAAAATGTAGATAGCCAATTAGAACAGCTGAAGGACATTTTAGATTTAGCTGGAACAGCAGGATACAAAGTTGTGAACGCCAAAGTAATTAGTCATGGTTCAAGTCAATCCTTTTCTCAGACATTAACAATCGATTCAGGCAGCAACGCAGGTATCAGAAAGAATATGACTGTTCTATCTCAATACGGAATTGCTGGAGTTGTAAAAGATGTGTACCCCAACTCGGCGTTGATTCAACTTGCAAGCGATCCATCCTTCAAAATCGGTGCACGAATTGCCGGCAGTCAACAAATTGGAATTTTGTCAGGCCAAGGAAATCGCTCAGCGACCCTGCAATTGCTTGATAATTCGACGACAGTAAATATTGGAGATGTGCTTTTAGCCCGTGGTAGCTCATCTAATCGTCCATTTGTTCCTGGTGTTCCCTTGGGATACGTCAGTCGAGTTGATAACTCTGCCGGAGCAATCGCTCAATCAGCGGTAGTCCGTTACTACACCAATTTTTCAATACTTGGAGTTGTTGCGGTCGTAGTAGGCGGACCATCATCTAATCCAGGAGATGCTTTGGTTCCTAAGAAACCTCAAGTGACTCCAATCCCAACCGTCACAGTGACTGTAACTCCGACTCCATCTCCAGCCGACTAATATGTTTACGCGCCAACTATCTTTCTCAACACCAATCTTTCTTTCCATATTTCTAGTTCAAGAGGCGCTGATCTCTCAGTTCAGGCTTCCTGGTGGCGGATTTTCAATCCTTGTAATTTTTGCACTCACTTGGTCTGTCTTGAGTCAACCTGAAGTTGCAGCGGTGATTGGATTTGCATCAGGGTTGTTAATGGATCTTTCACAAAGTGCTAGTGGCCCATTCGGACAGTGGACTCTGATAATGCTTTTGGCGGGGTATGCAATTTCATACATCGGGTATGGCGACGACAATGTTCACGCTAACGCAATAGGTATTGTCTTTTTCGTTGTAGTTGCCACATTCTTTGTCGAAATCGCATTCTTAATCAGCGGAGCTTTACTAGGAGTTTCAGTTGGTTCAATTGCTCAGGTGTCACTGACTTTGATCGGAATGAGTTTGTGGACGCTATTGGTTGCTCCAATTATGCTTCCAGTTTTTACAAAGCTACATGCTCTAGTCTTTGACTCTAGGTCGGTTATATGAACAACCGATCTCGTCTTGCATTAATGGTTGTTCAAATTCTCATAGTTTCTTTGATGATGGCACTTTTCGGTCGCCTCTTTTACCTTCAGGTTGCTGCAGGTCCCAAATACAAGGATGCAGCGCTGAGTATTCAAAGCAGAGATGTTGTTTCCCCCGCCAATCGAGGCCTGATTGTTGATGGTTATGGTGTCCCGTTGGCGATGAATAAAGCTGGTTTGGCAATCACAATTGATCGTATTGCGATAGATAAGTTAGAAGATAAAGGTGTAGCTGTGATGAAACGGCTTTCAAGCCTGCTCAAGTTGCAGTACAAAGATATCTATCAAAACACTCGTTTGTGCGGTGAGTTACCTGTTGGAAAAAAGGCGGGGTGCTGGCAAGGCTCACGCTACCAACCGATTCCCATTACCAAATCTGCAGATCCTGAAATTGCACTTCAGATTGTGGAGCGATCAGATGAGTTTCCCGGTGTCGATGCTCAACCTGTAGCGATCCGTAGTTACCCAAGTTACCTAGAGGTAAATGCCGCGCATGTTCTCGGATATGTCGGACCTCT
>CAXNDW010000021.1:0-12647 GCA_964201405.1 Candidatus Planktophila sp.
TCTTCAATCCAAAATGGTGAGAACTCCTCCACCGCGTGAGCGATTATTGTTGCGGCAGGAACACTCCACAATGAGTGAAGCTCCAACATAATGTCAAAGTTATCTCCTGCTGCAGATCGTGCACGGCGCATAATGTCTACACCTTCAGCTAAATCTCCAGGTGTAATTGTCTGTCCACCCGATCTCATCGCCGCTTCATCAAAGGGCCAGATCTTCATCGCGGTAAAGCCCATTGCTTTTAAGCTGGCAACTAACTGCTCTGGCTCATTAAGAAATGCAACGAGATCTTCAAAATCTGTGGCATCCGGTGTTCCAATTTGTGCCTTGCGATTTCTATCGATGTTTGATGATCCCTTTGCATACCCAGAACCTGCACATGTGTTGTACGCGCGGATCTTCTCTCGCACCTTTCCACCCAGTAATTGGTTCAGAGTTTTACCTGTCTCCTGTCCCAATAAATCCCACAGCGCAAAATCAATTGCAGATGCGGCACGGACGGCGACACCTGATCCGGCAAAACCAATAAAATCTTGGTGCAAAATCTCGTGAATCCGATTTATCTCAAGTGGATCCTGGCCTAGAAGACGAGGAGCAACAGATTCATGAATAAATGTTTCAACCGCCTCGACACCCACACAACTTTCGCCTAAGCCGATTAATCCTGTGTCGGTATGTACTTGCACAAACAAGATGCTGGGGTACTCGCCAAGTCGGATGGTTTCAATCGCGGTGACCTTCACTGAAAAAATCTCCTGACTGTATTGATTTTCGGGGGGCTCCCCGTTACCCTCAAGTTGTTAATTGTTAACGATTTTCACGCTAAGGTCAAGGGGTAATCATGGGTGATCAGGTGCAGATGCAAAATGTAGAACGGGATGAAATGCTCGCACTGAGTTCACAAATCCTGCGCGACTTAGGCACTCCTCCTGATGATGCATTATCTGTCGCTGACTCATTGGTGCAGGCGCAAGAGGCAGGACATGCATCTCATGGAGTTATTCGATTAATCGAGTACACCTCTTTTGTTGAACGCGGATGGGTGATTCCAACGGGTCAACCAACAATTGTTTCTGATCGTGGAGCTGTTGCTTTAATCGATGGTCAATGGGGCTGGGGCCAGGTTGCATGTAAAAATGCGGTGGATGTTGCAACGGAAAAGGCGCTCGCATTGGGAACGGCAACTATCGCGATTCGCTCATGCAATCACATTGGTCGACTTGGCGAGTACGTTGAAACATTGGCCAGCAGAAATTTAGTGTCAATGATGTGGTGTAACGCAGATCCTGCGGTCGCACCCTTTGGTGGAAGGACGAGGGTCTTTGGTACAAACCCTTTTGCTGCTGGAATTCCAACCTCAAGCGAGGACATCATCATCGATTTTGCTACCGCAGGTAGCGCAGAAGGAAAGTTACGTATCGCTCGTGCAAATGGGCAAAAAGTCCCTGAAGGTTTGATTATTACTAAAGATGGAAAATCAACAAATGATCCTGAAGAGTTTTATGCAGGTGGAGCCCTTCTGCCATTTGGTGGACACAAGGGATACTGCATGAGCTTATTGATAGAGATTTTGGGTGGCGCACTATCTGGAAATCATCCATCGATGAACTCCTCATATTCACGCGGAAATGGTGCGGTTTTAACTGTAATTAACCCTGAATTTTTTGTGGGGTTGGATGCGTTTACCAGTGATGTCAATGAGGCTGCGGCACAGATCAAGAAATCTCCAGCAGCTAATCCTGAATCTCCAGTATTGCTGCCTGGTGAAGTTGAGAACGCACAAAGAGCTAAGAACGAAGCCTCCATCGAGATTTCAACCTCGATTTGGCAATCTATTCAAGAGCTTGCTGTAAAGGTCGCTAAGCCTTAATTACTTGGACTTTTTGGCCTTAACTGGCTGCTCTGCAAAGTGGGTTACAACCCGCTCAAGTCCACGTGCAACGTGTTGATCAATTACCTCATGCGCCTCGTCAACCTTTTTCTCCTTGATGATGTCAAGAAGCTTTGCGTGATCTGGGGACCAATGCGGTAAAAACTTTTTATTGATGTTGTCATCTTGAGACCAGGTGTAAACAAGAAAGGTGTGAATCTGTGAACGAAGGATCTCCCATGAACGATTCAACCGCTCGTGATGGGCTGCTCTAAATAGCGCACTATGAAAATCTAAATCAAGACGACTGACCTCTTTAGGTGTTCGTTGCTTATCCGATAGCGCTGAATACTCCTTGAGAACATCTTCCATATCTGCGATATCTGCAGATGTTGCATTTTTACAAGCCCATTCAATAGCTAACTCTTCAAGGGCGCCCCGCAAAGAGTAAATCTCTTCAATATCTTGGCGATTCCATGATGCGATAGTTGCACCACGGTGACGTTCGATAACAACTAATCCTTCGCGCTCTAAACGCATCAACGCTTCGCGCACCGGTCCACGAGAAACTCCCAGTTGAGCAGCGAGCTCATCCTCAGTTAATTTGCGACCCGGCTCAAGTTCATGAGAGACGATCGCATCACGTAAATCATCGGTGACCTCATCTGCTAATACACGACGAGTTGCTACACCTAGGGAGAGCGGACGTTGAACCATAGCCACCACCTAATTAGATTGTTGTTTGTATACAACAATCATAGGGCTATTTTCCTCTTAGTAGTGACCTAAATTTCCACCAGCATTGAAGGACAAGTTGCCTCCATCGACCGGCAAAATCGTTCCGGTAATCATCGCGGCTGAATCACTGGCCAAAAAGTGAACCGCATCGGCAATATCTTCAGGCTCGGCTACCCGTCCCAAAGGAATACCTTCAAGCAAGCGGGTCATTAAAACACGGGCCTTTTCCCCTTCAGTTTCAACCCAGCGACGCCATCCAGGGGTGTTGACCGAACATGGCTGAATTGCGTTAACGCGAATCTTTGCCGTTGCCCATTCAATAGCTAACTCTTTAGTTAATTGATTAACTCCACCCTTTGAAACGCTATAGGCAAAGTTGCCGCGACCAATCGCTGAACTACCTGCAATCGAACTGATATTGACCACAGCACCTGGCTTTTTGGCGGCGAGAACCAAACGAGAAAACTCACGTGCGTTCAAGAAGTAACCCTTGAGAGATGTATTCATCACTCGGTCCCATTCCTCGACAGATGTATCTTGAGGAGGGGTATGGATTCCTTGAGCAGCGTTGTTGACCAGAATATCTGGAACGCCCATCGATGCATGAATCTCTTTATAGATTCGAACTACATCGGCTTCGATAGCCGCGCTACCTAGAAATGTTTGTGCTTTGATTCCCAAGGAATCTAATTCAGCTTTTCCGATAGCTAATGTTTTTTCATCGATGTCCACTAAAGCGATAGTGGCGCCTGCACCACCGAGTTGGCGGCACACAGCCATACCAATGCCTCCGGCCGCACCAGTTACTACCGCTAATTTTCCAGAAACATTGAAGTTAGACATTAGTACGCCACCACTTTCTTTACCGCCGCGATCATTGCATCAACAGATGGGATTGCCGCTTCGGACATTCCTGGGTTAGCACTGATTGGTGCGCGAACACTTCCGATGCGAACGATTGGTCCCTTAAGAGATCCAAAGTTAGCCTCGGTTGCAGTCGCCGCAATTTCAGCGGTGATTGATCCAAACATAGGTGCTTCATCAGCGATAACAACGCGTCCAAATCTTTGAACTGCAGAGTTAATCGCATCTGTATCTAGCGGGTAAAGGGTACGTAAATCAATGATTTCTACATCAATACCCTCTGAAGCCAGTGCTGCAGCTGCCTTTTGAGCGGTTACAACTGTGTATCCGTAGGTAATGATCGCTGCATGCTTTCCTTCCTTAACGGTACGTGCCTTTCCGAAAGGAATTAAAGTATTTTCATCACCAATTTCTCCACGCACACCGCTGAGCTTTTTGTGCATCAAGAAGATAACTGGATCCGGAGTACGTAGAGCAGTTTTAATCAAACCCTTTACATCCCAAGCATTTGATGGCACGGCAACTGCAAGTCCTGCAGTATGTGCAAACAAAGATTCCAATGAGTTGCAGTGGTGAGCTCCGCCGAGTGCTGTTCCAGATGTTGCTCGAATTACCATAGGTACTGGTTGTCCAAACATAAATCTGATCTTTGCGGCCTGATTGATGATTTCATCCATCGCACCTAAAGAAAAGTCAATGAAGTTCAAGTCAATAATTGGATGCAGACCATACATAGCCGCACCTAAACCGGCTGAAACCATGGCAGCTTCCGAAATTGGTGAATCCTTTACATGTTGGAAACCAAACTCTTGAGCAATTCCCTTTACCTGGGCAAAGTGTCCACCGCGTTCGATTAGGTCGGTTCCCAAAATGAAGATGTCGCGGTTGCGGTAAATCTCTTCACGGACTCCAGATTGGAACGCCTCGGAATATGTTGGGTTTTGATTTTGTGTAGAAGTAGTCACTTTACTTTCCTCCCAATAATCCGGAATCGACATCCACTAAAATTGACGCTGTATCTGGTTGAGGTGACTTTTCTGCAAAATCAACCGCATCTTCAACCTCTTTCTTAACATCATCGCGCAGCGCAGCGACTTCAGAGTCGGTAATCAACCCTTCAGATGTTGCGCGTGCGATAAACAAATCAATCGGATCGCGATTAGTTTTCCAATCCAAGATCTCATCCTGAGTTCTGTACTGCCCCTTTTCGCCCACGTTGTGGCCGTAATAGCGGTATGTAAGAGCGTTGATAAGGGTTGGGCCTTCACCAGCTAGCGCGCGTTGACGGGCTTTAGCTGTGTACTCATTTACCTCGACAACATCCTGTCCATTGATTGTGTAGGAAGGTAAACCAAATCCCTCGCCGCGCTTGGCGATATCGCCACCGCCAGTCACACGATCTACAAATGTTTCAACTGCGTACTGGTTGTTATCAACGATTACGATCAAAGGGAGCTTCCAGATAACAGCCATGTTGATCGCTTCCCAAGTACGACCGGTGTTAACGCCACCATCTCCGACAAAACCAACAGAAACCTTTGCATCGCCACGTTGTTGAATACCAAGTGCAGCGCCCATCGCGATTCCGACACCCGCTCCGACGATTCCATTTCCACCAAAGTGGCCACGATGGAAATCGCCTAAGTGCATCGATCCACCACGTCCACGTGAAACACCAGTTGACTTTGTAAATAACTCAGCCATAACTTCGCGAGAAGAAAAACCCTTGGCCAAGGTGTGGTGGTGAGAACGGTGAGTTGTTGCAATTACATCAAGTGGATCCAGCGCGGAAAGAACTCCAACAGCTACAGCCTCTTGACCTGAAGAGTTGTGAATACCGCCTGGAATCTTTCCACGCAAAGAAAGCTTGTCTGCTGTCTCTTCAAATTCGCGGATAAGCATCATTCCTCGCAATGATGAGTGCGCCCACTCTTTACTGAGATTACTCATGATTACTCACTTTCTCCTGGTCCTAGGATTACTGCAATTGTGTTTCCGGCGGGAACTTCATCATTAACTTGATACTTATGTGCACCCATTACTCCAGCTGTTTCAGCCGCAATATCCATTGTTGTTTTATCAGTTTCGATAATTGCAATCACATCACCTGCATTAACTGTGTCACCTGGATTCTTCAGCCATTCTAAGAGAACCACATTATCCATAGCCATTCCGACTGCGGGTACGAATATTTCTTCCACTTTTTCTTCTTTCTCTTAGTTATCTCTTAGTTAAATGGGCCTGCGGCGAACTTGCCGTTTAAGCTGTCTTTACCGGTTAAAAATGTGTGCACATCTGTCAACGCCCATGTAACCAAGCGGCGGCCAGCGCTCTGCGAATACCAAGCAATGTGTGGAGTCAAAATGATGTTCTTTGCGCTACGAAGCGGAGAATCTGCTTGCAAAGGCTCCTTCTCAAATACATCAAGCCCTGCTCCATCAAGATGACCCGAATTCAAAGCATCACACAATGCATTTTCATCAATCAAACCACCTCGAGAAACATTTACCAGGATCGAACCCTTTTGCATCTTTGCTAACTGTTCTTTGCCAAACATGTGGTGGGTAGATGGCATGTATGGTGCATGCAGAGTAATTATCTGTGAGCATTCAATTAACTCATCAAGGGTTTTCACCATGCGTACACCCGGAATCGGTGTTGTTATCGCAGGATCAAATCCAACAATCTCTTTAACCAATGGTTTCATTTTTTCAATGAGGGATTGACCGATGCGGCCACATCCCACAACACCCAATGTTGAATCTTGTAATGAAATAATCTCTGCAACCTTTGGCGCAGGAATCCATTCAGAGTTCTTAACACCGTTACTTGCGGTCATTAACCCGCGGTGCAAGGCCATGATCATCGAGATCGCGTGGTTTGCAACCTCGTTGTATGCATAGGTTGGTTGAAAAATCACAGGCAACTTACTGCTCTTAGCTGCTTCAAGATCGATGTTGTCTAAGCCAACACCGAGTCGACCAACACACTTAACTGAATCTGGAAGTGCCGCGATTACTTCAGCGTTTACTTTTTGCAAACTCACAACGAGCGCATCCATGCCCACTAAATTTTTCGCTACATCTTCGGGCGTCGCAATTGATACGACATGAATTTCCAACCCGAGCGCCTTAGCGGCGGGTTCTGCCCAGGAGAGATCGGCGATCGCCCCTTCCGAGATTCCAATTTTGTGCATGTATCGCTCCCCTGCCCGCCTAAACTTTGATTGGGTTTACTGTATACAATCCACGAGCCTAGGGGTAGGGTTTCGCAATAATTCTTTTCCCCGTCGGGGTCGGATGAGAGATGAGGTTCTTATCGTGAGTTTGCCATTGCCAATGCCAGGAAAGGTCATCGCTGTAGGTCTTAACTATAAAGATCACGCAGCAGAAGCCAATGTTCCACTTCCAGAGGCTCCGGTCCTCTTTACCAAGTGGACCACATCATTGATCTCTGATGGTGAGGCGATCATCATCCCTAAGGGTGTCACCCAGTGCGACTGGGAAGCTGAGTTTGCAGTTGTCATCGGAAAGCGAGCATCACGAGTAAGCGAAGCAGATGCATTGGATTATGTATCTGGATACACCTGCATGAACGATGTCACCGACCGCGAAGCGCAAGGCAAGGATGGCCAATGGGTGCGAAGCAAGTCATATGACACCTTCGGCCCAATCGGACCTCGCATTGTTCCAGCATCAGAGATCGGCGATCCTCACAATTTGAAGATCGAGGCCCGTCTCAATGGAAAAACCATGCAGACAAGTAATACAAACCAACTCATTTTCAATATTCCTTACTTGATCAGCTATATCAGCCAACGAATTACCCTTGAAGCTGGCGATGTGATTACAACAGGTACGCCACACGGTGTTGGCTTGTTCTACAAGCCACCAATCTTTATGAAAGATGGGGATGTCATCGAGGTCGAGATAGAAAATATCGGAATCTTGAAAAATACTGTCGTAGCTGAAAAGTAGTTCCATGAGTTTCAAAGGCTCTACAAAACCACTGGCATTAATTACTGGTGCAGCAAATGGAATCGGCCTGGCCACCGCTAGGAACCTTGCAGCAAAAGATTACGATCTTGTTTTGTTTGATCGAGACCAACCCAATCTAGAGTTAGCGCAAGCAGAACTCGAAAAACTTGGGGCGAAGGTTGAGATCCATAATCTAGATCTTTCAAAGAGCCATGCCCTTGAAGGTCAGCTTGAAACCATTATAAATCAGCTAGAAATCGATGCCTTGGTCAATAACGCAGGTGTGGGCTTTGCCCGGACAGTCGAACAAACAACTCTTGATGAGTGGGAACTGACCTTTGCAGTAAATATCACCGCATCATTTTTGTTGTGCAAAATCATCGTTCCGCAAATGATTAAACGAGGCGGTGGTGTGATTGTGAATGTCGCATCCGCGGCATCGCTGATCGGTTTGAAAAATCGGGTCGCTTACGGTGCTTCAAAATCTGCCGTTCTTGGTTTGACCCGTTGCATTGCAGCAGATCATGCCGCTGAAGGTATTCGGATCAATGCAATTGCTCCGGGCACAGTTGATTCAACATGGATCGCACGAATTCTTTCCGATGACCCAGATCCTGTTGCGCGCCGAAAGATGATGGAGGCGCGTCAGCTAGATGGAAAGATGGGAACTCCAGAAGAGGTTGCACATGGAATCGCATTCTTACTTAGCCCAGAGGCACGATTTGTTAATGGAACAGTTTTCTCAATGGATGCAGGATTAACCGCGGTCTAATGACAAAAAACAATTCAGGTGTAGTCGCTGTTATCAGAACAGACAGTCCAGAGATCGCATACACACTTGCAAAGGCCTTTGATCAAACAAATGTTTCTGCAATTGAAATCACCATGACCGTCCCCAACGCCCTTGATGTCATTAAGAACCTGCTTAGCGAAGGTGTTGAAAGACTTGGTGGAGGAACTGTCAGAACGCTAGATCAAGTAAATGCTTTAGCTGCGATGGGTGCAGCCTTTGTTGTATCTCCGCATTCAGATGAAGCACTGATCAGACGATGCGCTGAATTAAAGATCGCCTGCACACCAGGAACTCTTTCACCCAGTGAAATGGTTCAGGCGATGCAATGGGGCGCAACATCTCTTAAGGTGTTTCCAATTAGCGCAGTCGGTGGGTTGAGCTTTGTTAACTCAGTCCTAGAGCCGCTACCTGACCTAAAGTTAGTTGTTTCCGGGGGTGTTCAGCCCCACGAGGTACGCAGCTACATCGAGGCTGGGTGTGTTGGAGTCTGCATGGGTGGTGCGCTGTGGGATCAAAAGATTGCAGAAAGCGGAAACATCGCCAAGGCAGCTGATTACGCATTAGCCGCCCTGGCGAAGATGTAGCACCCTAGTTAGCTAAATAACCACCATCGACAGGCAGAACGATTCCGCTTACATAATCTGATGCGGCAGATGATAAAAATAATGTCGCACCCGCTAAATCAGCTGGCTTACCCCAACGCTTGGCAGGAATTCGCGCCGATAAGAACTCAAAACGTTCCTTATCTGCACGCACACGCAGGTTGATATCTGTCTCGATAAACCCTGGCGCGATTGCATTGACACAGATTCCATCGCCAGCAAGCTCATTAGATAAACCGCGAACTAAACCGCCCAGAGCTGATTTTGCCGCTGTATAGCTAATGACATTTTTTCCACCCAAAAATGTCCACATCGATGCGGTAAAAATGATCTTTCCACTTCCACGTGCAGCCATCTGCTGGCCGATTTCGCGAGAGAGAATAAATGGCGCGGTCAGATCTAATTCGATGACCTCATCCCACAACTCATCGGTGTGCTCTAGCGCTATTGCACGGTTGGCGATTCCTGCATTGTTAATCAAGATATCGATCTGCTGACCCTTAATCTGCTTTACAAAATCTGTGGTTTCAGCGCGATTGCGCAGATCCACCGCAACAGATTGGAAGCTGCCTCCATGTCCCTTAACAATCGAGGCCAGCTCATCATCCTCACTTTGCTGAGAGCTAACTGCGATGATCTTTGCGCCGTACTCGGCCAGGATCGAGGCCATGGCAAAACCAATACCTTTGCGCGCGCCTGTGACCAGCGCGGTCTTTCCCTCTAAATCAAAAATTCCTGCGTAACTCACCCCAAAACCCCCTTTTACAACCTTTAGGTAACGACAGGAAAATTCTTCAGATATCCCTGTTTTTTTGTGTCGTAGCCCACTATAGTCCCTGTAAATCGTTAACCGTTCACAAAGGAGGACGTTAGATGAAGGCAAAAAGAACAGGTCGCATCCTGGCCACACTTGCAACCTTTGCATTAGCAATGGGAGCACTTGTCGGTATTCAGGCTGCGCAAGCTGCAACAGGTGCAAATTGCACAGTTAGATCAACAGCAAGTAACGCTATTTGCGATGTTGTCACTTACGGAGCTCTTCAAAGAGTTCAATCTGTAGATCCAATTAACCCTGTCGGTGGTTACACCGAAGGACAGATGGCTTACCTAATTCAGGGAAAGCTGTATCGCTACGATGCAAATGGAAAGCCACGTCGCGACCTAGTTGAAGAGGCTGATGTCAGCAGCGATGGCAAAACCATTACTCACAAACTTCGTGCCGCAAAGTATTCTGATGGAACAAATCTTGTTGCAGCAGATGTTGTGAATGCATTCGATCGCTGGGTAAATTCAAAGCGTTCTGCTTCTTACATCGATGCAGTTGATAAGGTTGTTGCGAAGGACTCTCGCACAGTTGTATGGACTCTGAAGCGTCCATACCCTGACTTCAACTTTGCGCTCGCACAAGAATTCATGGGAATTCACCCTGCAAGCAAGACAGACACCGAAGCAAAGGCAAAGGAGTACTTTAAGGATCCTGTTGCTGGTGGACCGATGATGATTAAGACATTTACACCAGGAACTGATCTTTTTGTTCTTGTTGCAAACCCTAATTACTGGGCAAAATCTCGCGTGAATGAACTACGTGTTGTAACTATCCCAGATGGAAACACACGACTTGCAGCATTCCAAGCTGGATCAATTGATTACGTAATGGAGCTCCCACTCAGCGCGAAGAGCATTAAGTGGGATAAGAAGAAGTATCGTGTAACAGGTGAGCAGGACTCAGGAACTTTCATGTTGGCAATCAATATGGGTCCTCTGCAGCCAAATAAGGCGCTGAAGGATGCTCGCGTACGTCAAGCAATCTCACTTGCTGTTGACCGTGCAGGCATTATGCGCACCGCCTTTGCAAACCAAGGAAAGCCAAACTGCGGAATGCAGTTCAACTTCAACAACGATTATGTTGTCTGTTCACTTCCTAAGAATGGAAAGCGCGATACAGCAGCTGCACGTAAGTTGCTCAAGGAAGCCGGGTATCCAAAGGGTTTCAAGGTAACTATGCCGGTACCAAACCGTATCTTCTGGCAGGATGCAGCACAGGTCGTTAAGGACAGTTTGAAGTTTGTTGGTATCGATGTGACTATTGAAATGGTTACACCAGATTCAAACATCGGGCCTAACTACCTTAATAAGAAGGATTGGGAAATGATGTGGTTCGGTAATAACGCAGCCACACCAATTCTGCAGCTCTCTAACTGGTTCAAGCCAGGTGGAGTGTGGTCTGGATTCGTAAGTCTTACAGATGCACAACTAGCTGACACCGACAAGCTCCTCAATGAGGCGGCAGCTTCTGAAAGCGAAACGCTCATTAAGGAGAAGTTAGCAGCAGTCGAAAAGATCGCTTTTGACTTATCTACGTTTATTCCAATTGGAAACCGTTTCTATGTATCAGGTAGCCGTATCGGAAATAACATCGTTGAAGCGCTCTTGCCAGGTCAGTTGCAGTTCGTTCTTGCAACTAACCCAGCACTTCCAACTGACTAATTTGCATTAGTCAACGGTTAGCGGTCAGCCAAGAGATATAAAACCTTTTGGCAAATAGTCGAGAACCTGGGTGTCCACCACGGTGGGCACCCAGGTAATCGCTTTTCTATGTAAAGATAAATTTCCTTGAAAATACTCACCATTTGCACTCTGAAAGGCGGATAATTACCCCGTGAATCGAAATATGTTTTTGCGAAAGATTTTCGGACGGTTTCTGCGGGCGATATCTATCTCCTTCTGGGTCATGGTCATTTCCTTCTCACTTATTCGCTTATCACCAGGAGATCCAGCTTCCGCACGCTTAGGTGCTGGAGCCGAACCCGAGGCCATTGAGCAGTTACGTGAACAATTAGGCTTAAATAAAGGTGCGTTAGAGCAGTTCTTTGATTACTTCAAGGGGCTAATGCAGGGCGATTTAGGAGTTTCACTGGTCAATGGCGTTGAAGTGCTTGAAACAATTCAACGCACCTTTCCGCTAACACTGACCTACATCACCCTCTCTGTCTTTTTTGCCTTCATAATCTCGATTCCAATTGGAACAATTATTGGATGGTCTAATAGGGCATCAACTGTTTACATGTTTAGAGGAATCACTTCGATCATCATTGCAACACCTAACTTCTTTATTGCGATGGTAGCAATCCTGATTTTCAGCGTGCAACGCAACTGGGCTCCAGTTTTTGGATATGTCAGTGAATTCCCAGAAAACCTCAAATACTTGTGGCTACCAATCTCGATCAACACATTGATCCTGGTAGCAATTATCTCCAGAGTTCTCCATACCTCGGTTGTAGATACAAAAGCCGAAGAGTTTGTTGAGACCGGAATTATTCGCGGTGTAAGCCGCCCTCGTTTCTTCTGGTTCTATATTTTGAAGCCATCTCTTGCTCCAACAGTTGTTCTGCTCTCATACATGATGGGAACAATGCTAGGTGCAACAGTTATTTTAGAAACCATCTTCTCGCTACCGGGTATCGGTCGCGAGCTAGTTGGTGCTGTGCTGGGCAGTGATTACCCAATGGTTCAAGGCATCCTTCTATTCTTTGGAGTTATTACAGTGTTCTTAAGTTTTATTGGTGATCTTTTAGCGTATGCACTAGATCGGAGAGTGAAGCTATGAGCAGCAACAAGGCCTTTGCAGCAGATGCATCTCGTAAAGAGCGCATCAAAGAGTGGGTATCTCGCCCTGGTGGATTCGGCATCATCACCGGTGCAATTATGTTTGGCTTGATCACGGTAATTGGCTTTATTTACCCACTTGTTGGCCCATATGGTGCAGATGAGTTTGTTGGTGAATCACTAGAGAGACCTTCATTGCA
>CAXNDW010000022.1:0-12560 GCA_964201405.1 Candidatus Planktophila sp.
CGCCAAGTGATTTCATCTTCTGCGCTCTCAGCCTCCAAAGTTCCACCAAAGGCATGCCCGCTTTCAGTCAATGCTTCTAAACGAATAGAACGTAGGCGCTGCCACTCATTTGGTGCAATTAGCTGCACTACTACCTCGTTATTCATGTCCTAATCATGCCATCTACCTTTAGCAATTGCTTGAATCAATAGAATTCACTAATGGTTGCTAAGTGTGCAAAGTTTTCTCTTAGGGCTCAGTGCCCGGTGATTGCAATCTGGATAGCTCTCAGCGCCGCCGGTGTTTTCGGTGGAGTTCAACTGGATAAGCACTTAACAACCTCTTTGGAGATTCCAGGCAGCGCGTCAGCGGCAGCAAGCAACGTTTTGCAGGAGAGATTTTTAGAGAACACCGAAGGAAGTTTTACGGTTGTATACAAATACAAACAAGCTACTGCAGCTCAGATCGCTAATTTCAAAGCATCACTTGCTCGCGCAGCTTCTGTAATTCCTGGGTCAGAGATAACTCAAGAAAGAGCATTTGCGGGAACCTTGTACGCAACAATTGGAACATCTCTTGATCTCAATCAGGCCTCGCAATACACAGAGGATTTGAGGGCAGCGTTAAAGCTCAACTCTTTAGATGGGGCCTTAGTCACCGGTCCCCCAGCTATCAAAGCTGATGTTGTTCCGATCCTTGCTTCAGATCTACAACGGGGGCAATTGATCGCTATTGCACTTGCTCTGATGTTGCTCATTGTGGCGTTGGGTTTTTCATGGGCTGTATTGATTCCACTGATATTTGCATTTACAACGATAACGACTTCCCTTGGAATCATCTACCTGCTGGCGCAGAAATTTTTGATGGTTTTGTATGTTCCAAATATTGTTGAACTCATCGGGCTCGGGCTTGCAATTGATTACTCATTGATCATGGTTCATCGATACCGACAAAACAGAGATTTAACCCTCGACCGCATAGAAAAGACTATGCAATCGGCGGGACACACAGCGGTAATTTCTGGTCTTACCGTAGCTTTGGGATTGGCGACTCTTATCTTCGTTCCAATTCCATTTGTCAGGTCGCTCGGTTTGGCCTGCTTAGTTGTTCCACTCGTTTCCATTGCAGCCGCCTCCACATTGCAGCCAATTCTGCTCAAACATTTGGGTGGAGATTCTCCTAAGCGCTTCAAGGGATACCTTGGAAAGAACTTTAATTTCTTGACCAATATTGCACTCTCAAAGCCGAAAACTACCTTTGCGATGACTGTGACAGCTATTGCCATATCCCTCTCCTCTTTAATGTGGCTGCAGGTAACTCCAAGCTCCTTGTCTGCAATTCCATCCCATCTTGAGTCTGCGCAAGCCCTCAATTCAGTAACTACAAAGGTTGGAATTGGTGTCATTACGCCTCACACCATTGTTGTTGACCTAGGCGAAGATATTAAAGCGCAGGAGATTTCAGAGCTACGATTTGAATTTGCCAAAAAAATTGCTGACAACCCTGAAGTTTTCACTGTAGCAAGTGGAGATAAATGGCCATATGTCGATTCAACTGGTCGATTCATGCGAATCTATATCTTTGGTCAGCATGATCTAGGCGCAGATGAAACTGTTGGCCTTGTACAGCAGTTGCGAGATGAGTACATACCCAACTCGGGTTTTCCAGATAACGCACATTTTTATCTAGGCGGAGCTCCTGCTCAAGGAGTAGATCTCCTAGATGCCCTTTCTAAATCCTTCCCGTTTGTAGTTTTTTTGATACTTATCCTTACATTCATTGTTTTGATGCGAACCTTTCGTTCAGTAGTTCTTTCGGCAAAAGCGATCATCCTGGATTTGATATCTATAGGCGTCTCCTTTTCAGCTCTGGTTGTAATATTCAAATTAGGAGTTGGTACATACCAACTTGAGCAAATAGAAGCTTGGGTTCTGATTTTGTTGTTCGCCATTCTCTTTGGTCTTTCGATGGATTATGAAATTTTCATAGTCTCTCGAATACGAGAAGCGCGTGATCAAGGAGCAAGTAATGAAGAGGCTATTCGTCAGGGTATGCAATCATCAGGAACCGTTGTTCTTGCAGCAGCGCTGATCTTCATTTCCGCTGTGACAGGATTAATCACCGGACACTTTGCAGGATTGCAACAACTTGGTATTGGATTAGCAGTTGGCGTTATTGTTGATGCAACCATTATTCGAGGCTTATTGCTTCCCAGCGCCATGGTTCTGCTTGGAAAGTGGAATTGGTGGATGCCTGGAAATGGAAAAACCCCAACCCTCAAGTAAATGAGAGTCGGGGTTCCTGTCCCGTTACTAACTATTTAACGATTGTTATCGCAAAGTGGATTGAAGGCAGTTGATATCCAAGCGCCAATCCAGGGAAATCACGATTTGCAGTCAATATTGGAAGCATTCCGTAAGGAGTGTTCGCAAATGAAGGCTGATTTGTATATAGCAATGGCCATAGATCAATAATGTGGGTTCCAGGCTTACCTGTCGCCTTCAAGTGAATAACCATATATCCATTTGAATTAAAGCCGCATCCGTAACCAATGAATGAGTTGTCGTAGGTAACAGCCAATGTGTTATCTAACTGAGTCCAGCCCACACCCTTGATTGCAATTGTAAACTCTTCACCAGCTTTGAATTTATTGGTTGGTACACCTGAACCATTACGAGCTTCTGGTAAACCTGATGGATCTGCCTTAGCAAGACCCATGCTGATTACTTTTCCCTTACTGTCGTAATAAGGCATGATGCTTTCCTGCACATAAAATGGAACTTGTGCTTCGATCACACCATTTTTCTTTACCTGAATAACATGCCATCCACCAAGATGATCAGGAATCTGAATCTCCTTAGTAAAGTCAGGGTTTGTTACATCAACGGTTCCCATAGGAACTGCGTTGTATACCCAACAGGTTCCGGTGCAATTGACTCGGTTACCAACAACAGTTGCCCACTCGATGGTATGAGTTCCAGTTGTAGACATCCCTTTGACATTCAGTTTTACCTTGGTAAGAACTGGTCCCTCATCTCGTGACAGGGTTGCAACAGCTTTTGTATTTGGATTGAGACCAATATTTGAAAGTGTTGTCTTTTGTGTAACTGTAGGTGTCACCTTGTCTGGGTAAACAAGATATGGGGCTGGAGCGCCCGCATCTTTAGTAACAGTAAAGGTCTTTGTATCTCCATTGGCAAATGGAACCGGTGATTGAATGATATTCAAGTAAGGAATTCCTATGCCATCTAGTACATAGATAACATGCTTTCCAACATCTCCGGATGCACGGATGACAGCCTTACCTGTACCTCGTGTCCAAAGCGCCTGCATTGCACCTGCGTATAGATTGTCGTAGAGAACTGAGCCACCAGCGGTGTAAAGGCTTGCCCCCATCCCTGTATAGGTGATGGTGATGGGAGTTCCCACTGGACCACTCTTAGGTGAGATAGAAACTGTTCGAAGCATTTGGTAACCACCATGAGCAACTGCTACGCCATCAGCTACCGCATAAATGTCATGGACTCCTCCGAAGTCAGAAGGGGCTTTGGTTTTGAACACAAAACCGCCATTGGCATCGGTAGTAACTTTTGTCATATTGACATAAAACTTCGCATACTTAACGCCCATGTAATTAACTGTGTTTGGCTGAACATCGACAACCCATGTGCCTTCGCTTGTTGACCACACCAAATCCATTGAGGTGTTTGGTTTTAATCCCTTGCCAATTACTGAAAATGTACTTCCCACATATCCTTGTTGAGGAGTTATCTCGAGATTGACAGAGATTTCTGAGGCTGTGAATGGGGCTGATTTGACGCCCGTAAAGGGAAGCGGTGCGACATCTTTAATATCTGTTGGTGCTTTTAATGTGATCAGTGTTGAGGCTGTGTCGGCACCTTGTGCCGGCACAACCATCGCCAACGCTAGACCACAAGCAACTGCTAAGCGCAGCGCCAGTGTTCTAATTTTCATTTTCTCTCCTATGTATTGAATTGTTAAATGTGTTCTATTGCTTACTTAAGCCTTTGGAAGTGCGAACAGTGTTAATTGAGATGCGGGCATGAAATTTGACTTCCAAGTACCAACGGCACCCTTTAGGGGAACTGACAACTTCACGGTTCGGTAGTAGCTAACGCGCTCATAAACAGGTCGGCCATTTGCTCCGACTACTGTCTTTCCATCCTCTTTCTTGAGAATGAGCTTGGTTGAAAGAACCTTCATAGTTGTTGAGTCCTTAGCCACCATGGTCACCTTGTAATTGATAACTCCTAAGGTGTTGTATTGGCCAGGGTTTGTACCTGTGCGCAATACACCTGTCCAGAACGCTGCACCACTGTGGTTTCCATAAGACATTTGAATTGGATCTTTCACTCCCGCAACCTCAATAAAGGCCTTGGCGGTGTTTGTTGAATCCATTACAGCTCCACCGTGATCGGCATTATTTGCATAAATGCGAAAGACAATTCCTTGTCCAACGATGTACTCGCTTTGAATTGCACAGCTAACTCCGAAACGTGGAGCAAGGGGACCTGAAGTACCACTTGCAAGTACGGTGTCAACATAAATATGAATAGGTGAAACAACTCCCTGAACAGGTACTCCGATATTGACGTTCAGGGTATTAGATCCAGCGGCTGCAAAGTTTGTTGCATCAGTTGGTGTGAACTTTCCGGTAATCACTGTGACGCCGGATTTTGCTGGTACCCAAGAACACTTAGCCAGAAAAGGAGCAACAGTTGCGGTTGCAACCGCTTCACAACCAGCAACGACCTTGCCATTAACTGTGAACTCCACAGCACCTACTGCACTGGCAGTTCCATTAATTACAACTGGGCCCAAGTCATAGACACCATTACCACCTGACATAATCAAAGTAGTTGCAGCTGGTGCTGCATTTGCTATCCCACTGGAGGAAACAGCACCGGCTAGGGCCAATGAGGCAACCATCACCGCTGAAATAATCTTCTTCATCTCTTACTCCTTCATTTGATTTCGAGGTTTAAAACTTCTTACTTAGTTTTGATATTTCCACTTACATCCATGGTGAAGGCGGTATCTTCTTTTGAGCCACCCTTAACACTGAAGGCTCCAGTTACTTTCAAAACCCCAGAAGCTCCCGCGTACTTTCCGGTGCCACCTGTAATCGTTGCTGTACCAGTTATCTTGATTGTGGTTGGAGCTGACTCATCCTCTGCACATCCCTTGGCAGATGAATCAAATGTCACATTGAGAGAACTTCCTCCGCCTGAAATAGATCCCTTGGCATCAAAGGTGTCGCAGATTCCTGCAGGGGCTGCTGCTGCAGTGCCTGACATATCTGTAAGACCTAGAACATTTCCTGTTCCGGTTCCATTAACTCCTGTGACCTGAAGGTATGTATCGCCCCACACAATTGAAAGCTTTCCCTTATATGTTCCAGAAAATGCCACGGTTGCACCTGCGACAGGTTTAGTGGTTCCAGTTGGCTTCGCTGTCACCTTTGGTTTTGTTGTTGTGTAACCAGTTGGGCACTTTGGCTTTGCTGCAGTTACTTTTTTAACTGTTGTTCCTTTGTAACAGGTAATAGTTTTATTTGCAGCATTTGCTGGTACTCCTTGTGCAAACAAGAAAGCCATTGCGGTAAAAAGAACCAGCACCTTTGCTTTTTTAGAATGATTTTTTCTCATTGTGAACTCCTTCTCTCCTTGAGTTACTGCTGTTCTTACAAGGAAAAGAGTGTCACTTTGAAATTTTTATTAAAGAGATTTGCTGAGGGGTACCTCTTTGCAAGGTATTACATGTGTCACCAATTTACGGTGAATCAATCATTCAATGAGTGCTGGCACTTTATGAGCGAGAAATGCGTTCGCGAGCAACCTGCATCGCCGGTGGCTCTGGTCCCAAAATTGCAAGGAAGATATCTAGGCTGATTCTAGAAATTCGAAGCCACATTTTTGAACGCGGAGATAAACCTAATAAATCTAATTCACGTTGATCCAAGGTTGCTATAGCAGCATTCGAAATTACTTTGTAAAAGAACTTTCCTGCTCCACCAAATGGCGGATTTAAAATAAATCGAACAACTTCATCGGTTCGCTCACCATGTGCCAAGTCATTGGCTCTGAAATCATCAAGTGTTGCTTCTAGCTCTGCGACAGACATCGGAGCGTTGGTTAATCCGAGCGGAATCGCGCTCTTGCTCCATTCGGCAACATAGGCATCTGCGCCTTTATCAATCGGATATCCAAGTGCCAGATGAGCCTTTAAAAATGAGTCTGTGAATGCGCAATGCACCCACAGTAGAAAGCGGGGATCTTTCGCTTTGTAACTTTGCGCATGACCTAGCTTGTCAGTGAATTTGCCTTTTACATGATCATGCATCGCATTAACGCGCGCAGCTTCGCGAGCAATTACCTCTTCCGCAGCAAAGGTAGTAACGGTCAACCAACGCGTTGTTCCTGCCAAACGACCCAATGGATCTGTTTCATACCGTGAATGCTCTGCGACTCCCGAAAGTGGTGCCGGATGCGCGGCCTGCAAAAGTAATGCTCGAACTCCCCCAACTAATGTTGCAATGGTTCCATGTACTTGCCACACAGCGCTGTTGGGTCCAAATAATCCTTCTCCAGAGCCTTGACCGATTGTTAGTACCCAATCCGGGCGACCATCACGTGAACCAGAAACATTTTCTCGAAACTTGTCGGCTAAAGGTTTAGTCAGTGGGAATGTATGAAGAGCGAACACGTGGCAATGCTATGCAATGGATAAATGCTTCGCCAATCGAACAACGCAGACCAATAGTTAGGAATGCTTTGAGCGTTCCAAACAATCCAAAGTGCCATTTGCTGTGTGAACTGCTTTTTGCCAGGCCAATTCACGACCCCATCGCGTGAAAGCAATTTTAGGGCGACGCAACGAAGTCGAATTGGTCGTTAACTTGGCGACCGATCCTTCCAATAAACGCTCTTGTTCGTCCGGTTCTCCTACTCGGATCTTCCAACCTTTGGATTCATATTTCTTAACTTCAATAAAACAATTCTCAGGAATCCAAATTGTGGCAAATCCTCTTTTCACAATTAAGGGGTAGGCGAGAATTTCAAGAATTGGCAACCTTGCTAAAACGCGAATCCAAGTTGGACACTTCCAAAATTCGTACTTCGCAAAAGCTTCATCGGGAATATCGTTCCAGCCTAAGACGGACATTTCGCCTCCCTTCATTAACACTTTACAGATCTATAAACTCTCGTGATCGCTCTACCGCCATTTGCACTTGAATGCACCGACATAACAATGTACCCGATAGGTGACTGGCCTGGCTTCCATTTACACGGCATGGAAACAGAAAGCCGAACTCTCCCAAAACCTGACTTACTCTCAGTAACCGACTCAGTGAAAATTATTTTTCGGCGAATTTAAGAGCCGAAGTTAGTTTTCTTGTAGGGCTTTCCTTTTTGGTCGTAGGTGATCCATACGCTTACTTGCTTTCCATTCTTAAATGATCCTGAGCGCATAATCACGCCATCTTTGCGAAACCATTTCCAATCCCCATGAAGCTTGTCCGCCTTCATCTTTCCAATTGCTTTGAGGACACCATTTCCATAAAACTCTAAATACTCGCCTGTGCGCTTCGGATAGCTTGCATTTATCTGACTAATGCGGGCTTTAATAATCTTCTTTAAGAGAGGCTTTGGAAATCTTTTGTCTACGGCAAAGTGAATAGAGCCTTTGGTTTGCTCATATCCAGCCAGCTCCTTTTCAAGCAACATATTTGTACCGCCGCTATAGGGAAACAAGCTGTTGTGCTTCTTATACCCATCGAAACCAATGATTGCCACGCCTTCGATAAGAAAGGTAGGTATTCCGTACTTAATTACCTGGGTAGCTGTCGGAAGCTCTTCAGCGATCATTTCACGCAGATCATTCAGAATCTGACGCTGTCCGATTTCGAAGTTCTTCAGGTGTTTATCTACTAACGCCTTGCTCATGGGGAAATAACACCCGTTACTAAAAGGGTAAGAATCACTATGCCTAGTGTGATTCTGTAGATAATGAATGGCATGAAGCTTCTGGTTGAAACAAACTTAAGCAACCAAGCAATCACTAAATAACCGACTACGAAAGCAACTGCAGTCGCAGCAGCAGTTTCGGCAAGTGAAAAGACATTTGAGTTATCAGAAGATGAAAGCGCTCCCTGAAGTTGATAGAAGCCACTTCCAAAGACTGCCGGAAGCGCCAATAAGAATGAGTAGCGAAGTGCGGCTTCGCGCTTGTATCCGAGGAAGCGACCCATAGCGATCGTTGCACCTGAGCGAGATACACCTGGCATTAGCGCCAAAGCTTGAGCTGCTCCATACAAAAGGCCGTCGCGATTGCTGAGTTGATCTAAAGTTCGCTCGCGTTTTCCATATGTATCTGCCAAGCCAAGAATCACACCAAAGACAATCAAGGTTGTTGCAATAAGCCAGAGTGATCGAAGATTGTTTTCAATGATGTCACTGCCCAGATAACCAAGAACAACAATTGGAATTGTTCCAATGACGATCAGCCAACCCATTCGAGCCTGTGATTTAGCTTCACCGACTAGCTCTTTGCGTTGCACTGCTTGACCAAACCAGGAACGAAGTATTGCTGCGATGTCTTTTCTGAAATACAGAAGTACCGCTAACTCTGTTCCTATTTGGGTGATTGCGGTGAATCGAGCACCAGGATCCTTTGCGCCATCAAGGAACTCTCCAAAGATACGAATGTGGGCACTTGAAGAGATTGGCAAGAATTCGGTGAGACCTTGAACAATTCCAAGAAATATCGCTTCGATCATCTCGCCCTCCAATCAACACCTAGAGGGCAATAGTAACGAGCAAACACCAATTAATCATCGAAAGGTATATTTCAGTTATGAATGCCAGTCTCGCACTCGAGGAACTAAAGGGTTACGGGAAGAAAAGCAGGGTAAGTGACCTCGCTCGTTTCTATAAAACTGGCCCAGGTGAATATGCTGAAGGCGATCTGTTTCTTGGTGGAACTGTTCCTCAGACTAGATCAGTTGCAAACTCCTACAAGAAATTGGGGCTTGCTGAAGTTCAAAAACTGTTTAACTCATCTTTTCATGAGGCTCGTTTGTGCGCCGCAATAATTCTCAACCTGAAATTCAAGGCGGCGAGATCATCTCAAGAACGCAAGAGGATTTTCGATTTCTATCTTAAGCAAGTGCGTGCTGAAAAAATCAATAACTGGGACATCGTTGATGTATCAGCACCCTGGATGGGCGTTTACTTAACTGAAGTTGAAGACCCCATGCCTCTACTTATCAAGTTTTCCAAGTCAAAATCTCTGTGGCAGCGCCGCGTTTCGATCATTCTTACTTTTGCCTTGATCCGTGCTGGAGACCTTGAACCAACATTGCTTATTTCTGAAGCTCTGCTACAGGATAAAGAGGATTTGATTCACAAGGCTGTTGGATGGATGCTCCGCGAGATGGGCAAAAAAGATGTGATGTTGCTCCGCGGATTCCTAAAACAACATTCACATGAAATGCCACGCACAATGTTGAGATATGCAATTGAGCGCATACCTGAAAAAGAACGCAAGAAGTGGCTTACAGAAAGTAAGAGTTAGCCGAACAAAGGACGAAGTTCAACCTTACGATTGCACGCTTTAGAACCTTCAGCTGCTAACTGTTGTGCGGTTTCTAAAGAATCTACTTTAATGATCCAGAAGCCACTGAAGTATTCATCTGAAGGATGATGTGGGCCAGGGATTGCTATCTCGGCACCATTTCGTGAATCAAAAACCACTGCCTTATCCGGAGAATCAATTCCGCAAGCAAACAAGCGTTGCCCAGCATCTTCAATCTTGTCGTTGAAATAATCTATTGCCTTCATCTCTTCAGGCGTGTGAGGTGAGCGTGTTTGAGTGTCAATTACAGAAATTAAGAAGCGCATAGGAAAAGTGTACATAAGGGGTAAAATAAATTTATGCACGAATTTGAGAATGAAGTCCACGAGCGTTGGGGAAATACCGACGCTTACCGTCAGTCCACATCAAAAACTTCAAAGTATTCGAAGGAAGATTTCGAAGCCGCCAAAGTAGATCAAGAGGCCGCTACGGAACTGTTCGTGTACGCATTTGGTAACTCACTGCCAATTGACTCCCCTAAAGCCCAAGAAGCCGTACGTGCGCATAGAGATGCAATTACCAAGTGGTTTTATGATTGTTCAGTTGAAATGCAAAAGAATCTTGCCGTTATGTATATCGAAGATCCGAGATTCAAAGAGTATTACGATGGACGCGTACGTGGATTAGCTCAATATGTCCACGATGCAATTGTTAATCAGTAGTTAAGAAGCTCTCCAGCAGTACCAAGCAACAACACTTCGCATTCCTGCAAATTGCTCTCCTAGTAAATGTAGCGCCTTTGGCTTAATGGGCTCTGAATTTCCATGCAGGTTGTCCCAGCCTCGGCGAACAGCAAGATCATCAATAGGCCACACATCAAGGCGACCTAGGTGAAAAATCAAGAACATTTCTACCGTCCAACGACCAATTCCAAACAGCGGAACTAAATCTTTGATGATCTCTTCATCTGACATGTGTGTAAATTTCCGGAAGTTAATGTCACCCGACAGCGAAGACTGTGTGAGCTCACTAATTGTTCGAACCTTTGCCCCAGTAAGTCCCACCGATTGAAGCTCTTTTAAAGAAAGTGCACCAACCTTTGCCGCTGTAATCGAACCCCCACACTTCTCCTGTAAGCGTCCAGATATTGTGCGGGCAGCTGCGGTACTTACTTGCTGTGCAATTACCGATCTAATGAGAGATTGATAATGAGTCACAGTCGGTTTTTCGAGGCCGAATGTACAAGGAGCAAGGTTTTTAACCGCAGGACCGAACGCTTTATCGATTTTTACTATTTTTCGATTAATGGCTGCTAATTCTTTTGCGCGATCTTGTTTTTGCTTCACCTTTTGACAATCTTAAATATAGAAAAGAAAACTGCCGCTAATAGAATCATTCCAATTCCTTGAAGTCCGGGTGAATCATCAGCCTCCCCGAAAACTAAAGCAAAAACTCCAAGGCCCACGCCAAAAACTTGTGCCACTTTCTTTAGCATTATTCAGAATCCTTCTCGTAAGACCAAAGATCTAAATCATCGAGGTTTACAGGGGTAAAGCCTTTAGCCTCTAAAGCTGAAGCAATCTGAGCTCTGTGCTCTGTTGCGTGATGGATCGCCTGAGACAAGATCGTTGATCTCCAACGCTTCACCTGCTCACCTTCAGCATTTACAAATTCAAGTTGGATATCTTCTAGTTTGACGCAATCCAAAAGCATTGCATCAACCTTTGCCGCTTGCTCCTTAAGTCTTACTAGATCAGCAATGACTTTTACTTCATCAATGCAGGGATCTCCTGGCTGAGTCAGTGCAGGCTTGCCAGAGATTCGATATGCGTAATGATCAGCGCTATCAACGATGTGATAAACAATCTCGCCTGCAAACCATTCTGGGTTTGTTGCAAACGCCTTTAGCGCATCCTCTGGCAAAGTCTGGAGGTGCTCAATAGTTTTCTGATTTGCCCAGGCCATATGTGCCAATAGGCGATCAAGTGCAATAGTCATGATTTACCTCTAGTCACAGATCCCATAAGGGATTCTAAGGGACCCTGTTTGAATCTGTTAAGCCAAATGGTTGCGAGGTTTGCTAGGAATAGCCATATTCCGAAGGCAAGGATCAATACCTGCCAAGTCTGAAGTTCTTGAAAGAGCCCTAATCCCCAAGAGCTAAAGATCCAAGCGGTTAACACCGATTGGGAGATGTAGATAGTCAGCGACATCTTTCCTGCCGGTTTCATCCATTCAACTAGATGCGATTTCTCTTCGACTAACTTACGAATCACACCGATGTAGAACATAGACATAAGCGGTGCAGCAACAAAGGATGTGAAAAGTGCAATTAAATAAATTGCCTCTGAAGGCTCTGGGCTTTGTTCATTCTGAACCAATAGAACTGCAGCAATTATCTGAATCGGAGCGCCTAGGAATAGCCCTGTCTTTATCAACTCATTGTTGTGCTTGGTATCAATTGGTGAAGATAGGAAGTTAGCTCGTGCCAAGCGAAGACCGAGGAGAAATGCGGCAAATGCCATTCCGCCTTGCAGGAAGACTCCCGTTGAAACGCCGTATACCCATAACTCCAATCGAGCTGGAATTGCATCTACAAAAGAACCATCCAAGAGAACAGCATCAAGTTTTGTCTCCATTGGCGCTTGGAAGCTTTCCTCTGGGAAATACTTTTCAGCTAGAAACACTGAAATTGCTACAAGCAAAATTAGTGTAGAGCTGAAGATATAAATAATGCGGGTCCAGATTTTTATTGTTCGATCTTTTCTAAAAAAGAATAGGGCCAAAAGTAGACCGAATACTCCATAAACAAAGATGATGTCTCCATGCCACAAAAATGTGAAGTGAAGTGCTCCTAGAGCAATCAGAACAAAGCAACGCTTTATCCAGCGTGCTCTATTGGAACGCTCGCCTCTGATTATGTAGTTTGAGCTATAACCGAAGAGGAAGGAAAACAAGAGATAGAACTTGCCAGCAAATAATGA
>CAXNDW010000023.1:0-12533 GCA_964201405.1 Candidatus Planktophila sp.
CGATCTGCAACGCGCGACCAATGCGGAGTTGCCAAGGCTATAACCACCGATGCTGTTGCACTTAAAGCGCCAGCTATCGCATATGAGTCGCTGACCGCAACAACAATGAAAATAAGCGCAAGAGAGTCCATTGATATCGGCATGCGTGCAATGAGGCCCGGGATAGAAAATCTAAGGGCACCAGGTAAGCGAAATAAGGTCATGTAGTCGGTGAACACGCGCAAAGACTATCTTTGATTGTAAGGAATTATGTATAGTTTCATCATGGCGACCAGACAACGAGTAGAACTTAGCTCTGAGCAAATCGCAGCCTTCAAATCGATTTTTCAAGATCGTTTCGTAACAACTGAATCAGTTTTAGATGAGCATGGTCGAGATGAGTCTGCATTTCCTCCAGTTATGCCTTCAGCGGTAATTTATGCAACGAGCACCGAAGAGGTGTCGCAAGTGATGAAAATGTGTTTTGAGCAGAGTATTCCTGTTGTGCCATTTGGTGCCGGAACTTCTCTAGAGGGCCATGTTCTACCCATCTTTGGTGGGATTAGCCTGGATATCTCAATGATGAACAAGATTCTAGATTTAACTCCAGAAGACTTACTGGTGCGAGTCCAAGGTGGCGTACGAAGAGTTGCGCTTAATGAAAAATTAGCAAACTCTGGTTTGTTCTTTTCAGTTGATCCCGGCGCCGATGCAACGCTTGGAGGTATGGCATCGACGGGTGCATCGGGTACTACGACGGTTAAGTACGGGTCTATGCGAGAGAATGTATTGGCAATGACCGTGGTTATGTCAGATGGAACAGTGATTAATACAGGGCGTCCAACAAGAAAGTTATCTGCTGGCTATGACCTAACCCGATTGATAATTGGCTCAGAGGGAACTTTAGGGATAATTACTGAGCTAACCCTTCGAATCTTTGGAATACCAGAGAAAATGTCAGCTGCTGTTGTGCGTTTTGAGAGCCTAGAGGATGGCGTAAAGGCTGCTGCAAATATTGTGCAAATGGGAACAAACATCGCCCGCTGCGAATTCTTGGATATTGCAAGTGTCGAATCTGTCAATAAACACAGCAATCTGAATCTGCCATTAAAACCGACTTTGTTTTTTGAGTTTCATGGCAGCCAGGTGAGTGTTGAAAATGATGCACAGATTGTAAAGGAGATAGTCAGCGAGTTTAATGGCTTTGACTTCGAGTGGACCTCTGATGAAAGTTCTCGAAGAAAGCTGTGGCAAGCACGACATGATTTGTATTGGTCCAATCTCCATAACAATCCTGGAAAGAGAGTTGTCAGCACAGATATGGCGGTCCCACTTTCTCGATTAGCTGAGGCGGTTGACACCTGCGAAAAAATACTTTCAGAAAGCAGATTCAAATTTTGTATTTTTGGACATGTTGCTGATGGAAACTTTCACTGCACAATCATTACTGATCCAAAGTTCCCTGAAGAGTTACAAGAGGTCAGAGATCTAACGCACATGATGACCTCTGCCATTATCGCCATGGATGGAACATGCACAGGAGAGCATGGAATTGGCTTAGGGAAGATTGATGCTCTTGTGGAGGAAGCAGGACAAACAGGGGTAGACACAATGATTAAAATAAAAAATGTCTTAGATCCTAAGAACATACTTAACCCTGGCAAGGTTTTGAAGGTTTAGTAATGAGTCTCGGCAATTTAGATATCTGGTCGACACCCAAACTTGCTCCGCTCTATCCAAGATTCCCAATTCAATATCGGAACGTTCAGATATTGACCTCTGTCTATGAAACTTCACCCGAGGCGATTGCAGACCACATAGGCTCGCCTCTGACCTCTATCAATAATTATGTGATGATCCACAATTACTTTATGCCCGATGTAGAAGGCATGGGAGTAGTTGAAGAGACCAATGTGATGGTCGGAGTCTCGGTCAAAAACCTTCAAGGTGAAGAATTCAGGGGAGGGTTCAGCACTAATCTTTTGATTAGTTCAGAGGTCGGATTGGCTCAAGGGCGTGAAATTCATGGCCAACCTAAGAAATTAGGCAGCACCAAGCTTGAAGTAAATTCAGATTCAATAGTTGGTAAGGTGTTTCGAGGCGAGAGCCTTGTCGCCCAAATCAATTCCTCCTATAAATCAGAGGAATCCTCAATTGAGCAACTCATTGCTTATTTCCCTTTTGCGCAGAATATCAACCACAAGGTGATAAGAAATATTGATGGCGGTCAAGGAATTAATCAGATTACTGCACGAACATTGTCAGATGTTCATGTCAAAGGTATTTGGAGCGGTGAATGCACCGTAGAACTGTATCCAAATACTGAAGCGCCTTTCCATCTCCTTCCTGTTGTCAGAAATATTCGATCCTTTTATTGGGAAGCTGATTTTGCATTGGTACCAGGAGTAATTGTTCGAGATTTCGTTAAGGAGCAATCAAATGATTGAAAACACCTCGTTGGAAAATCAGATCATTCTAGTTACAGGAGCAGCTAGCGGAATTGGAAGACAGATAGCGATTGATCTTTCTTCTCGAGGAGCCCACGTTGCCGCTTGTGATAAGAATGTACAAGCTCTTCACGAACTAGCCACTCAGCACCCTATGAATGTCTACGAAGTTGACTTTTTAGATGAAAAATCGATTATCGATTTAGTTGCAAAGGTAGAAAGTAACCAGGGCCCACTTTCAGCTGCGATTAATTGCGTAGGAATTTTGGGTAAAAACGGTGACAAGATTGAATTCTTAGACATTCAGGATTTCGATAATGTGTATGCGATTAACTTGCGTGGGGCAGTGATATTAACTAAAGCGGTTATTGCAGGAATGGCACAACGGGGATATGGCCGCATCCTTCATATTGCAAGTATTTCAGGCAAAGAGGGCAATCCACTGCTAGTTGCCTATTCTGCAACTAAAGCGGGATTGATCGGGATGGTAAAGAGCGTAGGAAAAGAGTACGCAACAAGTGGAGTAACAATTAATGCTATGGCTCCTGCACTTATCGAATCTCCAATGAGCGCGAGTTTTTCTGAAGAGCAGATGAGATCTCTTAAGTCCAAGATTCCAATGGAGCGACTGGGTAAAGGCCAGGAAGTAGCGGATTTGGCGGCATGGATTGTTTCTCCTGCATGTAGTTTCACAACGGGATTCACTTTTGATTTATCAGGTGGAAGAGCCACCTATTAAATGACAACCGCTAATGACATAACGGAACTTCTGCGGCTTGCACTGACTGTTGCAAAAAACGCTGGAGATTTATTGGTAGATCGTCCCGCCTCATGGGATCTAACAGCGAAATCAACTGCGATTGATATTGCAACACAGATGGATCTGGCAAGTGAAAAGTTAATTGTTGAGAGTATTTTGGCGGCCCGTCCCGATGATGGAATTATCGGAGAAGAAGGAAGTTCGCGCCCAAGCAAAAGTGGAGTCACATGGGTTATTGATCCAGTCGATGGCACCGTCAATTACTTTTATGGATTACCTGGATGGGCAGTCAGCATTGCTGCAAAAGATGAGAATGGAACCTTGGTTGGTGTAGTTCATAGTCCAACGGTTCATTCAACCTGGCATGCCACTAAAGGTGGGGGAGCTTTTCTCAATGATGTGAAGATTGCTTGCAACGATCCTGTTGAATTAAATCGCGCCTTGTTTTCAACTGGCTTTGCCTATGATGTAAAAGATCGGATCGAACAGCTCAAGATTGTGAATGTGCTCATTCCGCAGATTCGCGATTTACGCAGAATCGGTTCAGCCGCCGCCGATATTTGCCATGTCGCAACGGGTTTGGTTGATGGCTACTTTGAAACAGGGCTGCATGAGTGGGATTTAGCCGCAGCTGAGCTCATCGCCCGTGAAGCAGGGGCGGTTGTGAGAACCCGAGCCTGGCATGGGCTCAATCTGACCCTGGCGGCAGGCCCACACCTGTACGAGAGGCTTCAGGCTTCGATCCCCGAGTAAGGCCAGGCTCGATTTACGGTTCTGAGCGTGGCTATGGCACAATACGAAGTCTGCACCGCCAAAGCGCGTGCTTAATAGAAATGACAAAAGGATCCGAATATGAACATTCTTGACGCCGTAGATGCAGCCTCGCTGCGCAAAGACATCCCACAGTTCCGTGCTGGCGATGAGCTCAAGATCCATGTTCGTGTTATCGAAGGTAGCAAGAGCCGCCTTCAGGTTTTCCAGGGTGTAGTAATCCGTCGCCAAGGTGATGGAGTTCGCGAGACTTTCACAATCCGTAAGGTTTCTTACGGCGTTGGCGTTGAGCGTACCTTCCCAGTTCACACACCAGTTATTGAAAAGATTGAGTTAGTAAAGAAGGGCGAAGTACGTCGCGCCAAGCTGTACTACCTACGTGATCTACGCGGAAAGGCTGCAAAGATTCGCGAAAAGCGCGATGGCGTTGAAGGTTACGGTGATGGAATTCTTTCAACCCCAGAGGCTGTAGTTGTTGCAGCTCCAGTTGTTGAAGCGGTTGTCGAAGCCCCAGTAGCAGAGGTTGCTGTGGCAGAGTCAGTTGCGACTGCAGATGTTGTGGATGCACCAGAAGCAGTTGTTGATGCACCAGCTGCAGAAGAAGCAGCTGAAGCTCCAAAAGCTGAATAATCTCTTCAATGCGTAATAAGGGATCGCTCCTTAAGGAGCTCCCAATCCTTGTTGTAGTCGCACTTGTTGTCTCTCTAGTTATAAAGAGTTTTCTGGTTCAGTTCTTCTACATCCCATCTGGATCTATGGAAAACACCCTTCAAATAAAAGATCGAGTCGCGGTTAATAAGCTGCCCTTTCTCTCAAAAAATATCGAGCGCGGCGATGTCGTTGTATTCCGTGACCCAGATAATTGGCTTCCGGAAATTATTGATTACTCAACTAATCAATATGTTACAAAGGCTAAGAGCGCATTAGTGGCAGTTGGCGTGCTTCCAAACCCAGCCAAGCAGTACTTAGTTAAGCGGGTCATTGGTGTTGGTGGAGATCGCGTTATTTGCTGTACAAAGGATGGCAATTTGTCGGTCAACGATGTTGAAATCATCGAGCCTTATATCTTTGCCGGCAATAAACCATCTGAGATGAAGTTTGATGTAACGGTGCCCAAGGGCAAGTTATGGGTAATGGGTGATCACCGTGGAGCAAGCGCTGATTCCCGCTATCACCAAGAAGATATTAACAATGGTTTTGTACCTGAATCTAAGGTAACTGGACGTGTTGTTGGTGTGATTTGGCCTTTTAAGAACATCACATATATTCCAAGAGTTGATGTATTAAATAAGTAACCTTATGAAGGTTATCGAACAGCTGTTAACTAGTGCAGGCATCTCACCGATAGCAGGTGTTGATGAAGCAGGACGTGGTGCATGTGCTGGCCCACTTGTGATCGCCTCAGTAGTTTTAAATGATCCCTTTGCTGCAGAACTTGCTGTGGTGCGAGATTCAAAGGAGATTGCAGAGAACAAACGTGATGCGGTCTTTGATCTCATTCATCAAGTAGCGGTATCTGTCAGTGTTGTCATTGTTCCAGCTAGCGAAGTTGATGCGCGGGGGGTTCATGCTGCAAATCTCGATGGAATGCGACGCGCAGTTCAAGGATTAACTGTTGAACCCGCATATGTTTTGACCGATGGATATGCGATTGAAGGTCTGGGAGTTCCCAATCTTGCAGTGTGGAAGGGCGATCAAGTGGTTGTCTCTATTAGCGCCGCATCTGTTATCGCCAAAGTAACCCGTGATCGCATTATGCGCGAGATGGATAGCGAGTTTCCTCAGTATGGATTTGCAGCCCATAAGGGTTACATAACCGCTGCGCATACAAAAGCGCTCAATGAGCATGGGCCATGTGCACAACATCGTCGCTCCTTTGCCAATGTTGCTGCCTTAATCCACAAGTAAGTTCGGTATTTCATCCTTTGATGAACAGGGTATTTATCCTCCCTGATCATGAAGACAAAGAATAATCAAAGTACCGGAGCATTAGGCGAAGAAGCTGTTGCACAATTTCTCGTCCACAGAGATAGCGAAATCATCGAACGCAATTGGCGGATTCGCGAAGGCGAGATCGACATAGTTGCGCTCAATCCGACAGGAATCTTTTCATTTGTTGAGGTCAAGACTCGCAGTTCTGTTGCCTTTGGCCACCCCTTTGAAGCAATTAACAGAGATAAAGCACATCGCATGCAGCGATTAGCCCTTGCTTGGCTTGCCACCCATGGATGCCTGGGTTGTGATTACCAAATAGATGTTGCAGCGGTTTTGGTTCAGCCAAATGGAAAGTTTGCAATTGAGTATCGCGAGAAGTTGCTATGACGCTGGCTTTAACTCATTCAATAGCTTTATTGGGCCTCGAGGGTCATTTGGTAACGGTTGAGGTAGATATTGCAGATGGATTACCAGGATATGCCTTGTTGGGATTACCAGATGCAGCGCTGTCAGAGTCACGAGACCGAGTGCGAAGTGCAATAGTAAATTGCAACGAGGTGTGGCCTAATCGCAAAGTAACAGTTTCATTGTCACCTGCTTGGCTGCCAAAGAGTGGATCTAGTTTTGATCTTGCAATCTGTATTGCCTTGTTATCTGCACATGAAACCATTCCACAAGAAAAGATTGCAGAGTTTGTCTTTCTAGGGGAGTTATCCCTCGATGGACGTATTCGTTCTGTCCGAGGAGTCCTGCCCGCATTAATGGCGGCGTATAAAGCTGGTATTCGTACAGCGGTTGTTCCGGCAGCAAATTATGAAGAAGCACAGCTGATGCAATCTATGAATATTGTGCCGATGGAACATCTCAAGCAGGTATTGCGATGGCTTCGAACAGGAGAACGTGAAGTTGTTCAAGAGATTGATCTTCAGTGGGAGCAAACCGATACACGTTTAGATTTTGCTGATGTTGCAGGACAATCGGCTGCGCGCCTTGCCGCTGAGATTGCAGCGATCGGCGGCCATCACATCTTGTTGATAGGTCCACCAGGTGCCGGCAAAACAATGATCGCCGAGAGAATTCCAACAATCATGCCTGCGTTATCAATCGAACAAGCGTTAGAGGTAACAGCGGTTCACTCAATAGCAGGAACCCTGACACAACGTTCGCCACTGTCATTACTTGCACCCATAGTTTCCCCACATCACACAACTACACGTATTGCCATGGTGGGCGGTGGTTCCCATGCGATCAAGCCAGGTGCATGCTCCTTGGCTCATTACGGTGTTTTGTTTGTCGATGAAGCGCCAGAGTGTGGCCCTGGAGTTCTTGATTCATTACGTCAGCCTTTGGAATCTGGCACAGTCACTATTGCTCGCAGTATCGGCAACTTAACCTTTCCTGCACAGTTTCTCTTGGTACTGGCCGCTAATCCATGTCCATGCGGCAAGTTCATAGGACGCGGACGAAACTGCACCTGTACATCCCAACAGGTGCGACGGTATTTAGGAAAGTTATCTGGACCCCTAATGGATCGCATCGATTTACGGGTTCAAGTCGAACCAGTTGGTCGAGTCGATATGGCTCGCAATGAATTGGGTGAAAGCAGCGCAGTAATTCGAGAACGGGTTATCTCCGCCCGCAAAGTGGCTGAAAAGCGATTTGCAGGAATGGGATGGAGTTTGAACTCTCAGATTCCAGCACGAGCATTGCGATCTACCTTTCAACCTGAAAGAAGCGCCATGAACTTTCTCCATGATGAGCTAGATCGTGAGCACATCACTGCACGAGGTCTTCATAAAATAATAAGAACATCGTGGAGCTTTGCCGATTTACATGGACACCCAGTTCCAACGATGAGCGATGTAGAAGCAGCACACACAATGAGAGGCAAGGTAGAAGCATGAATGAACACCTTGCACGAGCTGCTCTATTTAGCATTATTGAGGGAGGGCATTCATTTTGGTGTGCCGAGATCTCTAGCTATGGCGCACTTGCCGTATACAACAAATTACTTAATGGGGGATATGACCCCATCAAGTATGAGAAATTGATAGCAACATTACGAGCAACTAATAGCGATCAAGTCCTCAGCGAAATCGACAAACACTATGCACGTTTGATTACCCCAGCAGATGATGATTGGCCTCAACAGCTCAATGATCTTGCAGCTCCTCCTATCGGGTTGATCATTAAAGGAAACATCAGCGCTCTTCACCAGCCATCTTTAGCAATTGTCGGCACACGTAACCCAACCTCGTATGGTGCAAGAATTGCAGGAGATTTTGCTGCAGGTTTTGCAGATCGCGAGTGGGCGATCGTTAGTGGTGGTGCATACGGTATTGATTCATATGCTCACAAAGGTGCGCTGATCGCTGAAGGTATAACTGTTGCGGTAGTTGCATCCGGAATTGATATTAACTACCCAGCCGGTAACACCAGATTATTCGCCGAAATCTGCGAATCAGGTGCGATGGTTACAGAATTCATGCCTGGCCATAAAGCACTTCCTAATCGATTCCTGACTCGCAACCGCATCATTGCTGCACTATCAAAAGCAACCCTTGTCGTAGAAGCAGCCTTTAGAAGCGGATCTTTGCGGACCGCGCGAGATGCGGCAGAGATATTTCGACCAGTAATGGCAATACCTGGACCAATTAACTCACCCACTAGCGAGGGATGTCATCGTCTGATTGGCGAGAGAGCTGCAGAGATCGTGACATCTGTAGCAGATGCGGTGGAGTTTGTTGGTGTTAATCAATGAGAGAATATGGGTATGAGTGATTTCCGTTCGGGCTTCGTAGCCATTGTTGGCCGCCCAAACGTTGGAAAATCAACTTTGATTAACGCACTCGTTGGAAGCAAGATTGCAATTACCTCACACCACCCAAATACAACTCGCACAGCTATTCGTGGAATTGTCCATCGCCCAGAATTTCAGGCGGTCCTTGTAGATACACCTGGTGTTCACAAGCCAAAGACATTGTTAGGTCAGCGCCTTAATCAAGTTGTTGATCAAAGCATGGATTCAGTTGACATCGTGATTATGTGTATCCCAGCGGATGAAACTTCAGGTGCCGGAGATACCTTTATCGCTCAAGAGATTGCAAAGCACCCAAAGGCTAAAAAGTTTGCGGTTATTACAAAGACAGATTTAATCTTAAAGGAAAAGCTAGCCGCTCGTTTACTGGGCATCATGAAGATTGCCGAAGGCTTTGTGTGGGATGAAATTATTCCGGTGTCAGCTGCGATTCATGATCAAGTTGATTTGCTCAATGAACTTATTGGTAAGAATCTTCCTGCAGGACCTCAGTACTACCCAGAAGGCACAACGAGTGATCAAGCGATCGAGCAGTTAATCTGTGAATTTATCCGAGAAGCTGCTTTGCAGGATGTCCGTGAAGAGCTTCCACACTCGATTGTTGTGACGATTGATGAGTTTGGAGAGCGAGAAGAAAAGGGTTCACGCCCATTTTTCGATGTTCACGCAACGATTCACGTTGAGCGCGATACCCAGCGTGCAATCTTGTTGGGTCATCAAGGCGCTCGATTAAAGGAGATCGGCATTCGAGCCCGAGCAGATATCGAGCGCGCACTTGCTGCCAAGATCTTCCTGGGACTTCACATCAAGGTTTCAAAGGAGTGGCAAAAGGATCCAAAGTTGCTGGCAAAACTTGGGTTTGGTGAAAAGGGCTAACTAACTTGGCTCTTTCTTCTTGCTAGGTATGAACCTATTAAGACCAATGGCAATCCAATTACGATTCCCGCCGTTATAGGCTCTCTCAAGATGATGACGCCAAGAACTACAGCGACAGCGGTATTTAAGTAAGTTACTAAGGATCCACGAGCAGGTCCTATCTCATCCATTAACTTGAAGAAGAGAATAAATGCAATCGCTGTGCTGAAAATTCCTAATGCAACAAGGGACAGAGCAGAGTTCATCGAGATACTTGATGGCCACTGCACAATCGCAACCGGTGCCCAAAACACAGTGGTCAGCGCCATCGCCAAGCCGTTGATTGCAATTCCATCAACCAAGGGCAGGTTTGAGGTAACCATAATTACCGCATAGGCGTAACCCATAGAGGCAAGAATCACCATTGCGATTGAAAGCGGATCGCTACTTCCGGTCAAACTTTCAATACCTACAACCAGAATTAAACCGAGGAAACCGACAACAATTCCAATGATTCGTTTGAACTCCCACACGGAGTGATCACCCCTGAGCGAGGTAATGATTGTTGCAAAGATAGGTACTGTCGAAACAAGTAAACCGGCAAGACCAGAGTTAATCTCTTGCTCAGCTGTTGTGATAAGAATCCATGGGCCAATCATTTCTAACAACGCGTAGAAGGCTACAAATTTAATGCCGAGTACAGCACCCTTAAACTTCTTACGGTAGATCGCTATCGGAATCAAAATAGAGGCACCAATTAAGGTGCGACCTGCGACTACGGCAGCGGGTGGAAAATCTTCAACGGCAACCTTCATAAGAAGGTAAGGAATGCCCCATAAAATTCCAACCAAAACAAAGTGGAACAGCGATTTTCGACTCATTTATGCAATCACACGACGGTAAAGATCCACAGTCAACGCTGCAACGGCATCCCATCCAAATAGTTTTTGAGCACGAACACGACCTGCAGCACCATACTTTTTGAGAAGCTCAGGCTGCGACATTAAACGAGTAATCGACTCGGTCAAAGCTTTTTCAAAGGGCGCAGCTTCACCGTTGTAATCAACTAGCTCGCCAGTTTCTTTATCTGCAACAACCTCGGGAATTCCACCTACCCGTGAGCCAAGAACCGCTGTTTCACAGCCCATAGCTTCAAGGTTCACAATTCCAAGTGGCTCATAGATTGATGGACACACAAATAAATCCGCTGCCGTTAACATTGCGGTTAACTGATCGTGGGGGAGCATCTCTTTAATCCACCACACATTGCTACGAGTTGATTGAAGCTCTGCAATTAAGGCGGCAACCTCGTTGCCGATACCTTCTTCATCTGGACTTCCTGCTGCCAATACCAAGCCAAACTCTGCAGGAACATCCTTCCAAGCGCGTAGTAAATGCGCTAAACCTTTTTGACGTGTGATTCGACCTACGAAAATTGCGTATGGGCCATTAACTCCATAGCTTTCTGGAACAGCTGCATCATGGTTAGGTGCAAACTTAGTGGTGTCTACTCCGTTGCGAATGGTGACAACCTTTGCTGGATCAATAGCAGGGTAGGCCTTCAAAACATCGGCACGCATTCCATCGCTGACTGCGATGATCGCACTAGCCGCTTCATATGCGGTTTTTTCCGCCCAAGATGAGATTCGATATCCGCCACCGAGTTGTTCTGATTTCCATGGACGCAATGGCTCTAGAGAGTGCGCGCTGACAATGTGGGGGATTCCATGTTGAAGCGCTGCGATATGGCCTGCCATGTTTGCATACCAAGTGTGAGAGTGAACGACATCTACATGTCCAAGATGTGTGGCCATTTCCAGATCGATCGCTAATGCCTGAACAGCGGGATTTGCATCTGCAAAACCATCCGGCAATGAGTATCCAAATGCATCATCTCGTTTGCCACCGAAGCAGTGAACATCGACATGAACATCTTTGATTGTGCGAAGGGCTTGCGTTAGCTGTAGAACATGCACCCCGGCGCCACCGTAAATGGCCGGTGGCCACTCTTTGGTAACGATTCCAACCTTCAACGCGGCCATGTCTTAGTAAACCTCTTCCGTGGGCAAGGGTGAAAGGCTATCGTTAAGACATGGCCAAACTGCAACTTCCGCTCAGCATCGTTCTTGCAGGTGGCGAAGGGAAGCGCTTAATGCCCCTTACTGCAGATCGTGCCAAGCCTGCAGTTCCATTTGGTGGCTCATACCGCTTAATTGATTTTGTTTTATCAAACCTTGCAAACGCCAATATGCTCAAGATTGCAGTATTAACTCAGTACAAATCTCACTCACTGGACCGCCACATCACAACAACATGGCGCATGTCCTCATTACTTGGAAATTACATCACCCCTGTTCCTGCCCAACAGCGTTTGGGACCGCGTTGGTATACAGGAAGCGCAGATGCGATCTTGCAGAACTTCAATTTAATTCATGATGAAGATCCTAAGCATGTTTTGGTTTTCGGTGCAGATCACGTGTATCGAATGGATCCTATGCAGATGTTCCAGCAGCATGTTGAATCTGGAGCCGGCGTAACTGTTGCGGCAATTCGCATGCCTCGTTCTGAAGCTCATGATTTTGGTGTTATTGAGTTAGCAGAAGATGGAATCACGATTAAGGCCTTCCATGAAAAGCCAGCTAACCCACCCGCGATGCCAGGTCATCCAGAGCTTTCACTTGTTTCGATGGGTAATTACATTTTCAAGCGTGATGTTATGGAAGAAGCATTGATTCTTGATTCTGAAGATATTGAATCTCGCCATGATCTTGGCGGAAACATCATTCCTTATCTGACTTCACAAGGTCAGGCTCAGGTTTACGACTTTGCTAACAATGTTGTACCTGGAGAAACAGAGCGCGATAAGGGTTACTGGCGCGATGTGGGTTCAATTGATGCGTATTACGACGCGCACATGGATCTTGTATCTGTTCACCCAATATTTAATTTGTATAACCGTGATTGGCCA
>CAXNDW010000024.1:0-12363 GCA_964201405.1 Candidatus Planktophila sp.
AATCGAGAAGAAGCGCTCAAAGAGGCAGCTAGCAGAATTCTCAATACCCAATCATTTGTCCGCGCAGTTCTTTCCGGGCGACGTCGAAACATGGTGGTGGATTTCGAAAGAATTGATATCAGACCAGTCGAAATTAAAGGGGTATTGAACCTTCAGTTAATGCAGAATGATGGCCGGGCGACAACAACTAAGAATCTGCCACCTTCAGCGGTTGAAATAGAACAACTGCTTAACAGCGGATATGCAAACATAATGGTGGAAAGCACCGAAGATGCGTACTCCATCAGAATTACAAAAAGTGGAGATGCCCAAGTCCACATTGAAAAACGTAAATCCGAACAGAATCTTTCTCATGATAAGAAGAAGGATCGTTTGTTGGATTCCAACGATCCCTTTTTGCGAGAGGTTGGTATTGCCGATGCAAAGGGTGTAATTAAGCCTTCTCGTCAAGACAAGTACAAACAAGTTGAAGAGTTCTTGCGTCTTTTGTCGCCAGCACTTAATTCTGCGATTGAAGCTGGGCAAATCCACAAGCCAACTGTGCAGAACCCTTTACGCATTACCGATTTAGGGTGTGGTCACGCCTACTTAACCTTTGCTGCGCATCAGTACTTAATCAAATCTGGAATCCCAGTAGTTGTGACAGGCATTGATATTCGCCCAGATTCCAGAGATCGCAATAATGCAATCGCAGTAAAACTCGGCATAACTGAGACGATCTCCTTTAAAGCAGAAGAGATATCTAAAACAACATCTGAATCTGCAGATATTGCAATCGCTTTGCATGCATGCGATACCGCAACCGATGATGCAATCGCCTGGGCGGTCAATGGCCAGGCAAAGCTCTTATTAATTGCACCATGTTGCCACCATGATATTCAAAAGCAGATAGAGGTAGCACCTGAACCATGGGGAGCGATTACAAAGTTTGGATTAATGAAGGAGCGCCTAGGAGATCTGCTGACAGATTCATTGAGAGCACAGCTCTTACGTATTGTCGGTTATCGCGTAGAAGTAATTGAATTTGTTGGGGGAGAGCACACGCCACGAAACCTAATGATTCGTGCTGTAAAGACAGATGCAAAGCCAGATCAGTTAGATATTGATAGGTACCTTGAATTCACCGCTCAATGGGGTGTTACTCCCGTGCTCGAGAAGAAACTTTCGACTCTTAACATCCGTTAGACTTGGGACATGTCTAAGGTCCTCGCATCCCTTCCAGTTGGCGAAAAGGTAGGAATCGCTTTTTCTGGTGGTCTCGATACATCGGTAGCGGTTGCATGGATGCGTGACAAAGGCGCAGTTCCTTGCACCTACACCGCAGATCTTGGCCAATATGACGAGCCAGATATTGATTCAGTCCCGGATCGTGCAAAGGAATACGGCGCAGAGATTTCACGTCTAGTTGATTGCAAGAGCGCTTTGGTTGAAGAAGGTCTTGCTGCGATCGCATGTGGCGCTTTCCATATTCGCTCTGGCGGCAAGCAGTACTTCAACACGACACCATTAGGCCGCGCTGTAACAGGAACAATGCTGGTGCGAGCGATGCATTCAGATTCAGTTGAGATTTGGGGCGATGGCTCGACCTATAAAGGCAATGACATCGAACGTTTTTACCGTTATGGACTTCTTGCAAATCCAAAGTTGCGAATCTATAAGCCGTGGCTTGATCAAGATTTCGTTACCGAACTTGGCGGACGTAAAGAAATGTCTGAGTGGCTAGTTGCGCATGGTCTTCCATACCGTGACAGCACTGAAAAGGCGTACTCAACCGATGCAAATATCTTGGGTGCAACCCATGAAGCAAAGAGCCTTGAAAACCTTGATACATCTGTAGAGCTAGTTCAACCGATCATGGGTGTTCGATTCTGGGATCCAGCGGTAAAGATTGAAACAGAGGATGTAAAAATCACCTTTAGCCAAGGTCGTCCAGTAGCGATCAATGGCAAATCATTTGATGATGTTGTTGATTTAATGAAGGAGGCCAATGCCGTTGGCGGACGCCATGGCTTAGGAATGGCTGATCAGATTGAAAATAGAATTATTGAAGCAAAGAGCCGTGGAATTTATGAAGCCCCAGGAATGGCGCTGCTCTTCATCGCTTACGAGCGTTTAATTAGTGCAATTCATAATGAAGACACAATTGCGAATTACCATGCAGAGGGCCGTCGATTAGGTCGCCTTTTATATGAGGGACGTTGGTTTGACCCACAAGCGTTAATGCTTCGTGAATCATTGATGCGATGGGTTGCATCCGCTGTGACCGGTGAAGTGACTATCCGCATGCGTCGTGGTGATGACTACTCAATCATTAACACAACTGGCCCAGGCCTTAGCTACCACCCTGAAAAGCTTTCCATGGAGCGGACAGAAAACGCTGCCTTTGGTCCGACAGATCGCATTGGTCAGCTAACCATGCGCAACCTAGATATTGCCGATACCCGTGCCAAGTTAGAGCTTTACCGCTCGCAAGGTCAGATCGGTGATGGCGAGTTTAAATTAATCGGCGAGATCGAATAACAAGGAGAAGCATGCCAAAGAAGACCCTAGTCAAAGTATTTGCGGTACTTGCCGTATTAGCAATTGCATTTGCATCATTCACAACACTCGGAGGAGATGACACAGTGTCAGGATCAGCAGCAGGACTTCCAGCGGTAACGGGCAACATTGGCGAGATGCCAACAATTTCAGCTCCAACTGGTGATGCGCCAACAACTTTGGAAAAGCAGGACCTCATTGTTGGAACCGGAACAGAGATTCAACCAACATCAACTTTGACAGTTCACTACACCTTGATGGCATGGTCATCAGGGGAGATTCTTGAATCATCAATCACCTCAGGACAGCCAGCAACATTCCCACTATCTGGTGTAATCGCTGGATGGCAGGAAGGTTTGCCAGGTGCAAAGGTTGGCGGACGTCGACTTTTGGTTATTCCTCCATCACTAGGTTATGGACCATCTGCGGGCCATCCTCTTGAAAAAGAGACCTTGATCTTCGTCGTAGATATCATCGCTGTTTCATAGCAGAGTTATGAAGAACCCCATCAGTCAACTGGCTGGTGGGGTTTTTTGTTTGGTGAGGTTGGTTATTTGTTCACCCTCAGTTCACCAAGCCATGAGTAATCTCATCCTATGAAGAAACTCCTGGCTGAATACTTGGGTACCACGCTCTTAGTCGCAATCGTTGTTGGCTCGGGAATTATGGCTACCGACTTAACTCAAGATGTCGGGCTGCAACTGCTGATCAACACAATTGCTACCGTCTTTGGATTAGCTGTGTTGATTCTGATCCTTGCTCCAATTAGTGGAGCGCACTTTAATCCGGTAGTTACTCTTGTTGATCTGATTCAAGGAAAAGGTTCAGTACTTCGATTTATTCAGTATGTAGTTGCTCAAGTTAGTGGTGCAATATCGGGAGCGTTTCTTGCAAACGCAATGTTTGATCACGCAATTGTCGAAACTGCAACAAAGCTTCGCTCTGGAAGCAACCTTTATCTGGCAGAGATTGTCGCAACCGCTGGATTAATCCTGGTGATCAATCTGCTGGTTGTGCAAAAGAACTTAACTGTTATTCCTGTAGCGGTGGCTGCTTGGATTGGAAGTGCATACTTCTTCACCAGTTCAACCTCATTTGCAAACCCTGCTGTAACAGTAGGTAGAACCTTCAGCGACTCATTTGCTGGAATTGCACCTGAGTGTGCACCTCAATTTATAGCTGCCCAAATTCTCGGAGCTTTGATCGGCCTGGGACTAGTGAAAGTGCTGACACATGACAAATAAGCCAACCGTTCTCTTTGTGTGCGTTCATAACGCAGGCCGTTCACAAATGGCAGCAGGCTTCATGCGCGAGCTCGGGCAAGGACGAGTAGAGGTTCTTTCTGCCGGAAGTGCTCCGAAGGATTCAATCAATCCAATTGCAGTAGAAGCAATGGCTGAAGTTGGAATCGACATCGCCAACAACTCTCCAAAGGTATTGACTACCGAAGCTGTTGAAGAGTCTGATGCCGTTATCACCATGGGTTGTGGCGATGTCTGCCCCTTTTATCCTGGGAAGCGTTATGAGGATTGGGTTCTTGATGACCCTGCAGGTCAAGGGATTGAATCGGTACGGGTGATTCGAGATGAGATCAAAGGTCGTGTCGAAAAACTATTGGCGGAATTACTGACTACTTAGAGGGAATTCACAGATTCACCTATTAATGTATGCGGGTGAGCGTAGACCTGAAGATTTTAAAGGCTCTGGAATCTGAATCCATTGAAATCCTGAGAGAAACTGCGGCGGCATTTCGCAAGCCCGTGATGATGTACTCGATCGGAAAAGACTCATCGGTCCTACTGCATCTAGCCAAGAAAGCTTTTTATCCAGCACCGATCCCATTTCCTCTTTTACATATAGATACCACCTGGAAATTTAAGGAGATGATCTCCTTTAGAGATCAGGTTGTCGCCGAAGCAGGCGCAAAACTCTTTGTTCACACCAATAAAGAGGGCGTTGCATCGGGTGCAAACCCATTTACGACTGGAATCTCCGAGTACACACGCATCATGAAAACGGTGGCGTTGCGTCAAGCCCTGGATGAACATGCATTTGATGCAGCTATTGGTGGATCACGACGTGATGAGGAAAAAAGCCGGGCTAAGGAGCGCATCTTTAGTGTTCGGGATGCCGGTCACAAGTGGGATCCAAGAAATCAGCGACCAGAGCTTTGGCGAACATACAACACCCGTTTAGCTCCGGGTCAAACAATGCGTGTATTTCCATTATCTGATTGGACTGAGATTGATATTTGGAGATACATCCTCCAGGAGAACATCGAAGTAAATCCTTTGTACTTTGCCAAAGAGCGCCCTATGGTCAAGCGCGGTGATCAATTGATCATGGTTGATGATGAACGCTATCCGCTCTTGGATGGAGAAAAACCGGAGCTGGTCAAGGTGCGTTTTAGAACTCTTGGCTGCTATCCGCTAACCGCTGCGGTTGAATCAACTGCAACAAGCATCACCGAAATTGTTGAAGAGGTCTTTGCGGTCAAGTTAAGCGAGCGAGCTACACGTTTGATTGATGGCGCAAAAGAGGATTCGATGGAGAAGAAGAAGACTGAGGGTTACTTCTAATGGAGAGATCAATAATCAGACTTCTTACTTGCGGAAGCGTAGATGATGGCAAAAGTACATTAATTGGCCGGTTATTGGTTGAGACTGACAGCATTCCGCACGACACAATTGATTCAACCCGAAATATTCGACGCAGCGGTTCAACTATTGCCGCAGGAGAAATCGACTTCAGCTTGCTCACCGATGGATTAGAAGCAGAGCGCGAACAAGGAATTACCATCGATGTTGCCTATCGCTCAATGTCACTACTAGATGGCAAGCGATTAATCATCTCTGATGCACCGGGACATGAGCAGTACACACGCAATATGGCAGTTGCTGCATCCCGCGCAGATATTGCATTGGTGTTAGTTGATGCTACAAAAGGCGTGCGCACCCAGACATTGCGCCACCTAACTATCTGTTCCTTGATGGGCATCAGTCGAGTAATTGTTGCCATCAATAAGTTAGATGCGATGGATTACAGCCAGTCGGTGTTTGAAGAGATTCGTGCAAATGTACAAACCGCTTTAACTCGTATGCATCTAGATGATGTTTTATTTATTCCGCTAAGTGCACTTGCTGGAGACAATGTGGTGCAGGGCTCCACACACATGAACTGGTACGAAGGCCAAACACTTCTCGAATCAATCCAGCAATGGCGCCCAGCTGAAATTGCAGATGCATCACCACGAATGAGAATTCAAATGATTTCTCGCGCCGAAAATTTCAGAGGCGTTTCGGGAACTGTGCACCGCGGCAGTTTTACCGTCGGCGATGAGATCAAGATCTTCCCTAGCAATCAAGCTGCAAAGATCTCTAAGATCATTACCTACAAAGAAGAGATCCAAACTGCACATGATTCAGATGCGGTGACCCTGCTTTTAGAACCAGAAGTTGATGCAACCAGAGGCGATCTCATTGCAGCATCAACAGAAGAGCTGCACCCTTCAGACCGGTTCAACGCAGAGATTGTTTGGCTTCACGAGGATCCATTGATTCACAGCCGCTCTTACCTTCTTATTGCAGGCACAAGCCAGACCCCAGCAACGGTAACCCGCATTCGTCACAAAATTGATGTGAATACCGGAAGCCACAATTCCGCTTTAAATTTAGGTGTTAATGAGATTGGTTCAGTCGAGATCGCAACAGATGCCCCATTAACCCTGTTGCCATATACGCAATCACGTGAATTTGGAAACTTCATTCTCGTTGACAGATTAACCTTTAGAACTGTCGGTGCCGGAATGATTCGCCACTCTTTACGTAGAGGCGAAAATGTTGTTTCTCAAAAGTACGAGGTAAACAAGGCGGCCCGTGCATTACAGAAGAATCAGAAAGCCCAAGTAATTTGGCTAACGGGACTATCTGGCTCGGGCAAATCAACAATTGCAAATGGTGTTGAAAAGCGCCTTCACGCCCTTGGAATGCATGCCTATGTATTAGATGGTGACAACTTGCGAATGGGATTGAACTCCGATCTTGGCTTTACACCTGAAGATCGAGCTGAAAATGTGCGCAGAGTTTCTGAGGTTGCAAAGGTATTGGTTGATTCTGGATTAATTGTTCTTGTAGCCGTCATTAGCCCATTTGAAATAGATCGCCAACGTGCGAAATCATTATTTGAGGAAGGCGAGTTCCTGGAAGTCTTTGTCGATACTCCAGTTGAGGTCTGTGTCGATCGTGATCCAAAGGGGCTTTACAAGAAGGCCAATAAGGGCGAGATCCCTAACTTCACAGGCATAGGTCAGGGGTATGAAACTCCAAAGAATCCCGATCTACATCTCAAGGGTGATGCTGATCTTCAAGAGAATATAGATCAGGTACTTAAGCTTCTCTTTTAGTAGAACTTTTCGATGAAAATATCTTTCCGAGAAAGTCTCTTAAGAATCTTCTGATAATCCGAACCAAACTTTTCGGGGTTCTTTACCTCGTTTTGCCATTCGCCAAAGTGCATTTTCTCGACCGTCATCTGCTCAGTGAAATACTTTCGCATCGTGGGATGATCATCGAGCTCAAGAAAAGTTAACAACCCTTGATAACTTTTTTCCCGCTGGTGTACAACCAGATCTTCAAGTCGAAGATCAACTTTAAGCTCAGAACTAATCTGCACAAGTGAGTTATGAGCATGTTCAATTCTCTTCTCCCACCATAGCAAGGATCGTTCTGGGGTAGAAGGACCCCAACGCTCTTTAGAAACTGATAACGCAACATCGCGACCATCACGGATCATATTAATAAATTTAGCTTCGGGAAAAATCTGACTGATGTACTTTGCGTTAATAATGTTAGTCGGAGTTGAATCACCGAAGTAGCGAACTTCTGCTGAGTTAACTTGTTCAGCGGACAAGGTGAAGAAAAAATCCCGTGCAGCTTTTTTGGGGTCAAGCTTATAACTCTCTTCAAATTTCTTGAGTGCGTCAACAACTACGTCCATGGTAATGCCTTGAATCAATCCTCGCGGATTGCCCTTTTTGCCAACCTCGCTCCACCAGCGGCCTTGAACTCTGGAAGAGAAAATATCAAAGGTACTCTTACCTAAAAATGGAAGTATTTTGCCTGCTATCGCGTTGCGGAGCTCTTTAAGTGAACGTTCCTCAGTTAAGGGACGACTGAAATTGAAATCAATCAAACCTTTACGTTCAGTGAGGTACTTAATCTCTCGAGGAAGGCTCGCGTGAAAATGTGGGTGCCTAGAAAGCAAGTTCACAATAATTGTTGTGCCGCTTCTTCCTGTACCTCCAGCAAAGACTGGCGACAAATGCTTTTCCATACCCTGACCTTAAAGGCGCTAAGTCATGAATTACGTATTTAAAATGCAATTTCATCAGAAAGAGGTAAATTCACAGGGATATCTCAAGAACTCACCGCCATGCTTACCCACGAAAGAGTTGATTCTGATTACCCTTTCCTCATATCGGTTTATTCAAAGTTAGGTGTTGTGAGTACATGGTTAAAGAAAAGCATAAGCGCTCAATTACCAAGGCGTTAACTTGGAGAGTTACAGGAACGCTTGATACCTTCATACTTTCCTTTCTGATCACACGACAATTGAAATTTGCAGTGGCTATTTCGGCCACCGAGTTAGTAACTAAGATCTTCCTGTACTACTTTCATGAACGAATTTGGGACAAGGTGAAGTGGGGTCGCGCCGAGACTGAATCGACGAAGAGTTAGCTAAGCCGAGAAAATGAAAAGGGCTGGAAATTTAAAGGTGGTACCTGTTTTTATAGGCGGAACGGGCCGCAGCGGGACGACTGTGCTCGGAGACCTTTTGAATGAACACTCGCATGTGCGTACCAGTAACCCAACAGAGATTAAGTTTTTAGCCAATCGTGGAGGTTTTCTCGATGTAGTTTTTGGCTCAATGAATTCACAACTTGAAAATCGAGAGAAGATCTCAATCTTTCACTACCGGACTTATCGCCAACGTGCGCAAAAAGACTTATTACAGAGGCGCGAACGGTTTGAGGAGTTCAGTGAAAAGTTGTGGCAGAAGTGGTGGCAGATAGATTCGCCAGCCCCACATGGCCCAGGTCTTCACGCAGGGATTGAAAAGCAGGATTTGCAAGAGATTCTTAGCAATTACTCTCGGTCAATAAAAAAGAGTCCGATAAAGCAGGCTAGAGAATTCATGCTGTCCTTCATGGGTGCTCAGAAAGATCACAAGGGCGAGAAGTATTGGGCAGAAACAACACCGATGAACATCTCCTATTCCCATCGGTTGAATAAGTTGTTTCCAGAAGCTAAATTCATTGTGATTCGCAGAGATCCGAGAGATGTCATTGCTTCATTACTGACCAAGGACTGGGGCCCAAATTCTCCGCTGGAGGGCGTCGAATGGATTGAGTCTCGCATGAGAGCCGATCACGAAGCCCTAAAATCGGTTCCACGCAATCAAATCTTGTTCATTAACCTAGAAGATCTAGTTACCAATTCTCCACAAGAAAGCTACGACCGGATCTTAACTTTTCTCAAGTTGCAGGATGAGCCAGCGATGCGCACCTTTCACACCGTCAACATGACTGCAGAGAACGCATCATCTGGACGTTGGAGAAAAGAGATAGATACTCCAGAATTTGGCGCAGCTATCAATGCTATGAATCTGCGCCTGCAAAAAGACTCGATTATTTAGCTGCGAGAACCATTTGAGCAGCCTTGAGGTCTCGTTCAAAAACCATTAACTGAGGGCCATCCAATGTCTGCGTCAGGGTTGCCTTGATGTTGGCATCTAGCAACTTCTGCAAACTTATCTGCGCTTCAATGTAATTGCTAGGAGTTTGCAACGGTTTAAGCAAACCGTATTGATCTTTCTTTCCAGCTTTAATCGGCGTGATTATCAGCCGTTTATTGGAGGAAAAGCCCCACTTAAGTACAAGAATCAATAGCGCCAAGCCTACAAAACCGCCAAAGGATTGCAGAAAGAGTCCGTTATTGATTCCACCGAGCATCTGCCGAGTCTAGTAGAACTTGATGAGTTCCCTCATGAAAGCGATCTCTTTTTCTTGCGCTTCAATGATCGCGCCCGCTAACGCAGCGACATCTTTGTTCTTGGATCCGGTTACCTTTTGTGCCATTGTGATTGCACCTTCATGATGAGCGATCATTCCCTCTAGGAAAAGTCGATCAAAAGTTGTTCCTTCTGAGTCGCGAAGCTGCTGGATCTGGCTCTCGCTGAGCATTCCATCCATCATGTGACCCATATGAGCCGAACTGCCCACACCAGTCCAACTCTTCATTAGCTCAATCTCGGGAGATTGTGCATCTTTGATTTCTTGTGCAAGTACAAGTATTTCTTCGCTACTAGAGTTAGTTAAAGCAATGTCCGACATAACAATCGCTTGTTCATGATGGGGGATCATCATCTCAGCAAAGCTAATGTCCGCAGCACTGTATTCGGAGTTAGCCTGTGGAGCTGCAGCACAACCACTTAATAAAAGTGCTGCAAATAGTATTAACAGTAACTTCTTCATTTCACGACCTTACCGTTGCCTGCGATTAAATGCTTTTCGAATGAGGTATTGGATTCGAACAATTAGCTTTGATTTAAATGAAATCGTTGCGCCATCGTTGATTATGGTTCTCTCGATGAATGGCTTTGAATTCTTCACAACTTTGTGAAAGTTTTCGATGCTAATCTCATCTGCAAGGGCTTCAGATTTTGTATACGTGTTGAACTCTGAAATCTCTGATCCACCGCAAAATGCGCAGGTGCTACTTTTGGATGGAACCCTCTTTTGACACTGGGGGTTTAGACAAAGAGCCACGCTGCAGATGTTAACCAATTGGTGCTAAAGCATCCTTCTGAAACGAGCCCTCTCAGAGGATCGACAGGAAGGATTAAGGGATATGTGCGGGGATTGGAGCAGCCGTGCCATTTTGGGAGGTAAGAGCAGAAATGGCTGCTCAAAATCCAAAAGGGCTTGATCTCCCCGTTATCCTTTTCGAATGCGATTTAGGGGGACTGTTGCCACGGGACTTTTAGTTTCCTTTGCTCTTACCCTGATTCCAATCACAGCCTTTTCTGCCCAGAAGATAACTCCTGGATCTACTTGCAAGGTTTATAAGCAGAAAGTTACGAATCAAAATAAGGTTTTCACGTGCTCTAAATCAGGAAAGAAATTGGTGTGGAGCAAAGGTGTCTCTGTGAAACCATCTCCCGCTCCCACTCCCACTATTAGTCCCACACCGACTACAACACCGACACTCCAAGTTGAGATACCAGTTGGGAAATGGCAAGAAACTCAATTTAAATTAGTAAAAGAATTGTCACTTTTGAAGCCTTCAGTTACGCAAAAGCTGAATTTTGTTTACAGTTCCAACGTAAATAAAACAGAGGCAGATAAATTGCAGGCCTCATATCAGGAACCAATTAACCTCCTGTCAAATCTTTTTGTAAACCCTCGCCCTGTTACATTTCTAGTTTTTGATGAGACCGAACGTGATTGGTGGTGGAGTCAGGCGACATTATTGGCTTCGAAGATGCCTAGTGATTGGTGGGGCGGAAGTCACTGCCAACCAAATCCAAGGGCTCATTGTGGTTATGGCTCGATGGTAGAAGCAGATGGCACTTTTCACTTTGGACAACTCCTGGGTTCACAATTTGTTTGGAGCCTGAGGGATTATACGATTTCCTATCATGAATCCATCCACGTTTATCAGCTTGGACTAATGGGTAATAGGATGAATGAATTGCCGTATTGGTTTGCCGAGGGACAAGCAAATTATTTAGGATTCGCTTTTTCACATAAATATTGGAGTAGCAGTGCGCAGAGAAATGATTCTTTGCGCGGCTTGAAGAGTAACTTTCCTGAACTGGCAAAATTCAATAATTCAGAATGGGTAGAGTGGATCAAAAAGGTCGATTCAAGCTTCGAGTTTACCTTCAACAATAGTTTGGGATACTCAATTGGAGAACTGATTTTTGAATCACTCTATAACACAAACGACTATCAAAAAATCCACTCCTGGATGGTGGCTATTAAGGATGGCGATAATTACAAAGAAGGATTTAAGAAAGTGTTTAATCAGGATTATGATGAATGGTTAAAAAACGTGGTTGTTCCATATATTGATTCTCAAATCTAACTAACATCATCTTCTCCTTATGAATAAAGGAGTCAAGAGATCAAATACTGGATATAAAGGTTTGGCAGATATATCCACTATTCAAGGGTTTGATCTACATCCAGGGTTTGGACATAGAACTCGGATTTACCTACATATGTGGGTGGTGAGGGACTCGAACCCCCGACCCGGTGATTAAGAGTCACCTGCTCTACCAACTGAGCTAACCACCCGATTACATCCAAAGGGGGAATCCTCGAATGCCTGCAAACCCTATCAGCGCATAGGCGCTTGCGGAAATCGCAGAAATCTTTATTTCCGGCTTATTTTTACGCTTCTATAACGCATCTCCACCGCGTTCACCGGTGCGAACTCTGACAACGGTTTCAACGGGTGTGACCCAGACTTTTCCATCACCGATTGAACCTGTGTTGGCAGTTGCAACAATAAGATCAACAATGCTTCCGGCTTCTGAATCTTCTGCCAATATCTCGATGCGAACTTTAGGAATGAAATCAACTGTGTATTCAGCGCCACGATAAATTTCTGTATGACCTTTTTGACGACCAAAGCCACGAGTTTCAGAAACTGTCATGCCTGCAACACCTGCAGCTTGTAGCGCAACTTTGATTTCATCAACCTTTGCAGGTTTGACGATTGCGGTGATTAGTTTCATTTCTCTCTCGATTCTTTGTTGTTG
>CAXNDW010000025.1:0-12186 GCA_964201405.1 Candidatus Planktophila sp.
CTGAATTAGCTGGTGCATACCACGCTGCACATGATGATTACATTGCAGCGCGTTCTGCCTTAGGAGTAGATGTTCCCGAGGTAGACAATGTTTCAGCCGGCGGAATGCCAACGCGGGTGAAGTGCCTTCACTCACTTGTTGCCCACTCATTATCAGCCGGTCCCGATGTAAACCCTTTAGGTGACGAAGCTCTTGCAAAGCTACCTGAATGGTGGAAGAACAACCCATGCGAGTAGCAGCAATTGATTGCGGAACCAACTCGATTCGTTTGCTGATTGCCGATATCGATGGCAACAACTTTCGTGAAGTTGTGCGAGACATGGAGATTGTTCGTTTAGGACAAGGCGTAGATGAAACAGGTCAGTTTCATCCCGATGCTATTGCGAGAACGCTGACCGCGGTCGATAAATTCGCAGCAGAGATTGCAAAACGTGGTGTTGAAAAGATTCGCTTTTGTGCAACGAGTGCGACCCGCGATGCGACTAATCGTCACTTGTTTGTTGATGGAGTTCGCGAACGTTTAGGTATCGAATTAGAGGTAATTTCAGGGGATGAAGAGGCAGCGCTCTCATTTGCTGGTGCGATCAAAGATTTAGATCCATCCAATGGACCCTTTTTGGTAGTTGATATTGGGGGAGGCTCAACTGAGTTTGTCTTCGGGACATCAACCGTTGAAGCAGCCCGCAGCGTCAATATCGGATGTGTCCGCATGACTGAAAGACACTTTGCTTCAGATCCTGCGACTGAGGAACAAATTGAAGCCGCACGTTCAGATATTCAAGCCGCAATCGCACAGGCTGCCGCAGTAGTCCCAATTACACAGGCCAAAACTTTGGTTGCTGTCGCCGGAACTGCAACAACTGTTGCTGCTGCGGCCCTTGATCTTCCCGAATACGATCGATACGCAATTCATCTTTCTAGAATTAGTGCGCAACAAACCCATGATGCCGCCACTATGTTTGCCACAAGCACCCGAGAACAACGATTAGTTCTTGGATATATGCACCCTGGTCGAGTCGATGTAATTGCCGCAGGCTCACTTGTTCTTTCAGAAATCATGAAAGCAACAGGGGCTAGTGAATTTGTGGCATCAGAGTCAGATATTTTGGATGGAATGGCGTTTTCTCTTGCCCGAAATTAAATCTCTAAAGCTTCTAGATCAGAAGATTGTTGGATGCAGAAAGTGCCCGCGCTTAGTTGAATGGCGCGAAGAAGTAGCGGTTGTTAAGCGCAAGTCCTATGAAGATCAAACCTATTGGGGAAAACCAATACCTGGATTTGGTTCTGACAATCCAAAGTTGTTAATCGTTGGATTAGCACCAGGTGCACATGGCGCAAATCGCACAGGCCGAATCTTTACTGGTGATTCATCCGGAGATTGGCTTTATGGAGCGTTGCATAAAATCGGAATTGCAAAGATTGCAACGAGCACATCAATTGATGATGGTCAGAAACTAAAGGATACAAGAATCATCTGTGCGGTCAGATGCGCACCACCTGGCAACAAGCCGCTTATTGAAGAGCGCAATATGTGTGCACCATTTTTCCTGCGAGATCTAGAACTTTCTATTGCAACAGTAAGAGCCATTATTGGTTTGGGATCATTTGCCTGGGATGCAATGTTTACGACACTAAAGCAAATGGGTCATCCAATAAAGAAAGTTAAGTTTGCCCACGGCGCTTCTCTGAAATACAAACATGAAGGCCGCGAGTACTTGTTGTTAGCCAGTTATCACCCAAGTCAGCAAAACACATTTACCGGAAAACTGACCCGTCCGATGCTGGAATCTGTACTGAAAAAGGGCGGTAGATTTGCCGCCGTGGTTCAATAGATTCCGTAGTTCAATAGATACAGGGGCGGGAAGCAATCAATTGACTTCTAAAATTATGTCGCAGGACTATCTGGGTATGCATTCCTTGGTGTTTCAGAATGAATGCATCAGAGTGCGAGTAATACCAGAATTAGGTTGCAAAATTGTCGAAATTTACGATCTAGAAAATGGCCACGAGTGGCTGTGGTCTGATAAATCTCGTCCAATTAAGCCGGCAACTTACGGTGATCCGTATGACCTTTATGACATAAGTGGTTTTGATGAATGCTTTCCCAACATTGGAATCTCACAAGATCCAAAAAATACTCAAGTAACGCTTCCAGATCATGGTGAAATTTGGTCGTTACCTTGGGCTGTTACCGAAGAAGAATACGGTTTATCAGCAAGTGTTGTTGGAAAGCTTTACGACTATCGTTTCTCCAGAAAACTTTCGCTAAAAGCCAATAAGTTGATCTTGGAATACTCGGTTTTTAACAGTGGCAGTACAGATATTTCTTATATGTGGTCTGCGCACCCTCTATTTCTAATTGATGAGGATATGAAAATTGAGATTACTGGGAATCCAAAGATGTCGAAAGAGTTTGGATATGGCGGCCGAATTGGAGCCGATGGCGACAATTGGTACGAAGGCCATTTAACTGAACATGTTTGGCCAAGAGTTTTAGGTGCCGACGGGCAAGTCAACGATATGAGTGAAGTTTCTCTGGACAAAGTTGTAACAGATAAGGTGGTTTTAGATTCACCTGTAGATGGACTAGTAACTCTGAAAAAACTATCTTCCGGTAGATCTTTGATTATGAAATTCTCACCGTCAGATACGCCCTTTCTAGGTATTTGTTACAACTTTGGCGCATGGCCATTGACCGGAGAGCCAGCAACCTGGGTTGCATTAGAGCCAACAACTGGAAAGACAGATCGTCTTGATGAGTGCGCTGAATTGGATTGCATACGAGTATTAGCGCCTAAAGCCACTGCCACTTGGTCTTTAGAAATCGAGCTTAATTAAACAAAACTGTTTTGTTTCCAGTTATCCCAGGTGAGCCAATGAAGGTCATTCCAGATTGAGGATTGTCAGAATCATCGGTACTGGCTGTAGTAATTATGAGTTTATCTAAATTCTCTCCGGCAAATGCACATGAGGTAACGTTCTTAACCGGCATCTTTATTTCATGCGTTTTGTTACCCGTGCTGTCATATCTTCGGATGTGCGATCCACCCCAGAAACCGACCCATATTCCGCCTTCAGAATCTGTGCATCCACCATCAGGCATTCCATCACTCTGATCAAATTCAACCAAAGTTCTACGATTTGATATGCCAGATTCTGAGTAATCGAATTTATCTAGTCGCATAGTTAACGTGTCTATGTAATAGAAGTGCGAACCATCTGGAGACCAGTCCAAGCCGTTACTAATTGAAACGGGTGAAAGTAATTTTGTAATACCTTTTCCGTCTTTTGAAAACTTGTAAAGCGAGCCAGCATCTTTTGCCCCATCAAATGCCATAGTTCCCGCAAACAATTCTCCATGAGGGCTTACTTTTGCATCATTCCATCTAACTGGAGTTTTCAATGGCTCGCTCTCTGCATCGTTCCAACTTGGTAATGCAGTTTCAGAGCCATCAGAATTTCTCAAGGTCGCACCTGATGCGTGGCCAAGTACAACTCCTAAATTTTTACGGGGTAGGGCGAAACCAATTTCGGCGGGTGTATTGAATGATCCAATTTTTCCAGTATCAATTTCGCGCCACAATACTTTGAAAGACAAAATATCGATCCACATCACATGGTTATTTAGTTGACCGCTAGATGTAGGTCCTTCGCCTAAGGAGCAGCGCCGCTCATCAAAAACTTCGAATTTCATATCTAGTACGCCCCCTTTTTACTTGTAGCTACTTCTTACTCTTTAAGGTCGCAATCCAGACAGCGATAATCATTACAGCGCCCACGACCGCTTCGAGCAAGAACGGGTTTAAACCCATCATTACCAGCCCTTGCAAAATCACCTGCAAGAAAAGAAGCCCAATAAAGGCTCCAGTAAGTGATCCGCCACCACCAGTTAACTTAATTCCACCGACAGCTGCCGCGGCAATAACGCTCAATTCCCAACCAAGTCCAGTGACAGGATCTGAGCGTTGCAACTTACTCATGAGCAAGATTCCAGCAAATGCTGAAAGCGCACCGCACAACATGAAGAGACCAATTTTAATTTTATCTACTTTGATGCCAGATAGTCGTGCGGCAACTTGGTTACCACCAATTAAATAGAATTTACGACCAAGAACACTGCGACGCACAAATTGATCTGCGCACATAAAGAGAATCAGAAAAATCCAGACTACGGAGGGAAATCCCAAAATCATGGGTCTTGATAAATCTCCTGCGTTTTGAGGTAATGGATAAACGGGGTCACCGCCACTGAGGACGTATGAAATTCCTCGTGCTAAAAAGAGCATGGCAAGAGTTGTGATAAATGCAGGAATTCCAATTTTTACTGTGATAAATCCATTTAGGAATCCGACAAAAGTACCAATACCGACTCCGAGTAAAATTGCGACCGGCAAAGGTAAATTCCAGTCGGCAAGCATCATTCCGGTGGTGATTGTTCCCAGTGAGGCAATAGCTCCGACTGAAAGGTCGAGTTCACCAACAATCATTAGTAGTGCTTGGCCAATTAAAACAATTCCGGTGTAAACAACGGTGACTAGAAGAATTTTTAGACTAGCTACGGATGCAAAGTACTCATTGAAAGTTGAGAAAAGAATCAAGGTTCCAACGAAAACTATCAAAAGACCAAGTTCGGGTACTTTTTGAAAAAGCTGAACTTTCTTTTTACTGTCCAAACTCATAGTTGCCATTATTCCCCCAACTCATTCGGTGATCACTAGCTTCAAGCCTTCACTTAGCCTAAGCCTTATATCAATAACGTTTTGTTATAAACCAAAAAAGTATGAATTACCTCACCTTTGCCATTGACTTTGATTATTCATTCAGGAAGCATACTGGAGAACAGTTAATTGTAAACAGTCAGTTTGATGTTTATTTCTAACTTCTACACTAGGAGGAGTGTTCATACAATGATCAAAAAGCATAAAGGAAGTAGTGCCGTAAAAGTATTGGCTTTGCTCTCTGTTTCTGCGCTTTTGTTAACTGCCTGTTCATCAGATACAGCTGATAATGCTGCAACTGGCGATGCTGGCGGAACAGCGGCTTCAAAGGTCTATACACCTTTGTCGACAGCGCCATGTGACTTGAGCGAAAAGAAAATTACATTCTTATCAGTTCTCAAGGGTCACCCAACTCTTAGACTTTGGCAGCAAGGTTTCTTGGATCAAGCAAATGCACTTGGATTCAAGAGCGCAGATATCGTCTCACCTGACGAAGCTGACTGGACTAAGGCAGTAACTCTTGGCGAAGGAGTTCTTGCAACAGGAACCGACGGACTTGTACTTGGTTTCGTTGATCCAGTTGAAAAGGCTCTGATTGCAAAGTTTGCAGCGAAGAATATTCCGGTAGTAGTTGGACACGTTCAAACTAAGCCAGAGGAATATCCTGGCGTAATTGCCTATGCAGCTTTCGATCCAAAGGCATGGGGTGCTGATGCAGCCGATGCAATTGGTGAAAAAATTGGCGGCAAGGGAACTGTTGCTGTTACTGAAGGTGGCTTCAACGCAGTAGAAGATGCTGTTGCAGCTTCATTCACTGCTCGCATGAATGAGATGTATCCAGATGTAAAGGTTCTAAAGCCAGCTGAAGAAGGCTTCGATGTTCCTAAGGCGATTGCTAAGGCAGTTGCTATTGCCCTAGCTAATCCAGATCTAGTTGGAGCAGTTGGAACTACTGGTGGAAGCCCTGTTACATGGGCTGGCGCATCCGATCAAATTGGAAAGCCAATTTGGGCTATCGGACCTGATGCAACTCGTCCAAATCTTGATGCCGTTCGCGACGGAAAGATTCTTGGAATTGCTGCACAGCCAGGTTATGAAGAGCATCAAATGGCGGTTGACATCGTTGCTAACGCAATCTGTGGAAACCCACCAGCACAATATGCTAACGATTTGCCAACACCGATCGTGTTTGCAGATGGATTGGCGCCTTATTACGCGGTTGTAGATGCAATTGATGCTCGCGTAGCAAAGGACTAACCAACAAAGGTTAAGAATGAAACGGTGAACCAAGCTACTGTTTAGGAGTAGCTTGGTTCACCTTCTTAATTAAGTGTTAATCTCGCTTTTATAAGTCAAATAAGGGAAGGTAAATGTAAATGTCTACTTTATCGAGCACTACTTACGCCCTTGAAATGATAGAAATCCACAAAAATTTTGGTCCAGTCATTGCATTAGATGATGTTTCACTCAAAATTAAAGTTGGCACTGTTCACGGATTAATTGGACAAAATGGTGCCGGAAAATCCACCTTAATGAAGATTTTGAGTGGAATTTACCCTGATGGGGAATTTGTAGGTGAAATTAAGGTCGCTGGTGAGATTGTGAAGATGAGTTCACCACTAGATGCACAATTGCGCGGTATCGCAATAGTTCCGCAAGAAATTACGGTGGCTGACAGCCTTACTGTTGCGGACAATATCCTTCTTTCTGAATTAGCGTTAAATCCCAGGGGCGTCTATTCCAAGAAGAAAAGTGCACAGAAAATCAAAGAGTTTTTAATCGCAAATGAAATTCCCCTAAATGCTGATCAACTTGTATCTGAACTCAGCTTGCATAAAAAGCAGATTCTCATGATTGCGAGTGCTCTATATAAAGATCCAGAAGTCTTGGTATTGGATGAACCAACTTCAAGCCTTACTTCTGATGAGATAGAAAATCTCTTTTCTATCGTTAGAAACTTGAAAAAGCGTGGATTTACAACGGTATTCATCACCCACAAACTTCCAGAAATTCTTGAACTGTGTGACGCTGTTTCTATTCTGCGTGATGGCAAAACCGTTAGAACAAGCGACCGCTCAGAGTTTGACGCTAATCAATTAGTGAGCGACATGATCGGTAGAAAATTAGGAGATCTTTACCCCACAAAGACCGATTTGCCAAAAAATGTGCAAGTGATTTTCTCAGCACGAGATTTAGTTGTAGAAAATCCCCGCAAGCCTGGAGAGAAAATGGTTTCTGCCTTTTCTTTCGATCTACATGCTGGTGAAATTCTTGGCTTAGGAGGCCTCGTAGGCTCAGGAAGAACAGAGATTCTCCGGGCACTTTATGGTGACAATCGAGTGTTAGCTGGAAAACTCGAATTACAGGGTAAGGAACTATCTTCGACCGATATACCTACTGCGATTAGTTCTGGTATCGGATATGTAACGGAAGATAGAAAATTGGAAGGTTTGTTTTTCAATTTGGAGATCAGGTCCAATTCCACAGCTAGCATTTTGGATAAGTTCACTAAAATGGGAGTCTTGCAAAAAAAGAAAGAAAAGGTTGTTGCAAAAGAGATCACGCAATCTCTGGCCGTGAAGCCGCAAAACATCTTCGAAATGATTGGCAATTTGAGTGGTGGCAATCAGCAAAAAGTTCTTATTGGCAAAGGTCTACTAGCTAAGCCAGTTATTTTTATGCTTGATGAACCAACAAAGGGCGTTGATATCGCCTCAAAAGCCGAGATTTATCGAATCGTGAGCGATTTAGCAAAGCAAGGGGTTGGCATTATTTTGGTATCGAGCGAATTCCCCGAATTGTTAGCTCTTTCTCATCGAGTATTGGTTTTTTCTGGTGGCGCAATGGTTGGCGAAATGACAGGTGATTCAACAAAAGAGCAGGACTTGATGATGATGGCGATTGGACAATCATGAGCATTAACTTGAAGAGAACGACTCATTTGTCACCATTTGCTAAAAGAATAATTTTCCTTGCCGTTATATTTGCCATATTTACAGCGCTGAATCCAGCTTTTGCAAACTACGCCAGTATTCTCTCGATAGTACAAGGCATTACTTTTGTTGGGATTGCCTCAGTTTTCTTGGTGTTACTGATTACTGCGGGAGAGTTTGACATCTCAATCGGTGCGACAGCAGCACTCAGTGCGTTGACACCAGCGATCTTGGTTACCAAGCAGGGTTACAGCATTCCGGTCGCATTATTAATTACCCTAGGAGTAGGAGCTTTAGTTGGCTTACTTAACGGGCTAGTCGTAATCTATGGAAAAGTCCCATCATTTATTGCAACTATCGCAATGTTGTTTATTTGCAAAAGTTTGGCGACATTTATTTCTGAAGGTAAAGGCATTGCGGAATTTCCCGATTTATACGATGGATTCAAGGAGACTTTACTGGGTGAGTATTTCTCAATATTGATTTTCATCCTCATGATCCTCGTAGGTGAATTCATTTTAAATCGAACTAATTTTGGAAAGGTAATTGCTGCAGTTGGTAGCAACCCAGAAGCTGCCCGAACTGCAGGAATCAACACCAATCGAGTTAAGTTAATTCTTTTTGTTGCAACTGGGTGCGGTGCAGCTTTCGCTGGTTTTCTCTCTTTAGTGCACTTCAATAGCGCTTGGTTCACCCTAGGTTCTGGCTGGGAGTTGTTGGCAATAGCTGGATTAGTTATCGGTGGTACTAGCTTGTTTGGTGGAAGAGGAACCGTCATTGGACTATTCCTAGGGTTGCTGCTCATGCAAGTTGTAGCAAGCGGAATGGTTGCATCTCGAATTGATCCGTGGTGGCAGACCGTAATTACTGGGGTGATTGTATTAGTCTCTCTTAGCGTTGACATGAAACGAAAGAAGGTTAAGACCGATGCCACTTAAGGCTTCGTTTATCCCCAATAGGTTTGACAATCAAGTTGTAATTGTTACAGGAGCAGAATCAGGTATCGGTAAAGCAACCGCAACTAGGTTTGCCCAAGAGGGTGCGGTTGTTTATGGCCTAGGTTTGCGTGCAGAAATTGGTGATGCCTGGGTTAAAGAAATGGCTCGCTCTGGTTTAAAGGCGAGCTTTACCGTTTGCGACTTGAGAAAATCCTCTGAAATAGCAACCGTTGTAACTGGAATTGGAGAAGCCAACAACGGTATTGATGTTGTTGTTAATAATGCTGGAACTTTCTTGTTTAGATCAGTGGATGAAACCTCTGAAGATGAATGGGACAACGTGTTAGATACCAATCTAAAGGGAGTTTATTTAGTTTCTAAGTATGCGATACCTTTTTTGCGCAAGAGAGGCGGCGGATCAATCATTAATGTCGCCTCTGTTCATGCATTTGCGACGATGGAAAAGGTGGCAGCTTACGCAGCTAGCAAAGGTGCTGTCGTAGCCTTAAGTAGGCAAATGGCGATTGATTACACAAAGGATTTGATTAGAGTTAATTCAGTAGTTGTGGGTGGCGTAGATACAGATATGTCGACCGCGCATGCCTTGTCAATCGGCAGACCGCTTGAAGATCTCGGATTTGATTCCGATCAAACGAAACTTGGTAGAGCCGCTCAACCATATGAAATTGCTGCCGGAATCACTTTCTTAGCATCTTCCGATGCCTCATTTGTAATCGGGGCGCCATTCATTATTGATGGCGGACTTTTGACCGATCTTTAGTTTTAAAGGCAAAGAGTTTTAAACAGCTGCGTTCTTTAATTGATCGATGTGGCCTTCGATGTGGTTTGCCGAAAGAGTCACTATCTGTAAGAGCGTGACAGCCCCGCGCTGAGGATGTGTAGAAATGCGGCTCCAATCAGCATCAGATGCGTTCTTTAAAATCTCATAATTCATTGCGTGTGATGCCGCTAAAGCCTCAAGTGATACCGCAACTGAGCGCTTTCCGTACTGCAACCCAATAGGAAACTTGTCTTCATCAAAGGGAACAATGGTTGGATTGTCCTCACATAAAGCATTTGCATATCTGACACCAAATTGAATTTCAGCATCTGCGATGTGATGAATTACAAAGGCTGCAGACCATTCGCCATCTTTGGAATTGGTCAGGTTGTCAGCTGAAATCTTTCTGCCCTCTTCAACAAATGAGATTGCAGATGAGTGATACTTTTCTAGTAATTGAAGATGATCCATGGCGCCATGGTAACCCGTGTACATAGGTGAATTAGGCTCAGTTTCTGCAAAAGCCCCTCATCAAGTAAACTTCCGCAGAACTTGCTTGTGGCCCCCGTAGTCCAATGGCAGAGACAGAGGACTTAAAATCCTTCCAGTGTCGGTTCGAGTCCGACCGGGGGCACCCAGAAGAGTGGATTTGTGACCGAATTTCTTTTAAATTGGCTAGTCTTTGTACAGAATCGATGAAAACAGAGTTCTAGGATTAAGCCTGACAATATGTTACGGCCAAGAAATGAGAATATGAAGAAGTCATCTTGGATCGCCCTTTTTGCATTTTTGTTTGCCCTCATAAATGCTCCTGAAACCACAGCAAACCAAAAAGTCACTTACATGATTGGTGAGACTGGACCATCTGGTGGGTACATTGCTTATGTCGATGATTTTGATGAGTACTCTTGGGATTATCTCGAAGTATCCCCACCAAAATGGTCCACTCCATCTTATGGATATGGGGCTATACGACCTCTTCCATTTGGTCGGGATGCAAAAACCCTTGTTGATCTTTCGTGGAAGATCGGAAGTGGTACTTCCAATACAGAGAAGATTGTTTCAACACATGGACGTGGCTGGGACATCTCGCGGATCTCTAAAGATTCGACAGATTGCAAGGCTTCAAACTGCAAGGTGACCGTTGAGTTAAAAACTCCCCACAATCTTCAAGGTTTTCCAACAGGCATAGAAACACCAATACTTCCAATTATGTGCGCAGGAAAATTGACAAGTGTAATTGTCAATACTGGAGATCTATTCATATCCGGTCCACAGAGTTTCTATTTCTACGATAATGTTGCAACGCGGAATATTGTGAATGATATAGCTACAAATACTGGATGTAAGATTACTTATTTAGCGTTTGCAGCCGATGAAGCCGTCATAGGTGGTTCTACAGATTGGTTTTTACCCTCCGTGGAGGAATTAACTTTAATTCAGAAAAATCTGATGACTAACAAAACTGTCTTTGATCAGTACAACTCTTCTTATGCAGCCTCTAACTTTAAGGATGCAAATACGGTTTACCACTGGGGGTTTAACTATAAGAGTGACCCCAATAGGGTCGGTGCCCGGCTGTTGGTAGATATCAAGTATTCATACCTACCTATATTTGCAAGAACTTTCAGCACCTCATCCCCTGTAGTCACCAAAGGATTTCCAAAGTCCTGCCCTGATAAATGGGATGCTAATTCACTTGTTGATGTTACTAAACTGGCAAACGGTAACGCTAGCGGTGCATTAGAGAAAATATCTGAAGTTGATAAATTCGAAGTAATTGCAAAGTGGACACTTCAGAGCTCCTCAGATGGGACCACTTTCCAAGACACACAAATTATCGGTAAACCTGAGGATATGAAGTCCCAGGCTTTAGTTGTTGACCGAATGCAAGGAATGGCTAGAGCTATAAGCCACTTGAGATATTCGGTATTCATTGAGAAGAAGGGTTGCACTTCGGCGACGATTTACTCAAAAGCAATTAATTATCAGTATATGGATACTACAAAGTGGAAAAATACAACTCAAGATTTGTATGTCAAACAATTCCCTAGCTTGTTTCCAACATTTAAGGAAGTTGATCAGCTAAATCGTTCAATCATTGATATTCGAAATTGGTTTAAACTTTTTAATGAAGGAGGAATAAAAGAGTGCTACTCCAACAAAGGCGTAGCAGGCCTGTATCTTTTTCCTGAAGGTCATTTATTTGGATGTCCGAGCCAAACTGATTTCACAAATGGAATATTGAGTAACCCTGCGGTGGTTTACGATTGGCGTCAAATTCGAGTGGCACCATATGACTCTATTTCCTGCAAAGTTGATGACAGTTTGAGAATTTCTGAGAAATTTGCAATCAGGGTTATATCAAGCTTTGGCCAACCCCGTGGAGTTCCTGGATATTTTGTTAGTTCAAAAACGAAGTGCTTAGTCGGAATATTTCTTTATGATTCTTGGGGCTGGCAATGGCTTGAAAATATTGAGCTAAATGATCGAACGCTAACCGACCTCAAAGCCAAGCAGGAAGCAGATGCAAAGGCTGCTGCAGAACTCAAAGCCAAGCAGGAAGCAGATGCGAAGGCTGCTGCAGAACTCAAAGCCAAGCAGGAAGCAGAAGCAAAGGCTGCTGCAGAACTCAAAGCCAAGGAAGAAGCTGACCTAAGGGCTGCTGCAGAACTCAAAGCCAAGCAAGAGGCAGATGCAAAGGCTGCTGCAGAGCTCAAAGCCAAGGAAGAAGCTGACCTAAGGGCAGCTGCAGAGTTGAAAGCAATGCAGGAAGCAGAGCTCAAAGCCGCTGCGGAGTTAAAGGCAAAACAGGA
>CAXNDW010000026.1:0-11859 GCA_964201405.1 Candidatus Planktophila sp.
AGCAAGGACTGGGCAGGGCCAAAGCCACCAAGATAGAAGTTAACAACAGCGGTTTGAACCGCTACTACCCAGAAGAAACGATCGCGGTGAAAGTTCTTACTCATTACAGAGCAGCAACAACGTGGTCAATGCACTTAGTAAGTGCTTCAACATCGCCTGGATCAACCGCCGGGAACATACCGATACGCAGCTGATTCTTGCCCAGCTTTCGGTAAGGCTCGGTATCAACTATCCCATTCTCGCGAAGTACCGCGGCAATTTTAGTTGCATCAATTGCATCATCAAAGTTGATTGTTCCAACTACCTTTGAACGCATGGCTGCATCAGTTACAAATGGTGTTGTGTAGGTGGTCTTTTCTGCCCATGAGTACAAAATTTCTGATGAGCTTGCGCTACGACCTGCAGCAAATGAAAGACCACCATTAGCGTTCATCCACTCAATTTGTTCTGCAAGAAGCATCAATGTAACTAGCGCAGGTGTGTTGTATGTCTGATCTAGTCGTGAGTTTTCAATTGCAATACCCAAATCAAAAAATGCTGGAACCCAACGGCCACTGGCCTTGATCTTCTCTGCACGAGCAATCGCAGCGGGGGACATGATCGCGATCCAGAGACCGCCATCTGAAGCAAAAGACTTTTGTGGAGCGAAGTAATAGGTATCAAACTCTTTTGCATCAACCATTAATCCACCAGCAGCTGATGTTGCATCAACTAGAACAAGTGCGCCATCGGTACCTGCAGGACGCAGAATCGGCATTGCAACACCTGTGCTTGTTTCATTATGTGTCAGTGCGTAAACATCGATTCCAGCTTCGGCGGTTGCAACTGGGTGTGAACCTGGTTCAGATTTAATAACAGTTGGCTCACCTAAAAATGGAGCCTCCTTTGAAGCGGCAGCAAACTTTGACGAGAACTCACCAAATACAAGGTGCTGAGAACGCTCTTCAATGAGCCCAAAAGTTGCGATATCCCAAAACGCTGTCGAACCACCATTTCCAAGAACAACCTCATATCCATCTGGAAGATTGAAGAGAGATGTAAGGCCTTCACGTACTCGTTTCACAACATTCTTCACCGGCTTTTGACGGTGCGATGTTCCTAAAATTGAGTTTCCACTTGCCGATAATGCAGCGAGTGCTTCGGGGCGAATCTTTGAAGGACCGCAACCAAAGCGGCCATCTACTGGCTTTATCTCTGAAGGAATGATGATGCTCATGGGGTAAGACTACGGGTAGTAGCGAGAGAGTTCCCAATCACCGTCAGTGGTACTCCTCTCATAACGCAATCGATCATGTAATCGCGAGTATCTGCCCTGCCAAAACTCGATATTCAGCGGATTTACCCGGTATCCGCCCCAATGTGCAGGTCGTGGAACGACTGTTCCCTCTGGCCATTTTTGTGAAGCACCCTCAAAGCGTTGTTCCAACTCTGCACGCGATGCCAGCTGGGAGGATTGAGCACTTGCCCAGGCACCGATCTGTGAACCCCAGGGCCTCGTTGCAAAGTACTCATCTGATTCTTGAGTTGAAACTTTTTCAGCAACCCCACTAATTGAAACTTGTCGTTCCATTGCAAACCAGGGAAAGAGCAAGGAGACATTTGGATTCAATTCAATTCCATGGGCTTTGCGAGATTGGTAATTTGTAAAGAAAGTAAATCCACCATCTGAAATATCTTTTAACAAAACTGTTCGGGTATTGATTTGTGAATCTGCAGTAACAGTTGAAAGCACCATTGCATTTGCTTCAACAATTACTGGATTTTCATGGGCATCCTTTAACCACGATGCAAAAGCTTCGAAAGGGTTTTCCGGAAGTGTCTCTAAACCTGCATCGCTGTAGGAGCGACGCATCGCTCGAATCTCTTCGCGGGTCACGATCTCTTCAGCCATACCCCTATCGAACCCCAGATTGCCACCCAACGCACCCCAAAAGGGCTTCACTGCAAACCGCTATGCAAGCCAAAGTCTTTATAACAATTCAATAAAAACGACCTCAAACCCCCTCTATTTAGGTGAAGTTTCTTGCAAATGAGGCGCAATAGGGGTGGGATGAGGTCACTAGGAAGCCTGCACCCCCAAGAAGAGGCTTCCAGATCTTAAAGGAGAACAATTAAGTGAAGAACAGACTACTTAAGGGTCTTGCTCTTGCTGCAACAATGTCACTTGCCGCTGGCGTGACAATTGTTCCTGCTCAAGCCGCAAGTGAAATTCTGATTTGGGCCGATGAAACTCGCGGACCAAACCTAACTAAAGTTTTTGCAAAGAAGAGTGACTGGGTTCCAGGAAGCACAATTAAGGTTGTAACTTTCTCAAGCTATGACGCTCTAAAGGATGCTTTAGATAAGGCATCAGGCACAACTGGTCCAGATATTTTCGTTGCAGGTAACGACTGGGTTCCGGCTCTAGCAAAGAGCGGAAAGCTTGCTCCTGTAGTTTTGACTGCAGCGCAGAAGGCACAGTTCACACCAAGCCAATTCTTTGATCTCTCATTCGGTGGAAAGCTTTACGGCGTTCCAGTAGATGTGAACAATGTTGGAATGGTTTACAACACAAAGCTTGTAAAGTCAGCACCAAAGACTTACGGTGAGATGGTTAAGTACTACCTCGATAACAAGACAAAGAAGGGCCTAAAGGCTGGTCTCTGTGTTGCTGGTGGTGGAATGTCATGGGGCGCTCTTTCAGGATTCTCAGCACTTGGTGCAGAGCCTTACCAGATGAACGCTAATGGAACTGTTAACTTCAATAAGAGCTTTGATCCAGCAGTATTTGCTAAGAATGTAAGAACATTACTTCTTGATAAGAAGGGTAAGAGCAATGGCTTCTGGCCAGCAACTGACACTGGTTGCCAGGATAACTTCCTAGCTGGCAAGGTTCCATTTGCAATTATTGGTAACTGGCACTGGCGTACATTCGCAGAAGCTGGCTTCGATATGAACATTCAGCCTGTTCCAGGTGTAAAGGCAGGAACTTACGGCAAGATGTTTGGATCTGTTAGCGGTGCATTCCTTACAACATATGCAGAAGCACATGGAGTAGCTGTTCCAGCAAAGTCACTTCTAACTAACTTCTTTGCATCAACTAAGGGTCAAGTTGCTTACCAAGCAGAAGAAGGACGTCCACCAGCCGAGAAGGGCGCTCAAAAGAGCCAGCTCGTACTAGGTGGCCAGAAGGCTATGGGAGCGGCTGCAAGCCTCTCCTCAATCCCACAGATTGGTGCGTTCTTGAACACTAATGCTGGCGGAGCAAACTACTGGGATTCAGCTCCAGCTTATTGGACTGCAGTCTTGGTTGACGGAAAGAATCCACTTGTAGAAGCTAAGAAGCTTGCTGCAATTTGGAAGGCAAACGTCGCAGCAGGAAAGGCTGACCTCTAAGAGATTTTTCTTAGAGAATGAAAGTTAGAGGTTAAAACTTTCACAGTCTAAAAGTTCAATAGCGTGGGCGGGATTTAATCCCGCCCACGCTACTACTTTCACAATCTGCAGAATTAAGAAATAAGGAAGCGGTAAAAAGTGAGCAGTATTTTTCGAGGTAAGTTTGCATTAATCCTCAAGATCATAATCCTCGCAGGCGTGACAGCAATTCTGAGCTTATTAGCTCAGAGCGCAGTTGCCATTGGTGAAATCGCGATCGGTGTATTCCTAGTTATTGCAATCGTGGCTCTGAATTTTACTTATTTCACAAAAATCTCAATACCTCTTAAATTCTTCGTACCAGGAATTCTTCTCTTTGTTGCATTTGTCATCGCTCCAATACTTTTTACAGTTTTGATGTCTACCTTTAATTACCAAACAGGAAACTATATTTCCAAGGATGCTGCGATTGAGCAGGTTTTAGTCCGTGGTGTTGAACCAGATGCAAATCAAACTACTTTTGATCTAGTCTCAGGAAAGGTTTCAGACGGAAGCGAAGCGATTTTGGTTTCAGATATTGCAAATCAAAATTTCTTTATTTCAACTCAAGATGAATTGACCGCTCTGAATGCAGACCAATTGAGCATTAATGAATATGGCGTTGCAACAACTGCGCCTGGCTTTACTGAGCTGTCTGCCGAAGTACTGGCAAGAAGTGATGCTTACACTAAAATTAGATACAAATACTTAGATGGTTATTACATTGTCATCGAAGCACAAGGAGTAGGTGCTGTCTTTAGACAGACTCTGGCTTACGATGCAGAATCTGACACGATGAAGAATCTTCAAACTGGGGAGACCTATGTTGATAACAAAAGAGGTAACTTCGTTCTTGAAGGATCCCCGGAAACAATTTTGACACCAGGTTGGCGAGCTCCCGTATGGTTTGAAAACTACAAAAGGCTGGTAACCGACGAGCAAGTGCGAACGCCACTCATCAAGGTCTTTATTTGGACAATGATTTTTGCTTCATTAACAGTCTTAAGCACCTTTGCCTTTGGTCTTTTGTTGGCTTTGGCGCTTAACCGCAAGATGCGTGGGCGGCGTATTTATCGTTCTATCTTAATTTTGCCGTATGCAATGCCGAGCATCATGAGTATTTTGATTTGGGCTGGAATGTTTAACACAGAGTTTGGCGCGATCAACAATATTTTGAATACTGATATAGCTTGGTTTTCTAGTGCTAACTTCGCTCGCGCAGCGGTGCTACTCGTAAATCTGTGGTTAGGTTTTCCTTATTTTTACCTGATTTGCTCCGGTTCTCTGCAAGCGATTCCGTCGGAGCTTCTAGAAGCTGCAGCAATCGATGGTGCAAATCCACGACAAGTATTTAGAAGAATCACTCTTCCATTGTTACTCCAGATTTTATCTCCTCTTCTCATTGCATCTTTTGCATTTAATTTTAATAATTTCAATTTGATCTACCTTTTGACAGGTGGTGGTCCACGAAACACCTTAGATGGTGAGATCGCAGGAGCTACAGATATTTTGATCAGCTACACCTACCAAATTGCATTTGGCAGAAATATTCTGGACTTTGGACTTGCTAGCGCAATTTCAGTCCTGATTTTCTTCCTCGTAGCTTCAATTTCCTTCTATGGCCTACGTAAATCAAAAGTAATGGAGACCTTCGGATGACCAAATGGCTGAGAGAGAATTTGTGGCGTCACACATTCGCAATAATCATGTGTGTTTTTGCTTTGTTCCCGCTTTATCTAGTTGTGCTTTCCTCCTTTAACCCAAGTGGAAGTCTTCAGCTCACCTCTTTTGTGCCACGGGATATATCTTTCGAAAACTACAAACTGCTCTTTAATTCACCGTTGATTCCATTTTTGTCCTGGGTAAAGAACTCACTTATTATCTCGTCAGTCGTTGCAATTAGTTCGGTAGTAATTGGTGCAGCTTCAGCTTTCGCATTTAGCCGTTTGAAGTTCAAGGGTAAGAAATTCGGCATTCAATTACTGCTTCTTGTCCAGATGTTCCCATCTATTTTGGCACTCTCAGCGGTGTATGTAATCATGGAACGTGTTTACTCATTCGCGCCAGGTATTGGTCTAGGTACTCAAGCAGGTTTGATTCTTGTCTATCTAGGCGGATCTATGGGCGTCAATATCTGGCTTCTAAAAGGCTTTGTGGACTCAATTCCAGCCGAGCTAGATGAAGCGGCAAAGATTGATGGCGCAAGTCCCGTTCAAACCTATTGGTTGATCTTTATTCCTCTAGCAACGCCAGTATTGGCTGTTGTTTGTTTGCTAAGTTTTATTGGAACCTTCAATGAGTTCATTGTTGCGCGATTATTCTTGGTAGAAATGAGTGGACGAACCGTCGCTGTTGGCTTGCAACAGTTTATCGGTGGACAGTATGCAAGTAATTGGGGTGCCTTTGCCGCCGGATCAATCCTTGCTTCAATTCCAATCGTTATTATCTTCTTGTCCCTACAAAAATACATTGTGAACGGTCTTACCGCCGGATCTGTAAAGGGATAAAGGTGAAACGAAAGAGCATATTTGCTCTATTTGTTTTTGCATTTCTGTCTCTATCAACGATCTCATTTGGCGCAAATGTACCCTCGCCAAAAGTTGGGCTTTCACAAGATCTGATCTATTTTGTAATGCCTGACAGGTATAAAGATGGGGATAAGAAGAACAACAATAATGGTGGTTTTAACACATCACTAACAGCGTTCTACCATGGTGGCGACCTTAAAGGTTTAACTGGAACATGTGAAGCAGGCGATGACGGTTTGGCCAGAATAAAGTCGCTGGGATTTACTGCTGTCTGGCTCACACCAGTCGTGACACAGCAAGAAGCAATTGGTAATGGCTCTGGTTACCATGGATATTGGGGAGTCGATTTTCTCAATGTAGATCCACACTTAGGTACAAACGCCGACATGCTCGAATTCTCTAAATGTGCGAAAAAATTAGGGTTGAAAATAATTCTAGATGTTGTCACAAACCACACGGGCGATATCATCAAGTATCGTGGAAATGAAGCCTACATCCCGGCAGAGTCAAAGAATTTAAAGAATCCGGCATGGCTCAATGACATAAGCAATTATCACAATGTTGGAGATGTGGGCAGATGTTGGGGGGTTGGAAACTGCACCAAACTCGGAGATTTCTACGGACTAGATGATCTTGCTACGGAAAAACCTGTTGTTTACAAGGGCTGGGCAGATGTCTATGGGAAATGGATTACAAAGTATGGGATTGAGGGATTTAGAGTAGATACTGCACGACACGTTGACGATAACTTTTTTAAGAATTGGTCTCCATTGATACAGGCAACAGCTAAGAAATCAGGGATTAAGGACTTTACTGTCTTTGGCGAAGTTTTTGACTACAGCACATTAAATCTGATGACCTATGTAAGGCAAAACAAGATTCAAACTGTTTTAGATTTTCCATTTCAAGCAAAAGCAACAGAGTACGCTGCGGGATATTCCAATGCACCAGTAATGACCGCACTGTTTGAAAATGATGATTACTACACCAGCGCACAATCATCAGCTAGTAATTTGGTGACATTTCTTGGGAATCATGATGTTGGGCGAGCTGGTTACATTATTGCAAATAAGCGTATTCAGCCCGCAGGGCAGTTATTACCGAGAACCAATCTAGCGAACGCACTGATGTATTTTTCACGTGGCATTCCAGTCGTGTATTACGGAGATGAAGTAGGTATGACTGGTTCAAGCTCTGGTAAGGATCAATTTGCTCGTCAAGATATGTTCGCAACCGATATCGAATTATGGCGAAATGAACCACGCATCGGAGGTTCACCAATTGGAAATGGCGATGCATTTACAGCAACTAGCCAGAGTCCGGTTGCTAATTACTTGATCAAGTTAGCAGAGATTCGAAGAGATAATCCAGCCTTAGCAAATGGGCCAATGCTTGAGAGATACTCAAAGTACGCTTTGTACGTTATCTCAAAGAAAGATGTCGCCGAGAATAGAGAGTACTTAGTTGCTTTTAATAATTCGGACACTGATGAGATTGTAGAAGTTTCTACCGCTACCTCAGGTGCGGAATGGACTCAAATCCTTGGCACCACTGATGTAAGTGTCAATCAAAACAAGGTGAGTTTTACTGTGCCTGCTCTGTCCACGATTGTTCTGAAGGCCAACAGTGCTATTAACCAATTTGCAACTAAGCACACAAAGCTAAGTACCTCTGTCGATGATTTAACTGGCTTTTACAAGGTCAAGGCAGGAATAAGCTCAAAGGACTTTTTATCGGTGGAGTTTTTTGCCAGAAAAGCTGGAAGCACACGGTGGGTTTCTCAGGGCGTAGATACAGGTGCCCCGTATTCGATATTTATCGACCCACTAGATTTCCCGAAGAAGAAAATTCAGTTAAAAGCAACTGCACGTAATTCGAAAGGAGAAAGCTTTGTTTTCCCAATCACCAATCTCACTATTTCCACACCATGACGGAAGTGAGCTCTATGTAAGCAATAGCGCTCCACAAATCGGCGACACAATACTTCTCAAGGTTCGAGTCCCTCATGCCTACAGCTTTGAAAAGGCTTTTATTCGGATCTACGAAGATGGTGAACCACGTAGCTATGAGATGGCTTTGGGTTCAAAGGGTGCCTTGGAAGATTGGTATCAAGTTGAGGTTCCAATCATCAACACCCACACCTTGTACCGCTTTGTCTTCGTCTCTCGAGATAAGTACGACTGGCTCAACGCCTTTGGATTAACTGATCATGATGTTCATACAAACAATGACTTTCAAATTGTGGCGGTGCCGGCTAATCCTGAATGGATTAAGTCTTCTGTCTTTTACCAAATCTTTCCAGATCGCTTTGCAAAGTCAGGTAACACCTATCCAATTCCGGATTGGGCGCACCCTCGCGACTGGAATGAGCTCCCAAGAGGTCGTGGAGAGTTCACCGGCAGCGAGCTATATGGCGGCGATATTCCTGGAGTCGAAGAGCATTTAGATCATATTCACAATTTGGGTGTTACCGGAATTTACTTCACTCCATTTTTTTCATCTCGATCCAATCATCGATATGACGCTAGTAGCTTTACAGAGGTTGATCCAATTCTTGGGGGAAACAAAGCGCTCTTTTCTCTTGTTAAGAAGGCCAACACATTAGGAATTCGAATTATGGGGGATTTAACCTCTAATCACTGTGGAGCTGGACATCCATGGCTTGCAAAAGCAAAGAAGAGTAAAACCGCAAAGGAGCGATCCTATTTTTATTGGGACAAAACAGTTAAGCATGGCTATGTTGGTTGGTGGGGTCTAGCATCTCTACCAAAACTCAATTTCAATTCGACAGCTCTCAAGAATGAGATGTATAAAAGCAAAAACTCCATTGTCCGCAAATGGATTTCGCCACAGTATGGAATGTCTGGTTGGCGTATTGATGTCGGAAACATGACAGGACGACTAGGCGCAGATGATTTACATGATGAAGTGATGCAGGGCATTCGTAAGGCGATGGATGAAACAAATCCAGATGCCTGGCTAGTTGCAGAAAATGGTGATTTTGTAGCCAGCGATCTCAACGGCCTTGGATGGCATGGAGCGATGAATTATCAAGGTTTTATGCGTCCAGTATGGAACTGGCTCAATCGAAACTCGGATATTGGTGGCGGCTTTCAAGGCCTGCCATTTGCGATGCCACAAATTTCAGGCCAGCAACTGATTAACAGCATGAAGCAGTTCAACGCTTCTGTGCCATGGAGAAGCGTTACTGCAAGCATGGTGCTTCTGGATAGTCATGACACCGCTCGATTCCGCACAGTTGTGAAAGGTGATGTCGCCTCTCATCTTTCTGCAATGACCATGGTCCTTACATATCCAGGTGTGCCATCAATTTTTGCCGGGGATGAAATAGGTCTAGAAGGTTCCTGGGGAGAAGATGGGCGACGCACAATAAATTGGGAAGATCGCTCACAATGGGACCATGCCTTTATGGAGAATGTGAAGCAACTAATCTCTATTCGCAAGAGCCATGATGCATTAATCAATGGAGGCCTGCGATGGATCGCATCGGAAAAGGACTTTATTCTCTATCTTCGCGAATCAAAGGAAGAGTCTATTCTGGTATTTGTCTCTCGCAAGGGCGTTACTGCAAAGATTGATATTTCATCCTTAGGTTTACATGTCACAAAAACACTATATGGAAAAGCTGTAACAGGTTCTAAGTTTGTAATTAAGTCTAAGGATGCAACCCAAGCAATATGGGAGCTTAAGCGTTAAGCCAGAATCTAAGGGGCTCGTGTAGGTATTTAGCCCAGGATCTTTCATTGTGGCCGCTGCGTTTGTAAACCTTTGATTGGAAGTTATGTGTAAATCCACGTTTGCGCATTAAGGAGTCAACAAAGTTTTGTAGCGGCACATACTCTTTGTCTAAACCCTTATCGCCTCGGCTCATCCAGATTTTGTGATTCAGGGGCAAGGCCTCAACCATTGAACGTGCAAAATTCTCATCGCTAATCACCCAATGCGGTGATAAGGCTAGGGCTGTTCTGAACTTATCTGGATGCTGAATCGCCGCGTACAAAGTCGCTAAACCACCCATGCTTGAGCCAATAACTGCGGTTTTTTCAGGGGAGTGCTCCCCATAAATTGCAGGCACGATCTCATTGAAAATTTGATGTAAGTACGAATCGGAGTGCAAAACAATTGTTGGATCTTTAATCGCCCACCGTGGATCGACATATGCTTCAGCTGAAAAGAATTTTTCCGGCGCTAAGTCTTTTGCTCGCCCCCATGGATTCTCTTTGGTGGAGCTGTGCCACACACCAATAATTGCCGGGGGTTTGATTCCATGCTCATTTGCTACATCAATGGCCGATTGCGCCATCTTCCAGGTCTGTCGCCGATGGGTACTGGTAGTTCCATCAAAGACATTTTGACCATCATGTGCGATAAGCAGATGCTCACTTCCGCCGCGGGGCGTCCAGTAGTCGACGGTTCGATCCTCAAAACGGGTACGTATAACCTCGCCCGGAACTCCTCGGATTTGGAAGCGCTTAATCTCTTGCATGGTGATTTAATCATCCCATGTCATCGCCGAAAACATCAATTATCTGGTTTCGTCGTGACCTTCGCATTAATGATCATCCAGCGCTGTTGGCGGCGATTGAATCATCTGATCAGATAATTCCTCTCTTTATCTTGGATAAACAACAGATCAAAGAGGCTGGATCAAAGTTATTGGCGTATATGGGTCAATCTCTTCGACTCTTAGATGAGTCTCTTGGAAATAAACTTCACATCATTGAGGGTGATCAAGTAGAGGTTCTTAAAACCTTGATTAAGAAGTATTCAGTTGAGCAGGTTCATATCTCTGCAGAGTTTGAAAGGTATGGCGCTGCACGAGATGCACGGGTTGAGGCCTCTGGAATTACTCTGATTCGAACCGGTAGTCCATATGCGGTTGCGCCGGGGCGGGTACTAAAGCCTTCTGATGCAACCCCATACAAGGTGTACACACCTTTCTATAAGGCATGGCGCACACATGGTTGGCGTGCACCAGCGGTTACACCTAAGAAGTTCAATTGTGTTGAGCCAACATCTGAGTACCGAGCCTTTCCTGATTTTCCTATGCCTGATGGGGTTTCGGTCATTCAGCCCGGAGAAGCTGCAGCGTTAAAGCGATTTAAAGAGTTCACCAACAAAGCTCTGGATTCGTATGACGAGAATAGAAACCTTGCAGCAATTGATGGAACTTCAAAGATGAGCTCCTATCTAAAATTCGGTGAGATCCATCCGCGAACATTGCTTGTGGGTTTAAGTGAAAGTAAAGCTCATGACACCTTTAGAAAAGAGATTGCTTGGCGTGAGTTTTACGCCGATGTTTTGTTTAACAACCCAATGACCGATGTCGAGTACTACTCTCCAAAATTTGCTCAAATGAGATATGACAAGCCGGGCGCGCAATTTAAAGCTTGGCGTGAAGGTAAAACTGGATATCCATTTGTAGATGCTGCAATGCGACAACTGATTCTTGAAGGATGGATGCACAACAGAACTCGTATGGTTGTTGCCTCATTTTTAGTCAAAGATCTACACCTGGAATGGCAATTAGGGGAACGTTTTTTTGCAGAGCATTTAGTTGATTACGATGTTGCATCTAATGCGCATGGGTGGCAATGGACAGCTGGAACTGGAACAGATGCATCGCCTTATTACCGAGTGTTTAATCCCATCGAACAAGGCAGACGTTTTGATGAAAACGGCGATTACATCCGCAGATATGTTCCCGAATTAGCCCACTTATCTGCCTCCGAGATCCATGAGCCATGGCTATTTCTTGATGGATACAGCAAGGGCTACCCTGAAAGAATTGTTGATCATGCAGTTGAGCGCCATGAAGCACTTGCGCGATTACAAGAGATTAAAGCTGACAAACCCCCAATGCCTGGCGCTTAGCTGAATACATCGCATTATCTGCACGCTGCATCAAATCATCTGC
>CAXNDW010000027.1:0-11627 GCA_964201405.1 Candidatus Planktophila sp.
ATAACAAAGGCAAGTGGCGGAAGAATAAAGATTCCAAATCTCGTTCCCCACATGATTTGATTAATTGATAAATCAAAGTGAGTTGCGATCAGATCGTTTCCACCGTTAATCAACGCAACAATCATGAAGGTAATTGACATCGCACCAAGTGCGGTGCGGTTTGGAGCGTTACGTGGACGATCTAGAAGATGGTGTTCACGCTTATCGCCAGTAATCCAGCTTTCAATGAATGGATATAGAGCCATTCCAGTAAACAAGATTCCAGGAACGATCAATCCAGGAATCAAAATATTCCACGAAACGGTGTAACCAAAGAAGTAGGTTTCAATTGGGGGAGACATTCGAACTAATCCATCCAGCCAACCCATGTACCAGTCTGGTTGAGATCCCGCCGAAATTTGGCCAGGTGTATAAGGACCATAAAGCCAGATCGGATTGATTGATGCAACAGCTGAGATAAATGCAATGACTCCAAAAACGATGAAGAAGAATCCTCCAGCCTTAGCCATGTACACAGGCATCAATGGATATCCAACGACATTCTTTTCTGTGCGACCTGGACCAGGGAACTGCGTGTGCTTCTGGTACCAAACCATCATTAAGTGCGCAGTAATAAGTGCTAAGAAAGCTCCAGGTAAGAGCAGCACATGCACCGTATAGATACGTGGGATGAAGGCTTCGCCAGGGAAGGCTCCGCCAAAGGCAAAGTAGGAAAGATAGGAGCCCACAACAGGGATGGCTTGAATAATTGCCTCTGCAATTCTAATTCCTGTGCCTGACAGCAAATCATCTGGCAATGAGTATCCGAGGAAACCTTCAACAATTCCAAGGGTTAGAAGTCCAACTCCGATGATCCAGTTACCTTCACGAGGCTTGCGGAATGCACCTGTAAAGAAAACCCGCATTAAGTGAGCAACAATTGCAGCCATAAAAATCAGCGCTGCCCAGTGGTGAATTTGGCGCATCAATAATCCACCGCGCACCTCAAATGAGATGTGCAATGTTGATGCATACGCTGCAGACATTTGAACACCCTCGAGAGGTTCGTAGCTACCTTCATAGATAACTTCACGTGCTGAAGGATCAAACCAAAAGGTTAGATATGTTCCAGATAAAAGCAGGATGATGAATGAGTACAGAGCGACTTCACCTAAGAGGAAAGACCAGTGGTCTGGAAACACCTTTTGTAGGTTCTTTTTCATCCACGCCGCAGCACCAGTTCGCTCATCTACATAGTTAGCGACCTGTCCTAATTTCTGTTCAGTTGTCATGAAGAGATGCGCCCCCAAAAGCTAGGTCCAACTGGTTCGGTAAATGGCGTGCGGGCTACTAGGTAACCCTCATCATCCACTGTGATATTTAACTGCGGAAGTGGTCGAGCCGCAGGTCCAAAAATAACCTTGGCGGCACGAGTCACATCAAAGGTGGATTGATGGCAAGGGCAGAGCAGATGCTTGGTTGTTTGTTCATACAAGGCAACAGCACAACCCATATGTGAGCAGATCTTAGAGAAAGCAATAATGCCTTCATGAGTCCAGCTCAACCTTTCTGCATCCAAGTTAAACTCTTCAGGGCGCAAGCGAATAAGTAGAAGAGCATCCTTAGCGATGTCATTGAGCTTGCGATGCTCAGGATCATCAGTCTCAGGCAAAACCTGTGCCACCGCACCAACCTCAAGATCTGAGGCGCGAATTCTGCGATCGCCGGGATCTGTAACAAGGTATGTCCCAGATTTCCAAGAGGTTTCCTTCAAATCATTTCCTGGAAGCGGGCCTAGATCACGTAGTAGCAAGAGTGGTGAGATTGCTGAAAGACCAAGGGCAGCACCTAAAGATCTTTTGATGAGTGAACGTCTTCCCAACCCCGATGCCTGTGCGCCATCCTTAATGGCTGCTACAAACTCTTTGCGATCCTCATCTGGTGATCTAAATTCATGGCGATGTGCAATTACCTCTTGGTCCGGCATCAAGGTTTTTGCCCAATGGATGGCTCCCATTCCGATGAAGAACAAGGAGATCGCCATTCCCAAGCCAAGACCTAGTTGATGTGCATTTTGATCACCCATTACCGGAACAAAGATAAAGACATCTTCTGGAATAAAAAATGATGCAACGAGAAGAACCGTTCCAAGTGCAGAGATCATAAACATCGAAGCAACTTGTCGCTCCGCGCGACGTGCTGCTATAGGATCATGATCAGCTTTGCGATGCACATGAGCTGGAAGGCCCGGATCTTTTATAGCTTCGATTTCATTAGACATCATTTATCTCGCCTTCATCGCTAGCCACACAGCAACACCGATAAGAATTCCCAGACCAAATGTCCATGCAAGTAAACCTTCAGTGACAGGACCTACGCGACCAAGGGATGCACCGCCCAGATTTGGTTCAGACTCTGCATGCTTGATCCACTTGATAATCGATAACTTCTCTTCAGGTGTGATTGTCTTGTCACTGAACACGGGCATCGCCTGTGGCCCAGTGACCATAGCTTCGTAAATGTGTTTTGGTTCAATACCCATCAAGGTTGGCGCGTACTTTCCCTGTGTAAGCGCGCCACCTTGTCCGGCAAAGTTGTGGCACATCGCGCAGTTATTGCGAAAAAGCTCTCCGCCCTCAGCTGTGCTTCCATCACGTTCATAATTCAACTGTTCTTCCGTTGGAATTTCAGGTCCTGGTGCAAGTGAGGCCACATAAGCAGCAAGGGCCGCTGTCTCTTCTGGTGTGTACAAAGGCTCTTTTCGCATTGCCTGTGTGCTCATATCTGCCATCGGCATACGACCAGTACCTACTTGGAAATCTACAGATGCAGCACCAACACCTACTAGCGATGGAGCTATTGCTCCGCCTTCAGAGTTAAGTCCATGACAAGAGGAACATCCCTTTAAGAAGATCTGACGACCTTCTTCGATAAGGGCTGACCGATCTGCTGTAGTTGTCTGCACAGTAGTTGTCGCACTAGCAACGCTAAATGTTGTACCAATTGCGAGTAACGCAAAGATTAACAAAGACGGACCAACCGCCTTGTGGCGACGGTAGCGGGATAGACGCTTCACTTATATTCCTTACTACTTAATCAGGTAAATCGCAGCAAATAGTGCGATCCAAACAACGTCGACGAAGTGCCAGTAATACGAAACGACAATTGCGGTAGTCGCTTGCTGGTGAGTAAATCTGCGAGCCTTTGAAACACGGATCATCACGATCAAGAAGGCGATGAGGCCTCCCGTTACGTGCAAGCCGTGGAAACCGGTAGTGATGTAAAAAACGGAGCTATATGCATTGGTAGAAAGTGCAAGACCCTCAGAGACTAAGAGTGCATACTCATAAATTTGACCTGCTATAAAGAATGATCCCATCAAGAAAGTTGTGGCAAACCATTCGCGCATTCCCCACTTATTTACTTGGTACAACTTTCCAGTGCGATGGTTCTGAAAACGCTCAGCAGCAAAAACGCCAAATTGGCAGGTAACTGATGAGAGAACCAAAACGGTTGTGTTGAAGGAAGAAAATGGAATGCTCAGCAGATGAGTTGACTCTGCCCAAATCTCGGGTCCTTGCACAGCGCGGATGGTGAAGTACATCGCAAAGAGTGCGGCAAAAAACATCAGCTCACTAGAAAGCCAGACGATTGTTCCTACCGCTACAGCATTCGGACGAGAGATTTTATTGTGTGCTACGGCGCTTGACATAGAGGCGATTATTCCCGAAAACAGGCTCGCCGTCTGCCTAGGGAGCGCTCATAACCCCTCGATTTTGCTCCTATCGAGGTGAAACGGATCACCCTAAAATTGGTGAGTCTGAGAGCTGGTGGTGGGATGTGGGAGATGGTTTTTTCAATAGAATGCAGCCATGGCCGAGAGTAAAAAACAAATCATCGTGTACTCAGATGACTCCTCAGTTCGCTCCTCAATCATCTCCTCCCTCGGAGTGCGAGTAGCCAAAGACCTGCCCGAGCATGAGATTCACCAATTTGCTACTGGTCCTGCCTTACGCGCCTATGTGGACTCAAAAAATCTTGCGGGAGGTTTTCGCGCCGATCTTTTTATTCTCGATGGGGAAGCGGCGCAAGAGGGTGGTTTAGGAATGGCTCGTCAGCTCAAGGATGAGGTTTTCAACTGTCCTCCAATTCTTGTCATCACAGGTCGCAAAGAAGATAAGTGGCTAGCAGCGTGGTCTCTTGCAGAGGCTTCTGTTGTTCACCCAATTGATCCATTTACCCTCGCAAAGACCGCAGCGGAATTACTGCGCGGGACCGCTGTAGTTTCTGCTTAACTTTTCTCATGAGTACATCGCTGTGGAGTGAACACATAGCGATCATAAATTCAGGTCTAGATCTTGAGGCAGACCGAGTCCAGTGGTGCATGAATCAAATCCTCACCGGACAAGCCGATAATGAAACCATTAAAGAGTTTCTCCTAGCTCTGAGAAACAAGGGCGAAAGCGCTGAAGAAGTTGAAGCTCTCGTTGCACAGATGTATGAACATTGCGCTCCGATCAATATCACCGAGAGAGCTGTCGACACCGTTGGAACAGGCGGAGATGGCGCCCACACGATAAATATCTCGACAACATCAGCGATCATTGCAGCCGCAGCTGGGGCCAAGGTGATCAAACATGGCAACCGCGCCGCTTCCTCAAAATCAGGTTCGGCCGATCTACTAGAAAACTTAGGAATCAATATCAATCTCGATGGTGCACAGGTTGAAGAGAGTTTTTCAACTTTAGGAATTGGTTTTTGCTTTGCTCCGAGGTTTCATCCAGCGATGAAGTTTGCTGCTGGGGCTCGTAAGGAGCTGGGCGTGCCAACTGTTTTCAATATTCTGGGACCGCTTGCCAACCCCGCCCGACCAAAGGCAGCAGCTATCGGGGTAGCTAATGAGCGAATGCATTTAGTGATGGCGCAGGTTTTGGGTGATCGTGGAGTTGATGGTTTTGTTTTCCGAGGTGATGATGGACTTGATGAAATCACCTTGGCAACGACGACATCTGTTTTGAGCATTGGAACCGAGGAAATTACCAGCGGATTATTGAATCCTGAAGAGTTTGGAATATCCAAAGCCCCAATTAGCGCGCTAGTTGGGGGAGATGGTGCCGAAAATGCTCGCATCACTCGCGCGATTTTTAATGGCGAAAAGGGCGCCCACCGCGATGCGTGCGTCCTTAACGCCGCTGCAGCGATCGCAGCCTTTGAGGGCAAAGGTGATGAGACATTGCACCAACGAATTTCAGATGGTGTGAAAGCGGCCAATAACGCAATTGATTCTGGCGCTGCTCAAGAGCTTGTTACTAAGTGGGCTGAACTCACTCAGCGATTGGGCGCTTAGCCCTTCGCTTTTTTGATGGAAAGCTGCGCATCTCTTCAAAGTTATAGATCTTGAATCCAGCAAGACGTTCAATTAATCCGTGAAGCACATCAACAGTGGCTAGCGCATCATCCAAGGCTCTGTGATTGGGAGATGTTGTCGCTCCGAAAAATTGTGACAAGGTTGAAAGTTTGCAGTTGATTACCTCATCTCGCTCAAGTACTGCTCTAGCTAGACGGGCGGTATCTACGGTTACATACTCTGGCCAATCTATTTCATGAGTGACAGAGGCGGCTTTCAAGAAACTGAGATCAAATGGCGAGTTATGTGCAACGACCACGGTCTCATCAGGGGTACCTAAAAACTCAAAAAGCGTAGGAAGGATTTCATCGATAAAGGGTGCAGAGATAAGCATCTGATCTGTAATGCCTGTTAGCTCTGTGATGAAGTATGGCAAGGCATGACCGGGATCAACAAAACTTTGAAATGTTCCTAGTACTTGGCCGCCTTTTACTTTTACAACACCGATTTCAGTTATCCCAGCCCCTAATCGAGGGGAACCACCCGATGTTTCAAGATCAAGAACGGCAAAGGTTGTTTCAGAGAGTTTTCTATCTGCAACCTTGGACATGCGAACAATCGTAGGTCATTGCTCTGACAATGCTTCAACCGTATTCTGTCCACATGGCTGTAGATGGAGCACCAGAAGGATGGATGCGTGATTGGGCCGCTACCGGTTCAGGAAAAAACGCGACAATAGGAGTTTTATTAGTTCACGGTTTCACGGGCTCGCCAGCATCAATGCGCCCGTGGGGAGAATTTTTTCATTCAAAGGGGTACACGGTTCGAGTGCCGCTTCTTCCAGGTCATGGCACGGAACCAGAGCAGCTCAATAAGGTGAAGTGGCAAGAATGGCCAGCCAAGGTTGAGTTTGAATTGAGCGAACTTCGCAAAAACTGTGATCACATTTTCCTAGTTGGACTTTCTATGGGCGGGGGAACTGTTTTAAATGTTGCCGCCTCTCACAATGAAACATTACGTGGATTGATACTGGTTAACCCAATGATTCACGTGAAGGGTGTTCCTGTAGAGCTGGCATTCTTTTTATCTCGGCTTCAAAAAATGCGCACAAGCGTCGGAGATGACATTAAACGCCCCGGAGTAACCGAGTGGGGGTATGACGCACTTCCAACACGTGGTGTTTATCAGCTGCTAAAAATGCTTCGAATTACTAGACGGAATCTGAAAAATGTTACCGTTCCAGTTCAACTCTTTCACTCAGTGGAAGACCATACCCTTCCCGTGACAAACACAGAGATAATTCTGGATGAGATCGGATCAACCAATAAGACCAGGATTGAATTGGTCAATAGTTATCATGTTGCGACTATGGATTACGACCAGGAGGTTATTTTTCAGAACTCTTTGACCTTTATTGAATCATTAACAAAGAAGGTTTAAGAGCTCGCTAAACCAATCGCAATTCCTAGGATTCCGATGGCAGAGATTGCCGTCAGGCCTCTGCGTACCGAGGGCCGTTGAATATAGGAGGATGATTTCTTTACCGTCCATATTAATGAGATATTCCAGGTGATCGATATGAGCGCCCACACCATTCCCAAGGCGATGATTCCAACTCCAAGTGAAGTTTCTTTGGGGATGAAAGCTGGAATAAAAGCTACGGCGTAGACAGCAGCCTTTGCATTGGTGAGATTTGTAATCAGTCCTAACCGAAAAGAAGCCCAGTTAGAAGTGGGGGCTTGGCCTTGTAGATCAAATCCTCCAAACTCTTTGCGCAGCGAAAGAAAAGTTTGAGCACTGATAAATGTCAAGAAGATTACGCCAGACCATTTGAGGATCGAATACGCGGTATCGGAACGGGTGAAGATTGCCGACAATCCAATGGCACTGGAACCGCTCCAGATCAAAATACCAACACAATTACCGAGCGATGAAAGAAAGGCCGCGGTTGGCCCGCCCATAATTGATTGGCGCAAAACCATTGCTACACCTTGTCCAGGAACCATGACAAGCAGCAATGTTGTAAATGCGAAAGAGGGAAGATTGGTTAGTAGTTGCGACACGTATGAAAGGTTACTAGATAGCTGATTTGAGGAAATTCAGGGCTTGCACTGCATTCCATCCTTGTGGATGCAGTGCACGTAGAGCACGCGGTCCATCTAAATCAGAGCCAAATGTAAGAAGTGATATTTCAATGCGACCATCGGGTCTGGTTTGACCCAATCCAATATCTGCCATCAATGCGTTGCACAAACATTTCGAGCCTTGCGCTTGATCAACTTGGCCATTTTTAAACTCGTAATTGTCCAACGGCTCTGCTGGGCAGCGGTATCCGATGCCACCCTTTTCTCTCTGGAACATAGTTCGCAAATAACCTAAGTCGCAGATTCGGGTGCGTTCTGCATACAAACTGTCATTTGAAAGGGTCTGATTATTTTGAATCACCTTAAAGGGAAAACCTGTTGGGGATGCACTTGCATCGGTCATTACACGCATTGTTGGATCGGCAAGTGATGAAAGTATGGAGGAACGATTCTCATCTGTGAAGCCTGACTCATTGGCTAGCGCAAATAAGGAACCGACTTGTACGCCTTGTGCACCGTAAGAGATCGCCTCCTTTACCTTCGCAGGTGTTGCATATCCGCCCGCTAACCAAAAAGGCGATCCCGATGCAAAGATCTTTTCGAGGTTTGGAGTATCTAACTCGTTGTATATCGCTTCACCTTCATCGCTAACATGATTTTTTGCGCGAGGTGGAGCGTTGTGCCCTCCTGCAACGTGGTACTCGATGACATAGCCATCAGGTTTAGTTTCCTCATCTTTGTTTAAATACGCGACAAGTGCGTGCGAAGTTACTATCGCCAGGAAGAGCGGTCTCTTTATGGGGAATTTATCAACACCAAGAGTTCGTGGGTCAAAGTGCAGGTAATGCTTTTCTTTCGTATCTGCAACATCAACCTTCATCGCAACCTTGTTACCTACAGAAATTTCATTCAGTAAATGTGGAACTTGGGCGGGGATACCTGCACCGATAAGGATGTAATCAACATCTGCCAACATCGCTCCATATAACTGAGCAGGAATCGCCAATTGAATTTTTTCGAGAATATTCATTCCGATTAATCCATTGTGCCCCTCTTTTGCCAGCCAGACTTCTACAAAGCTGGCCACCGCTAAGAGCTTGTTAGAAAAAAGATTTCCCTTAATACTTAACTTTGGTACATCTAAATAAGGCTTACCCTCTTGACGACCACCTTCTGTAAAAAATCTATCCATGATTTCTTTAATAGTTTCTTGATCAGGATAAGCGGCCAGGGCTCGACGAATATCTCCGTTTATATCTCCATCTTGCAATCGGCGAGCAACCACTGAATCGATTGCAGTTCCTGAAATAACTCCAAGTTCACCGGCAATCGATACCTCTTTGGCCAATTGCCATGATGAAACAGCTATGCCCATGCCACCTTGGATAATCGTGGGATATGAGTTGGCAGAGCGCATGCATCAACTGTAAAGATGTAGCTGCCGAACTCGCGAGTAGACTTTTACTTACTGGTGAGTTACAGGGGTGACTGTGATGGATATCTAGTGTGCGTGGACGATACTGGGATCGAACCAGTGACCCCCACAATGTCAATGTGGTGCTCTACCGCTGAGCCAATCGTCCTAGGTGTGAGAACTATACATCAGTGATTTACCGAGAATAATCATCCTCAACACGCTCAATATCATCCTCACCGAAGTAAGTTCCGGTTTGAATCTCAACAAATACAAGTTCTTGCGATCCTTGATTTCCCATTCGGTGAAGAGCGCCAATCGCAACATCAACAGTATCGCCTGGATGTTTTTCTGAAGTTTCGCCATCTAGGGTAACTGTTGCAACTCCAGAGACAATAAACCAGTGCTCTTGTCTCTTCTGATGACGTTGGTATGAAAGACGAGCTCCCGGATTTACATAAATACATTTCACTTTATGAGTCGGGGCATCCTGCAAAACTTCGTAACGCCCCCATGGTCTGAATGAGTCGTCATCGTTCATGATGTAGTCCTTAGTTAAATTCAATCAATAGTGTTGGTACAGCAGTCTTGCATTAAAAGTGGAGGTCGGGACGGGATTTGAACCCGTGTAGAGGGATTTGCAGTCCCTTGCCTCGCCTCTCGGCCACCCGACCATACAAATATCGCCGTCAGATTCAAATCTTCGAGAAGAGTTCAATCTAAACGGCGAGTATCAGAGCGGACGACCGGGTTCGAACCGGCGACCTGAACCTTGGCAAGGTTCCGCGCTACCAACTGCGCTACGTCCGCGAGGAGGGCAAATCTAGCGCAGGAGAGCCGTATCCGCCAAAGTGCCCAAATCCGCAAATTAAAGGGAGATTGGTTAGCGTTATCCCGTGCCAAACCAGATGGATCAACCCATGTTTTGGATGGGGGGACGTTTAGCGAGTGATCTCGTTGAGATCTCGCATGAGCCTTCCTGTTTGGATGATGGAGATTTCTGGGCTGTGTCTACAACCTTCGAAGGAGCCTTCACCGCTGCGAAATTTGCAACAGTGATTGATGCAGATTTTCCTGAAGCCCCTTGGATGCCGATCACATCTGCATGGAAGAGCCTTCCACACCGCGAGGGGTACATCAGTTACGTCGAGCGAATACGAGAGTTGATCGCTCAAGGTTGGGTATATCAAGTAAATGCATGTCGAATATTGACCTCCGATGATCCAAACAAGAATTTACGAGGTTTGTTTCGGGGGATTCTAAGTAACAATCCAGCACCGTGGGCAAGTTATCTCGAGATACCCAATCTCAACATTGCATCTGCTTCACCTGAATTATTCCTCGAACGTTCAGGTGCGAGAGTGAAAACTTCCCCCATTAAAGGTACGCAGTTATTGGGTGCTACCGAGTTCGGAGTTAAGGACCGCTCTGAAAACATCATGATCGTAGATCTAATGCGAAATGATCTTGGGATGATTTGTGAAAGTGGAACTGTCGAAGTGACACAACTTCTTTACAGTCAGGATCATCCAGGTTTACAGCATTTGGTCTCCGATGTTGAAGGAGATCTTTGTGCCGGAATAAGTTGGGCAAATATATTTACCGCGATCTCACCACCTGGGTCAGTCAGTGGTGCTCCAAAATCATCAGCGCTATCAACAATCTCAGAGAATGAAAATCCGCGTGGGCCATACTGTGGAATCTTAGGATGGGTACATGGCGATCGCGCTGCCTTGTCAGTTGCCATTCGCATTTTTTGGAAAGATGAAAAGCTTAACTTTGGAACTGGAGCTGGAATAACCTTTAGTAGTGATTCTCAAAAAGAGTGGGAAGAAACAGAGCTAAAGGCTTCTCGTTTGATGAAGATCGCTGCAGGGATGCAGTAATGAAGATTATTCACAATGGCGCTTTAGTAGATCTGAGCGATAGCCCATGTAATGAAATGGGTTGGATGCGCGGTTCTGGAGTTTTTGAAACAATAAAGACAGTAGAGAATTCTCCGTGGGCGCTTTCGCGGCATATGCGTCGAGCGGTAACAAGTTCCAAGCAATTGGGATTTTCTATAGCAGGCGAAGATGATGTGCGCAAAGGTGTGGCACTTCTGTGCAACACTGAGAAGTACTCCAACGGACTCCTGCGACTTTCCTTTGGAAGTGATGGAGATTGGTCAGCGGTCCACCTGCCATATACACCGCTGTTTGAACCAGCAACACTTGTAATCTATAAGGACCGAATATCCGTGGCCGGTCAACCTGTTAAGAGTTATCCCTATACACATCGGTTGGATATTTTGAACTCTGTAAAGGCGCAAGGTTTTGATGAGGCAATAATTGTTAATGAGTTGGGCAGAGTATGCGAGGGATCAGTTACTAATCTGCTCTTGAAGATAGATGGACAGTGGGTAACCCCACCAATAAGTGATGGAGTACTTGCCGGAGTCATGCGAGCTTTGGTTGTTGAGTATTGCGGCGTCGTCGTGAAGAGCATTGAAGTAGCAGATCTCTCCAAGGTCCAGTCAGCTTTTCTATTAAGCAGTCTTCGCATCGCCCAGCCCGTCTTGTCGATTGATGCAAGGTTGTTGGAGCAATCACCTGAATTTGGTGCAGAAATTGAAGCGATGGCGCTACGGACTTCGGTAGGCTAGCGACATGTCTCAGATCTCGATCACCGTTGATGGCGCTGCCCAACAAGTAGAAGCAGATCAGCGTCCTACCCATATTTTTGCTGACAACAAAGATGTCGTTGTTTGTCGCGTCAATGGGTCGTTAAAGGATTTGTGGACAGAACTATCCGATGGGGATGT
>CAXNDW010000028.1:0-10967 GCA_964201405.1 Candidatus Planktophila sp.
TCAGCTTCACCTGGAGTATCGATACGAACCTTTGCGGTAAATGTCTTAGCTCCAGCTGTCACCGTTAGCTCCTTTGGAACTCCCCCGTTGTTGAGTGCGGTGATTCCGGTGATGGAGAAAACCTCAGTTCCATCGAGACCTAGTGATGCGGCTGTTTCTCCATCTTTGAACTGCAATGGCAAAACACCCATTCCGATTAAGTTTGAACGGTGAATACGCTCAAAGCTCTCGGCAATAACGGCGCGAACGCCTAGTAGGGCTGTTCCCTTGGCTGCCCAGTCACGTGATGAGCCAGAGCCATACTCTTTACCGGCCAAGATAACTAACGGAACACCAGTTTCTTGATAAGCAACTGATGCATCATAAATAGTCGTTTGATCACCATTGCTAAGGAAGTTGCGAGTAAATCCACCTTCAACACCATTGAGCAACAAGTTCTTCAGGCGAATATTGGCGAAGGTTCCACGGATCATGACCTCGTGGTTTCCACGGCGTGAGCCATATGAGTTGAAATCTGCACGTTCAATTCCATGCTCTGCTAAGTACTTACCTGCTGGCGAATCCGCCTTGATATTTCCGGCTGGAGAAATGTGATCTGTTGTTACTGAATCACCCAAAACCGCTAGAACACGTGCACCAGAGATATCAGTTACTGGAGTTGGGTTCTTTGGCATTCCTTCAAAGTAAGGCGGCTTGCGAACGTAGGTTGATTTCGCATCCCACTCAAATACCTTGCCTGTAGGTGTTGCAAGTGACTTCCAACGATGATCGCCCTCAAAAACCGTTGCATAATCCTTGGTAAACATCTCTGATGAGATCGAAGAGTCAATCACTGATTGAATCTCCTGAGGAGTAGGCCAAATATCTCTCAGGTACACATCATTTCCTGCTGTGTCTTTACCTAGTGAATCAGTTTCAAAATCATGATCCATAGTTCCGGCGATTGCATAGGCAACGACAAGTGGTGGAGACGCTAGGTAGTTCATCTTTACATCTGGGCTAATGCGACCTTCGAAGTTTCGGTTTCCAGAAAGTACCGCTGTTACAGCTAAATCACCCTCGTTGACCGCTTTACTGATTTCAATAGGAAGAGGCCCTGAGTTACCGATACATGTAACGCAACCATAACCAACTAGGTTAAAGCCGAGCGCTTCCATGTACTTGGTTAAATCTGCACGATCGTAGTAATCGGTGACAACCTTTGATCCTGGTGCCAAAGTGGTCTTTACCCAAGGCTTTGATTTCAAACCTTTTTCAACCGCTTTCTTTGCAAGTAGAGCGGCACCGATCATTACAGAAGGGTTCGATGTGTTTGTACATGAAGTTATGGATGCAATAACAACATCACCATTCTTGACGCGAGTTGTGCCCGCAGAAACCTCACCCTTATTGGTTTTTTCACCAAAATAGCCAGGAAGAACCTTCTCAAATGCGCTCTTTGAATCGCTAAGGGAGATGCGATCCTGTGGTCGCTTTGGACCTGAAATAGATGGAACAACAGTTGAAAGATCTAGTTCTACAACTTGAGAAAAACGTGGCTCAACTGATGGGTCATGCCACATTCCCTGTGCCTTTGCATACTTTTCAACCAATGAGAGTTGATCCTCGGTGCGTCCTGTAAGACGTAGGTATCGAAGAGTTTCTTCATCAATTGGGAAGATCGCACATGTTGAACCGTATTCCGGGCTCATATTTCCGATTGTGGTTCGGTTAGCCATTGGCACCGCGGTTACACCGGGGCCAAAGAACTCAACAAACTTACCTACAACGCCGACCTTACGAAGGATCTCTGTAATGGTTAGCGCCATATCTGTGGCGGTTGTTCCTAATGGAAGTTCGCCTGTGAGCTTGAATCCAACAACGCGAGGAATGAGCATCGAAACCGGCTGGCCAAGAAGTGCAGCCTCGGCCTCAATGCCGCCTACGCCCCAACCTAGAACTCCGAGTCCATTGACCATTGTGGTGTGTGAATCAGTACCCACCACGGTATCTGGATATGCACGCAATGTGCCCTCAACTGTTCGTGTCATGACAACGCGCGCAAGGTATTCAATATTTACCTGGTGAACGATTCCTGTTCCAGGTGGAACTACCTTGAACTCATCAAAGGCGGTTTGTCCCCAACGCAAGAAGCGATAACGCTCTTGATTGCGCTCGTACTCAATATCTGTATTTTGCTCAAATGAATCCTTGGTTCCGAACTTATCTGCAATAACAGAGTGATCAATTACTAATTCAGCAGGTGCAAGTGGGTTTACCTTTGAAGGATCTCCTCCAAGATCAACAATGGCCTCACGCATAGTGGCAAGGTCTACAACACAAGGAACACCGGTGAAGTCCTGCATGATGACACGTGCCGGCGTAAATTGAATCTCAGTATCTGGCTCAACTGAAGGGTCCCAGGATGCCAAGGCTTTGATGTGCTCTGATGTGATGTTTGCACCATCTTCAGTGCGCAACAAGTTCTCAAGTAAAACCTTCAAGCTATAAGGAAGGTTGGCTGCACCATCGATTTGGGAGATATCAAATATCTCGAAACTCTTACCCGCAACTTCTAGATTCTTTTTTGCGTTGAAAGAGTTCTTACTCATTATCAGCCTTTCGTCGATGCGCTTAACAGGCGCTCAAGATACCTCAGCACGCTCATACAGGGCAACACATTCGATGTGATGTGTCATTGGAAAGAGATCAAAAGCACGTAACCCCGCTAGTACATAACTGTGATCTTCAAGATAGGCGGTATCTCTAGCCAAGGCAGCTGGGTCGCAAGCGACATACACAATCGCCCTAGCTTTTAATGCAGCAATCTGAGAAATCACATCCTTGCCAGCACCTTCACGTGGAGGGTCTAGAACAACTACATCTGCCGATGTCACTCGAGGCAGTAGTTTGGCAACATCACCTGTAGCGACAGTTACATTTTTGTATGAGGCGAAATTTCTACGCGCATCCTCCGTGGCAACTTTACTTCCTTCAATCAGATCTACCCGCCCAGTTTCACCAACTTCATCAATGATTGCCGCGGTAAATAAACCAACACCACCGTAAAGATCTAGTACATGTTCCCCACTGTTGAACTGAGCAAAATCCAAAACAGTCCTCGTTAATACGGCGGGAGCTTTCGCATGGCTTTGCCAGAAAGACTCATGGCTTACCTCAAGAGTTCTACCTTCAACTGTTTCATGTAAAACCGTTGGGCCTTCCGTAATTCTCGCCTTTTCTTCGCCACGGGTAGGAGCTAATGCGATGGTGCGCTCCCCCGAGTTAGAGGCGCTGATCTCAACTCGAACATCGCCCTTTAGTGCACGTGAAGAAATCTCAGAAAAGTTCATTCCATCTACACAGATAATGCAGTTGTCTACTGGTGTAATGGAATGTGATCGGGATTTGTAAAAACCAAGTTTGCCGTTTCTATTGGTTGTTGCAATGGCGCGAGTTCTCCATCCAATCGAAGCCCCCACCTCTTCAACCTCAACCTGAATATCCTTTTTAGCAATTCTAGAAAACTGTTCAGCGATAACATCTGATTTAAGTTGGCGTTGATATGAGGGATTGATGTGCTGAAAGTCGCAGCCGCCGCAACCAAGGCGATGAGAAAATTGACATAATGGCACTACTCGAAACTCGGAGGGCTTGGAAACTGCAACAACATCGGCACGGTTAAATGAGGATCCTGTGCTTGTGATTTCAATTGTGCACATTTCGCCCGGGATTGCGTGTCGAACGAAAATTACTGCCCCATTGTGACGGGCGATGAAATGCCCCCCATGCGCCACCTTTTCAATAGTGAGTTCGATCAAATCACCGATTTTTAGCGCTGAACTCTTGTTTGATGCCATGGAAGGAAGTTTATGGGTGTAAGTTACATCCTGTGCACGTAGTAATCATGGGTTGCGGTCGAGTTGGTTCATCATTGGCCACTGAACTCGAAGCGGCAGGACATACAGTTTCAGTAATTGATCAGGCACGAGAAGCTTTCCGTCGCCTAGGTCCAAACTTCAAAGGTCGCACAGTCACCGGCGTTGGCTTTGATCGGGACACCCTTTTAGAGGCTGGAATTCAAGATGCCGACGCCTTTGCAGCGGTCAGTAATGGAGACAACTCTAATATTTTGGCGGCACGTGTTGCCCGTGAAACATATGGAGTAACCAATGTTGTTGCTCGTATCTATGATCCAGGTCGAGCTGAGATTTATCAGCGCTTAGGTATTCCAACCGTTGCCACAGTTTTGTGGGCAACAGATCAAATCTTGCGTCGTCTAGTTCCTGAAGGTTCCCGCTCTGAATGGAGAGATGCAACCGGAATGGTGCAATTGTGCGAGATGCATCCCCACCAGGATTGGTATGGTCGTCAAACACTTCTTATAGATTCTCTAACACCTGCACGGGTAGCTTTTATTACACGCTTGGGCGAAGGTTTAATCCCTGATGAGCACACAGTTCTACAGCAGGGTGATCTCATCCATGTCATGGTTTCAGATGCTGATGTTGCACGCACCGAAGAAATCCTTGCAAGTAGCCCAGAAGGTGAACGTTAATGAGAATTGCAATTGCAGGAGCTGGAAATGTTGGACGAGCCATCGCTCGCGAACTCTTAGATAACGGGCACCAAGTGCTTTTGATCGATAAGGATCCAAAGGCTCTCAAGCTTGAAAGTGTTCCAGATGCAGAGTGGCTAATGGCAGATGCCTGCGAAATTACATCGCTCGATAACGCCCATCTCAACAACTGTCAGGTCTTAGTTGCCGCAACTGGCGATGACAAGGCAAACCTTGTGACATCTCTTTTGGGCAAGACTGAGTACGGAGTTCCTCGCGTAGTTGCACGAATCAATCATCCTAAAAATGAATGGCTCTTTGACTCCTCGTGGGGTGTCGATGTAGCGGTATCAACTCCGCGCATTATTTCAGCCCTTGTTGAAGAGGCTGTAAGTGTTGGCGATGTCGTTCGACTCTTCTCCTTTAGAAAGGGTCAAGCAAATCTTGTTGAGCTGACTCTTCCTGACGGTTCTGCTTGCATAGGTAAGACGGTCGAAGAGATTGAACTTCCAGAAAATGCTGCATTGGCTGCCATCGTTAGAGATGGAAGGGTAATCACAGCGCAAGCACATGATGTCTTTGCCGCTGGAGATGAACTGCTCTTCGTTGCCTCAGCAGATGCTGAAACCCACATTAAAGCCTGCTTTATCTCTTAATCTGTAACTTTCTGCGCAGGCGGACCAGATTTAATAATCAACCAGGTTCCATATGCGGTCGCAAAAAACAATGGATACCCCATCGCCAAGTTAACTGTTCCTAAGAGATTTACATTTCCACTTCTGTAAATTGGATACTGCACTGCAATTCTTAGAAAAAACATTCCGACCCACAGCCAACTAGCCTTGATGTACATCTTTTTTCGGGCGGGGTTATTGCGCCAGGTAAAGTTTTCTCCCAAAAGCGGCCCTAGTACCAACCCCAGTATTGGCCAGCCAACTAGGTTTGCAACCAGATAAACGGAGCCATACCCGAGGTTTGTAAGTAATTTAGGAATATAGAAGTCAGTCGCATTTCCACTTCGATTGGCAAAGTAGGCACAGATCAATACTCCAATAACTCCGGAGATTGAATGTTGAACAGTGTCCTTCTTGATTAATCGGAAAATTGCCAAAACGATAGACAGAGATAGCGCTGCCCAGATCGCGGTATTGACCTCTTTTGTAAAGTTAAAAACAAGTAAGAAAACAATAGATGGGACACCCGAATCAATTAATCCTTTTTTTCCACCTAAAGCATTAACAACCTTGTCGCGATCCTCGTGATGTTGGCTCATGAACGTCCCGTCGATCCAAATCCACCGGTGCCACGTCCAGAGCCAGGTAAATCATGGACTTCAACAAACTCTGCCCGCTCAACCTTTTGAATAACAAGTTGAGCAATTCGATCCCCCTTTTTAAAGGTTATTGATTGATGAGGATCATGGTTAATCATGATGCACTGAAGCTCTCCCCTAAATCCTGCATCAATCGTTCCTGGCGCGTTCACCATTGTGACCCCATGTTTTATGGCTAAACCAGAACGTGGATGAACAAAGGCTGCATATCCATCAGGCAAGGCGATTGAAATTCCCGTAGGCACAAGAGCTCTCTCCCCTGGATTTAAGGTGATATCAATCCGTGAAACGATATCGGCGCCGGCATCTCCACCCTTTGCGTAAACAGGAAGTGGAATACTTTCATCCAGTCGAGTTATAAGAATCTGTGGATTTTTCATACTTATGGATTCACTTCAAATGTTGGATCGACAAAGGCCATGAGTTCGGGGGTCTTAGCGATCTGCTCTAAATACTCTTTAGGAGCGTTATTCATGAAGTGATCCATTGGCACAACGATATAAAGAGCCGCCGCCTTTACTGCGATCTCACCATCTGGTGAGTTCAAACGTCCGATCGCAGATGTATAGACCTTTCGATTTACCTGTCCTGTTATCTCCGCAGTGATATGAAGTGTCGTTCCGATGGGAACGGGTTTAATGAAATCAGTTTCTAATCGTCCAGTTACAGCTGGTGCGCGCAGTAGCCACATCAACTTTCCTAACGCCTCATCAAATGCGAGAGACAAGAGACCACCATGAGCAAGTCCTGGAGCGCCTTGGTGATTTTCAGTAACTGTAAATTCTGCAGTGATATCCAAGGCTTCACCTGCGTATGCAATGAGATGAAGCCCGGTTGGATGTAGATCGCCGCAACCAAAGCAGTGACCAAAGTGAGATGGAATTTTGCTTCCGGCAACTGGAGCCAGAGGATGGCGCTCAGGAATTACTGCACCCTCGGGAGCGGTCGTACTTGGAATACGTGCCATACCCCAACTTTACTCCCTTGATATCCGATACGGTAATCCCATGCCAGAAAAAGGTGTGAGATACAGAGAAGTGATACGTGCGCCACTTTGGCTCATCGCCTTTGTGTACTTTCTTTTTCTCTCTTTAGTTCTATCGATTTGGGCCGCCCTTGGAAATATCCCAGCATTACTCAGCTTCATACTTCTTACTGTTTGGCTTATTGTCTTGTACTTTAAAACAGGGTTGACCATAGAAGTTGATGAAAAAGAGTTGCGTGTAGGTTCGGCCAAGATAGAGCATCAGTATCTGGGGCAAGCCACCGCCCTCACTCCATCACAAATGAAGTTGATACGCACACGTGATGCCGATCCATCAGCCTTCTTAGCGATCAGATTTTGGTCCAGCAATGCAGTCAAGGTTGATCTAGCAGATGATCGGGACACAACTCCGTACTGGTTAATCACCAGCAATAACCCTGAAAAGTTAGTTGAAGCTCTTAAAAATTAGTTGCACTCTTTACAAACGGCTTTAGCGCCTTCACCCTTTGCTAACTGGGTGATGTGATGTACCAAGAAGCAACGTGAGCAGGTGAACTCATCTACCTGCTTTGGGACTACTCGCACAGCAAGCTCTTCACCTGAAAGATCTGCACCTGGAAGTTCTAGGTTTTCTGCAGCTTCAGCTTCATCAACATCGATTTGACCGGATTGAGCATCAACACGCTTGGCCTTGAGTTCTTCTAGAGACTCCTCATGAAGTTCCTCATCAGTTTTTCTGGGTGTGTCGTAATCTGTTGCCATTGCTCTCACCGCCTTTTAATCTCTCGACTTTAACTCTTTAATTTGTGCTTGCGGGCGCATCATGGCGCACTTCAAGCCTTCCATGCTCTATAACACTCGGCGTGTCGGGGTTATTCCCCACTCATTGTTGAGATTTTTCAATTCTCTGCGCCAAGCCCCCATCAACGCGGGCGTGGATTGAGGTTCCCTCTGCGATGTACTGCTCGGAGAAGATCTCACCCCGCTCATGGATTGCATGTACTAAATCTCCTCTGTCATATGGAATCACAACATTGATCTCCACAGATGGTCGAGGCAATGAGTTTTCAATCGCATGTAACAAGCCATCTATTCCAAAACCGGTTCGGACAGAAAATGCGTAGCTATTGGGTTCTTTCCGCAGAATCTCCATAATTACATGGGGATCTGCAATATCAACCTTATTGATTGCAATTATTTCAGGAATATCCTTGCCGCCGATTTCATCGATCACCAAGCGGACAGCTCTGATCTGTTCAAAGGGATCAGGATGGGAGCCATCAACAACATGCACGATCAAATCTGATTCAGATACCTCTTCAAGAGTTGATTTAAATGCATCGATTAATTGGTGAGGTAGATGTCGCACAAAACCTACAGTGTCGCTGAGGGTGTAGATACGCCCATCACTTGTTTGAGTTTTGCGTACAGTTGGATCCAAGGTTGCAAAGAGCGCGTTTTCTACCAAGACGCCAGCATCAGTTAACTTATTGAGCAAAGAGGATTTTCCAGCGTTTGTATAGCCAGCAATTGCAACTGATGGAATATTGAAACGTCGACGTTCCTGACGTTTGGTATCACGAGAGATCTTCATCTCGGCAATTTCTCGACGCAGCTTTGCCATCTTGTCTCTAATGCGACGGCGATCAGTTTCAATCTTTGTTTCACCAGGACCGCGTCCACCAATTCCTGCACCACCTGCAGCACGTCCACCTACCTGACGAGACAGTGAATCACCCCAACCACGAAGACGTGGAAGCAGGTATGCGATCTGCGCTAATTCAACCTGGGCTTTACCCTCTTTGCTCTTGGCATGTTGGGCGAAGATATCTAAAATCAATGCGGTTCGATCAACTACCTTAACTTTAAGTTTGTCCTCCAGTTGGCGCAACTGTGAAGGCGATAGCTCACCATCACACACAACAGTGTCAGCTCCAGTGGACATAACAACTTGTTTAAGTTCGATGACCTTTCCCGAACCTATGTAGGTGGCCGGATCTGGTTTATCACGACGCTGAATCAAACCTTCAAGAACCTCTGATCCTGCTGTCTCCGCTAGGGCTTTGAGTTCGGCCAGAGAGTTTTCAGCATCCTTGATTGTTCCTTCTGTCCAAACGCCTACAAGCACAACACGTTCTAATTGAAGTTGGCGATACTCGGCCTCTGAAATATCTTGAAGCTCCGTTGAAAATCCCTGAACACGGCGAAGTGCATGACGCTCAGATAACTCCTGCGATTGATCAAGGTTTTGATCTTCCTCGCTAGCATCAAACTCTGCCGCTACCCGCGCACTTTCCTTAAGTAACCTCTCAAACTCTAAATCAAAATCCTTACTCAAGAAGAAACCTCGAGATATCTATATCTCTAATCAGTACAGCTGGTCCAGTTAAAGTCGCGTTGGAGTGTCCATCGATCGAAACTTCAAGACGTCCTCCTGGAGGATTAATGATCCAGATTGCCGGAAGTTTTCCCTTTGTGTGCAGGGTCGCAGCTAAGGCAACGGCACAGGTTCCGGTTCCGCATGAACGAGTTTCTCCCGAACCTCTTTCAAAGACACGCATCTGAATTACATTGCCTTCGGTAATCTTCACAAACTCAACATTGACACCCTCTGGGTATGAATCACGTGGGCGAACAACAGGCGGTTCGCTGAGCGCACCGATCTCTGACATCTCGTCAACAAAAACAACTGCATGTGGGTTTCCAACACTGATGTTGTAGCCATTCCAAATATGTCCATTGGTGGCTGCAGTAATTGCTTCACCCTCATCGGTGACTTGCCCCATATTGACTGAAATGTCATCTGTAAGAGGCACACGTAGGTGCTTAACACCATCGCGAGTATTGATAGGAAAAATACCTTCAGGCTGGTGTCCACGTTCAACCAAGTAGCGCGCCATAACGCGAATACCGTTGCCGCACATCTCAGCGAGTGAGCCATCAGCGTTTCGATAATCCATAAACCACTTGCCGTCACGTTTGATTATTCGAATCAGTCCATCTGCGCCAACTCCTGATTGCCGATTACAAATAGCGGCTGTCTGCGCCGTTGTAATGGAATGCTCATCATTAGGATCGAAAACGAGAACAAAGTCGTTTTCGGTGCCATGGCCATAAGTTGCGATCATTATTCCTAGTTTATCGATTCTAGGATTCGTTCGAGGGCGTTTTGTCTCGGTGAGATCCACGTGATGCGATCGTCACGAGAAAACCAAGTCTCCTGACGCCGTGCATACTGTCTCGTTGCTCTCTTTGTCTCTTCCTGTGCCTCTTCCTGAGAAACCCTGCCCTCAATCTGTGCAATCACTTGTGCATATCCCAGTGCGCGTTGAGCTGTTGTCCCCTGCATGATTCCGGCGACCAGTAACTTCTCAGCCTCTTGGACCAAACCTTTTTCCCACATCTGATCTACGCGCAATGAAATTCGCTCAGACAAGGTGTCGCGATCCATAACCATTCCAAATTGTTGAGCCAGTGGGTATCTAGAGCTTTCTTCTCGGGGAAGATTTGCGGTGAAAGGTTTTCCAGTTATCTTGATAACTTCTAAGGCACGAATGACTCTGCGAGAATTAGCCTTATCTATAGCAAGTGCTGCAGCTGGATCTAGTTTTTCAAGTCTTTCAAAGAGTGGAGCTATCCCCTTTGTTGCGAACTCAAGCTCAAGTTCAGCGCGAACGACAGGATCGGTATCTGGAAAGTTAAGTTCATCCAAAATCGCTTTGATATATAACCCTGTACCGCCAACAATAATTGCATCTCTGCCACGAGCATGAATATCTGAAATAACTGATCGTGCAACCTCTTGATACCAGGCCACATTTGCATCCTGGGTAATATCAAGCAGATCCATCATATGATGAGCAATCCCTTTCCGCTCTTCCATACTGATCTTGGCCGTTCCAATATCCATACCTCTATACAGTTGCATCGAGTCTGCATTGATGATTTCTGCATCGATCTTTTGAGCTAAAGCAACTGCTAGGTCACTCTTTCCTGTGGCGGTTGCACCACAAATTACAATTAATCTCATCCTTTAACCGTTGGGATACCAAGCATGGTCGACGCTGGCCCCGGGGTTGCGATTCGATTCTGATGTGCCTGGGCCCCCCTGG
>CAXNDW010000029.1:0-10900 GCA_964201405.1 Candidatus Planktophila sp.
TATGTTTCCTGCTTTGGTTTCAAGGGTCCAGATCAACAAAAAGCAGCTGGCATCCTTTCAGGAGGAGAGCGCAACCGTTTGAACTTGGCGTTAACCCTTAAGCAAGGTGGAAACCTATTGCTACTGGATGAGCCAACAAATGATCTAGATGTTGAAACATTGGGGTCATTGGAAAACGCACTACTTGAATTTCCAGGGTGCGCAGTTGTCATCTCTCACGATCGTTGGTTCCTTGACCGTGTAGCAACACACATCTTGGCCTACGAAGGTGATGCAAAGTGGTTCTGGTTTGAAGGAAACTTCGAGAGCTATGAAGCTAACAAGATTGAGCGTTTGGGCTCCGAAGCATCACGCCCTCATCGTATGACATACCGAAAGCTAACCCGTTAATGAGATATCAGAACAAACAGTATGTGCGTTGGGGAGATCTCGATGCATTTGGTCATGTCAATAATGCGACCTATCTTGTTTACGCACAGGAAGCCCGCTTTGCTTGGTCAAAAATGATCGAGATGGTTGTGGCTCGTGCAGAGGTTGATTTCATCGCTCCTATTTATACAGGTGATATTTACATCGATGTAGAGATTTGGGTTCATAAAGTTGGTAACTCATCTTTTGGAATCACATATGAGATGAAAAATGGTGAAGAGCTATTGGCTCGCGTTAAAACGGTGCAGGTAACTGTCTCAATGGAAACAAAGAAATCAAGGCCCATCAATGATGCTGAGCGGGATTTCCTCAATAAATACCTTGAAGAGGAGAAGTAACAATGGCTCATATTGCCTCACGCGAAGAGCGTCCTTGGTGGAGAGATGCGGTTACCTACCAGATCTATCCTCGATCATTTGCTGATTCAAATGGCGATGGAATCGGAGATGTAGAAGGAATTCGTTCACGTCTTCCATACCTAAAGTCATTGGGCATTGATGCAATCTGGATTTCTCCTTGGTATCCATCCCCACAACATGATCATGGTTATGACGTATCTGATTACATGGATATCGAACCTGATTATGGAACTCTGGCCCAAGCAGAACAGTTGATTAAAGAGACACACGATTTTGGAATGAAGCTCATCGTGGACATCGTTCCAAATCACACATCAAGTAATCACAAATGGTTTCAGGAAGCGTTAGCTGCTAAGCCAGGTTCTAAGGAACGTGATCGCTACATGTTCCGTGATGGAAAAGGCGAAAACGGAGATCTACCTCCTAACAATTGGGAAGCTGTTTTCGGCGGACCTGCGTGGGAACGTGTTATTGAAGCTGATGGAAAACCAGGTCAGTGGTACTTACATCTATTTGCAGTTGAGCAACCAGATCTGAATTGGGAAAACCCTGAAGTTCGTACGCACCTTGAGGATGTCCTGAAGTTTTGGCTAGATCGTGGTGTTGATGGATTCCGAATTGATGTTGCACACGGCATGATCAAAGAGGCTGGATTACCAGATATTAGAAAAGATCCAGCCGCTGCGATGCTTGGAACTGAACACAAACCATTCTGGGATCAAGAGGGTGTTCACGATATCTATCGCTCATGGCGCAGAATATTTGATTCTTATCCCGGAAATCGTATGGCTGTTGCAGAAGCATGGGTAAGCCCTGCTTCACGTATCGCTCGATATGTACGTCCAGATGAGCTTCAGAACTCATTTAACTTTGAGATGCTAACCACCCTGTGGGATGCGGCAGAGATCAAGAAGAAGATTGATAACTCAATCGATGCTTTGGCCGAAGTTGGCGCACCGACATCATGGGTATTTAACAACCACGATGTTGTCCGTTCTGTAGATCGTTTAGATCTTGGACTTACAAATCACGGAGATACAACATTTTCACGTCAGGGAGATCCAAAGAAGCTCAACATTGCCCGCGGAACATTGCGAGCACGAAGTGCAACGTTGATGACACTTGCACTTCCTGGTGGAACTTATCTGTACCAAGGTGAAGAGTTAGCAGTTCCTGAAGTTCGCGATATTCCAGAAGATCGTTTAACCGATCCTCGTTGGAAGATGAGTGGATTCCAAGATCGTGGTCGCGATGGTTGCCGTGTTCCAATTCCATGGTCATCAGATCCAGCGGGTGCATTTGGTTTTTCATCCAATGAAGCGCTAAAACCTGAACAAGCGTGGTTGCCACAATCTTCATGGTGGGGCAAGTACTCAGTTGATAGCCAAGATGGTGTCGAAGGTTCAACTCTTTCTATGTACCGAGAAGCATTAGCTCTGCGAAAGCAAGAACCAGGTCTTGGTGATGGACCGATGGAGTGGATTGAAGCGGGCAAGGATGTTGTTGCCTTTGAACGTCCTGGAGATTTTGCTTGCTACATCAACTTTGGTGCAGCGATACAACTTCCGAGCAACAGTCAGATTTTGGTTGCAAGTGGTCCAGTTACTGGGCATACATTGCCGACCGATACAGCTGTTTGGTTGCGACTGGTTCCTTAATGCCAAATTCAGTGGTGCAGCGAAGGGTCGTTAAGACCCTTGCTGCGGCACAGGTCTTAAGTGGTGTCGGTGTTGCAGGAACCGTTGCTGCAGGATCGCTTCTTGTCTCTTCAATAACAGAATCAGAAACACTTGCTGGGTTGGCGCAAACCAGTGCGGTTCTCGGTGCTGCAGCACTGGCACTTCCTCTTGCACGGCTGACATCTAAAGGTGGACGCCGATTAGCCTTATCAGTTGGCTATACCGCAGGTGCAATTGGATCGATATTTGCAATTGTTGGTGGATCACAACGCAACATTTTTCTAATGCTGATGGGCACTTTTTTGGTAGGCGCGGCTGCTGCAGCTGGATACCAAGCACGTTTTGCGGCAATCGATTTAGCTACTAATGAAAGTCGGGCACGACAGCTTTCATTTGTTGTGTGGGGCTCAACAATTGGTGCGGTAACAGGCCCTAATCTGATGCAACCGGCAGGCAATTTGGCAGAAAACTTTGGGCTACCTCGTTTAGTTGGACCGTATTTGATTTCAGCTACAACTTTAGCTTTGGCAACAGTTGTCATAGCGATTTTTCTTCGCCCTGACCCTTATCTAGTTGCCAACAAGGAAAGCTTAAACCTCAAGCAAAAGGGTGCAACAAAAAAGGCTTTAGCTCATATTCGACATAATCCAGCTGCCCTCTTTGCAATCCTTTCAATTGCGATTGGTCACGTCGCAATGGTTTCTGTCATGGTAATGACTCCAGTGCATATGGCACATGTTGATGTGACTCTCACAATTATTGGCTTAGTTATTAGCATCCACGTTTTAGGAATGTATGCCTTCTCGCCATTAGTGGGTGCCCTTAGCGATCGATTAGGTCGCGTTCGCGTAATTCAAATCGGAATCGTCACGCTCTTTCTTTCAACTGTGATCTCGGGCTTTTCTCGAGCAGATGATGCCTACACATTAGGACTGGGCTTGTTTTTATTGGGACTTGGTTGGTCTTGTACCTTGATCGCAGGTTCTGCACTTCTTTCAGAGAGCGTAGATCCAACCTTTAAAGCCTCTTCTCAAGGAGCAAGTGATTTAGTGATGAACCTTGCAGGAGCCGGTGGGGGTGCATTAGCAGGAGTAATCATTGGAACTCTTAGTTATGGCTGGCTTTGTTTTGCCGCAGCAATACCAGTGCTGGCACTAGGTGTTATGTCTCTCAACTTTAAATCTACTCCCCAGACAAGTGACGGCAGTAACCTTCCTCTATGAGCACCTTTTACGAGCAAGTTGGAGGAGAAAAGTTCTTTGCAGATCTTGTTTCACAGTTTTACGCAGTAGTTGCAACTGATCCAATTTTGCGTCCGATGTATCCTGAAACAGATATGAAAGGTGCTGCCCAACGTTTGCAATGGTTTTTAGAACAATACTGGGGCGGGCCAAGCACATATCAAGAAAATCGCGGGCATCCTCGTTTGAGAATGCGTCATGCGGAGTTTCCAATTACTCAGGATGCTCGAGATGCCTGGCTCAACGCCATGCACAAGGCTGTCGATGGTGTGGAGATAGATGCCGCGCTTAAAGGCAAGCTGTGGAGTTATCTAGAGATGGCTGCAAACTCCTTGGTTAATCAACCTGATTGAGATTGATTTCCAACCTTTAGAATTTCACCATTACGTAAGTACCACAGAGTTCCTTGACCATCGCGAACAGTTGTAACCCGCAGTCCAACCTTTTCAACAACACCTTCAACCTCTAATACTGAAATTGTGTCGCCAACCCCGTACTGATCTTCAATCAACATAAATATTCCGGACAAGATATCGCGTACCAAAGTTTGCGCGCCAAGACCCAGGGCAACACCAACAATTCCGGCAGATGCAATAAGTGGACCTAGATCAAAACCAAACTCTCCAAGTGCCATCGCTGTTGCGACGATCCATGTGGTTGCTTTGAGCGATGCGGTGAGGACTCCACCAATTGTGCTTGCTCGTTCCTTTTGGCGGGCAACGATGTTGCGCGGCCCTGGAACAAGATCGACCGAGGCCAACTTATTCATCGCCCGTGTAATCGCCCGAGAACCAAAGGATTGAATCAGGGTGGCAGCAACAAGGATTGTGAGGACCCGAAGAGGGGTTCCAGCCATCCAGTCTAAGAAATTACGCATAGTTTCATTCATGATGGCAAAACTTTATCCAAAATGTCACCTAAATACCGCTCTTCAATACCCACGAGGTCGGGTGTTTTGGTGCAAGATAAACCAATCGGCGCGAGCCACGCGCCAGATCGGGAGCGATTTATGTCGCGCACACTTGTTCTCAATGCCACTTATGAACCATTGGGTGTCATTACGGATCGTCGCGCGCTCATTTTAGTTCTCAATCACAGAGCAACAATGGTTGAAGACTCAGGCGATGTTTTACGTTTTGCAGGTGGCGAGATTTCATTGCCATCAGTTGTTCGCCTCAATAAATTTGTTCGCATTCCCTACCGCCATTCAGTTCCGCTTTCACGACGTGCGATCTTTGCTCGTGATGGTGGACGGTGTGTTTACTGTTCAGCGCCTGCAACATCAATTGACCATGTAATCCCTCGAAGTCGAGGCGGAGGGCACAATTGGGAAAATGTCGTATCTGCCTGCCACAAATGCAATCACGCTAAAGCTGACAAGCAGTTGAAGGAGCTCGGCTGGAGATTGCGCACACTTCCGCGTGAACCGGTCGGAGCGGCATGGAGAATTCTGGGAACTGGTCGCACAGATCACAGGTGGTTGCAGTATTTAGAGCCATTTGGCGTGGCTGCAGCTACGGCATAAGTAAATTACACTTCCACCATGCGCAGAAATGAAGGCCCAATCGTAGAGATCTCAGAAATCTCAGTGATCGAAACTGTTGTCACTTTTTTCATCATTCCTACAGTTATGTTTGTAGTGATCTCAGTTCTTGCTTATGCGATGTCAAAGCCAAGAACAGCTAAGAGATCAGCACTTACAACGATCGAGTAATTAGCGATCTAACGCTTGAACTTTAAGAGCACGGATTAATCCATCCTGTGACTCTTTAACCAGTTTGCGAAGCACCGCTGGTGAATCTTTTCCAGCACCATTGAGCCATGCATTGGTTGCATCAACCGTTGATTGCTTCACAATCCAGTTTGGGTAGAAACCAGTTACATACTTAGCGGCACCTTCATATGATTTAGATTCCCACGCACTGATGAGGTTATCGAAGTAGAGATTCACAAATGGCTCCAGAAGCTCGCGCTGAATTGGACGTTGGAATCCAGCGATCAATGCACTTCTCATCGATGTGACGATGTCTTCATTAAGAACCTTGTTAAATGCATACGCCTTCGCCACATTGTTTGGCATAGCTGCTAAACATGTTTCGTAAGCAATATTTCCGCTAGTTGTATTGTCCTTAGCTAGCTCTGCATCCAGTTCTGCCTTGGTTGTCGCACCACGCTCTGTTAACGCAATCAGGAAGTACCAACGAAGGTCTGTATCAACCTTGAGTCCCGGCGCACTTCCGTTAAGAAGCTCACGAATATTTGCACTCTGATCTGCTGTGTGCGCATTGATTGCAAATGCACGCGAGATTAATAGTTGAAGATCGCTTCCTGGCGCAGAGCTTTGAGTAAGTGCCCACAAACCAGCTGCCAACTTCTCGCGGTATGCATCACGGCTTGAATCCTTTGCATACGCCTCAACTGATGTTCCCAGCTGAGCTAAGACGATATTGACGATCGCATCATCTGTCTCACCAGAAAGTCCGTTAAGTGCTATTTCAATGAAATCAGCTGATGAGATTTCAGCATCACGATGCATATCCCAGATCGATGCCCAGCACAGCGCGCGTGCCAAAGCATCATCAAACTTTCCTAGATGTGTCTTGAGGGTTGCAATTGAGCGATCATCAAAACGTAACTTTGCGTATGAAAGATCGCGATCATTGATCAGTAGAAGGTCTGCAACCTTTTCACCTGCAAGCTCTGCCACAACTGTTGAGGCTCCAACGACATCTAGTTCTACACTCTTGCGAAGCTTCAATGAATCTCCGCTGATGTCATACAAACCAACTGCAAGGCGATGTGGACGTAACTCCTTTGAATCTGCAGGAACCAGTGGTACTTCTTGCTGGATCGTTACGCTCTTATAGACACCACCATCAATTTCAAGTGAAGGGCGAAGTGTGTTTACACCAGCTGTTTGTAACCATGTATTTACCCAGCTATCTAGCTTGCGACCGCTTGAAGCTTCCAGTTCTACTAAGAGATCTTCAAGGGTTGTATTTCCCCAAGCATGCTTTGCAAAGTACTTCTGAAGACCTGCAATAAATTGTGGGCGTCCAACGTGTGCAACTAATTGGTGCAGAACAGATGCACCCTTTGCATATGTAATTCCATCAAAGTTTGCATTAACCGCTTCCATATCAACCATATCGGCGATGATTGGGTGGGTAGATGACAGCTGATCTTGACGGTATGCCCAGTTCTTTCGAGCAGAGTTAAATTCAGACCAAGCACCCTTGAAACGTGTTGATTCAGCAAGGGCTAGGTATGAAGACCATTCCGCAAATGATTCGTTAAGCCATAGATCATCCCACCATGACATGGTGACCATGTCGCCAAACCACATGTGTGCCATCTCGTGCAGGATTGTGTTTGCACGTGACAGGTATGCCTTATCTGGCATGTGGCTGCGGAATACAAGAACATCTTCGCGGAATGTCACCGCTCCTGCGTTCTCCATCGCGCCAAAGTTAAAGTCAACAACAGCGATCTGGTCATACTTTTCAAATGGGTATGCCAAACCAAATGTCTTTTCAAAGTATTCAAAACCCTGCTTAGTGATCAAGAAGATATCTTCTGGATCTAAGTACTGCATCATCGACTTGCGGCAGTAAATTCCTAGAGGGATCTCTTTTTGACCCTTGTAAACATCATGAACAGATGAGTAAGGACCAGCGATTAACGCATCAAGATAGGTAGCAATACGTGGAGTTGTTGAGAACTTCCATTCAACGAGATCACCCTTTGCAACCTTTGACTCAACAGGATTGTTTGAAACAGCTTGCCAATGTCCTGGAGTTGTAACAGTTAAAGAAAAAGTCGCCTTCAGCGCTGGCTGATCAAAGCAAGGGAACATGTTGCGGATATGTGCAGTCTCACCTTGTGAGTACAAGTAAATCTCTCCATCTGAAGGATCAACTGAACGTTGTAGCCCTTCACCAGATTTGGAGTATTCAGCTTCAATCTCAATCACCAAGAGATTGTCTGCGGCCAAATTTGTTAGGAAAATGCTTTCGCCATCAAAGTTGCTAGTGTCGACCGCTGCGCCATTAAGAGTTGCGCTTATGACTTTACGACCTACGGCATCGATAAAGGTTGAGAAACCAGGCTTATTGCATGTAAATGAAACCTCAGATTTTGAGTAAAAGGTTTCTTCCCCCTTTGTTACATCAAGGGTTACGACATAGCTATTTACATAAAGATGGTCGGCACGCTCTTTTGCTTCAGCACGGCTCAAATTCAGACCTGGCACTTGTTGCTCCTTCGGTGATTTTGTAGGTTCTTATCCAACCATGACACAGTTGCCCCATGGAACGCCCATCGGTACGTAGCTACAGTATCCGCGGCTCCCGAATTACAGATGCTCAGCGAACAGCCAAGGATGCCCTGCAAAAGGTTCATGGAATCGAGTTCAAGCAGGAGCAGATAGATATCCCTGCAATATTTCCAAAGAGCGACAAGGTCATCATGGAGATTGGCTTTGGAATGGGGGAGGCAACGGCGATCATTGCCAAGAATCACCCCAACAACGGATACATCGCAGTTGATGTTCATCCGCCCGGCATCGGAAAGCTATTAGCCCGTATCGTTGAAAATGAGTTAACAAACTTAAAAGTTATTGAGGAAGATGTTCATGTTGTTTTACAACACATGATCAAAGATGAGTCTTTAGATGGAATTCACCTTTTCTTTCCAGATCCATGGCCTAAGAAAAAACACAACAAGCGTCGAATCGTCAATGAAGGCTTTCTCTCATTGATTCATCCCAAAATTAAAAAGGGTGGATTCATTCACATCGCAACAGATTGGGTTCCATACGCAGTCAATATCCAAGAAGTATTTGCGGACTCGATCTTATTTACTGGGGGAGTAATTGAAAAACCTGAATGGCGACCAGTTACCCGTTTTGAAGGTCAAGGAATCGACAAGGATCATGCCGTTAACGACATGATGTACACAAAGGTTTAAAGAGAACCTTCATTTTCATACTTTGCAATCTTGTTGATCCTGCGAATATGACGCTCATCATTTGAAAACGGTGTCTCAATAAAAGCATCGATAATCGCCTTGCAATCCTCTATTGAGTGCATGCGGCCACCAATTCCAACAACATTGGCGTTGTTATGGTCACGGCCCAACTTTGCTGTTTCTACGCTCCAAGCAAGAACCGCTCGCACACCCTTCACCTTGTTAGCTGCGATCTGCTCGCCATTTCCAGAACCGCCCAAGACAATTCCAAGTGATGCTGGGTCTGCAACTGTTGCAATCGCTGCTGGGATACAGAAATCAGGGTAATCATCTACTGCGTCATACTCGTGAGGACCGTGATCATTAACATCGTGGCCCTTGCTCTGTAGATGCTCAACAAGAGCTGCCTTTAATTCCAAACCAGCATGATCGCTACCAATGTGAATGCGCATGCGCTCATCTTGCCACGGGAAGAGAAAAACCCACCAAGTGATTGCTCACGTGGCGGGTTTTTCCACTACATATGAAGTTTAGAAATTAGTGGCGTGGGCCTTTACCCTTACCCATTCCATCCTTATGTCCCTTGGCTCCCTTAGGACCCATTCCCTTGGCTCCCTTAACAGAATCAACCATCTTTGTTACATGATCTGTCAGGTTTGCCTTCATGGTTATTGCCTTAGCTGCAGTCAATGAACCAGCTGTTACGCGGGCATCAATTTCCTTTGTCTCAAGTGCAACAAGTGCTGTAATTAGTGCAGCCTTCTTATCGCCAGCGATTGCTCCAAGAGTTTCTCCTGCAACTAAACGTGACTTAATTGTTGCTCCATCGATTCCGAGCGTTGATGCAATTAGCGCTTCTACCGCTGCATGGTGTGCATCGCGAGCCGCATGGTTAGCTGCCTTGTTTGCACCCTTTGCTGCTCGCATCTCATCAAACTTCTTTGCAATCGCATCAGCTTGCGCCTGCGTAATTGTTCCTGCCTTTACTAGTTCAGAAATTGCTGTTGCCTTTCCCGCACCTTTTCCAGCTGCATCATGTGCTGATGCAACTCCAACAGTTCCTGCGGTGAGCGCTGCAATAGTGATTGCAATCGCGGCCATTCTCTTCTTTGATGACATATACATGTCCTCTCGTTAGTAACTCGTGTCTTGACCCCTCGTCATCGACTAGTGGTAATAAACACGGCGATGCTGAGGATTTTAGCCACCCAACCTGAAAATTAGGGCAGAGAAATAGATATCTAAAGGTAGGGATCACCCAGCCTTTACGCTCATATCCCATTCTGAAACCCTTATTCCCTGTCCATATTCACAGGTTCACACTGAGATCCCCACACAGAAATTTTTGGTGAACTATGAAAGGCAGTAAATCTCTCATCGCAGCAACACTGGCAATTTCGGTCGCGATGCTTCCGTCAGCAATCGCAGGTGAAAAGACAAGTACAAAGGCAGCAGGACCAACTACAAAGACAGTTGTTAACACCATTCTTAGCGGTGCAGGTACTCCTTCAAAGAGCTTAGGAATTAATGGAGATTTCTACATTGATACTAAGAACTTAAATCTATATGGACCAAAAACAAAGGGCGTGTGGAAAGTTACAACTTCTCTGCGTGCAAATGAAGTTCCAGTGGTATCAAATATTGTTGGCGAGACAGGTGCCATGGGACAGACAGGTCCTAAAGGGGAGAAAGGCGCAACTGGTGCAACGGGCGCAACTGGTGCAACCGGTCCTAAGGGCGACACAGGCCCGCAAGGAACTCAAGGACTTCAGGGAGTTCAAGGTGTTCAAGGAGTAAAAGGTGAAAATGGTGCGCCAGGAGTTCAAGGTGCAACGGGTGCAAAAGGTGAAACAGGTGCGCAAGGAGTTCAAGGTGCAACAGGTTTAACTGGTGCAACGGGATCGCAAGGTGCACCCGGTGCTAAAGGTGACACAGGTGCAACAGGTTTAACTGGTGCACAAGGTGCTAAAGGTGACACAGGTGCAACAGGTTTAACTGGATTAACTGGTGCATCGGGATCGCAAGGTTCTCCTGGTGCTAAAGGTGACACAGGCGCAACAGGTTTAACTGGTGCACAAGGCGTTCAAGGTGTTCAGGGCGCTAAGGGAGATAAAGGTGACACTGGTTCACAAGGACCTCAAGGTTCAAAAGGTGACACTGGTTCAACTGGAGAAGCTGGTGTTTCGATTTCTAAGTTTGTGATCATCCCCCTTACTACATTAGC
>CAXNDW010000030.1:0-10641 GCA_964201405.1 Candidatus Planktophila sp.
TACTAATCGGTTACGGAGTTGCCTTTGTTCAAGGCGATGTCAATACTGATGGAATCAAGGCTGCCAAGTGGTTGGCTCTTCCAGAATTTACCAATCCAACATTTGATGGCAAGGCGATCATTCTCTTCCTTCCTGTAGTTCTCGTCTTGATCGCGGAAAATGTTGGTCACGTTAAGGCTGTTGCCTCAATGACTGGAAAAGATCTAGATGATCAAATGGGTACCGCTTTGATGGCCGATGGTGTTGCAACAACACTTGCTGGCTTCGGTGGAGGTTCAGGTACAACAACATATGCCGAAAACATCGGTGTAATGGCTGCAACTAAGGTGTATTCAACAGCTGCTTATTGGATTGCAGGTGTGGGTGCGATCGGACTTTCACTTTCACCAAAGTTTGGTGCAGTTCTTAGTGCAACTCCGGTAGGAGCACTTGGCGGCGTCGGCGTTGCATTATTTGGAATGATCGGCGTCGTTGGCGCTCGTATCTGGATCGAAGGCAAGGTTGATTTTGCTAACTCAACAAACCTCTTAATTGCAGGTTCTGCATTGATTATCGGTATCGCCGATATGTCATGGACTCAAGGAGATTACACATTCAACGGAATCATTAATGCAACCTTGGTTGCGATCCTTGGATATCGACTTCTTCACTCAATTGCAGATGCACGAGGCAATAAGTAACATCCCTTCATGATCATTCCATCGCGGCTTCCTGAGTATTTCGTAGCCGCGATGGTGATTATCTTGGCGCCTGGCCCGAGCGTTTTATTTGTAATCGCTCGGGCCATCGCGTGGGGTAGAAAGACAGCGGTCTTTTCAGTCGCTGGAAATGTCACCGGCGCATTCTCTCTTTCAGTATTTGTGGCACTTGGGCTTGGTCCAATTTTGCAACGTTCAGAGCTTGCCTACATTGCGGTGCAATGGAGCGGCGGTCTGTATCTGATCTATCTTGGAGTTGATGCAATTAGAAAACGCACCGTACATGCCGCAGATATGACTAACCAAGGCGATGTTGCACCTAGTGCGCGACGTTCCATGTGGGATGGCTACTGGGTTGGTGCGCTCAATCCCAAAGGTGTCGTCTTCTTTGCCGCAGTTCTGCCGCAGTTCATAGATCGTGAACGTGGCAGTGTTACTTCTCAGCTCATTCTTTTGGGCGGAGTCTTTGCGATTTTGGCATTTGTTTCCGATGGTACGTGGGGCTTGCTGGCAGGGACGGCGCGAAACTGGTTGGCAACTGATAGCAAACGTTTGGAAAAGCTTCGTGCAACAGGCGGCATCATCATGATTGTTTTGGGTCTTGGAGTTTTGTATTCAGCAATTGTCAGTGGCTAAGTACACAATAAGCACATGATTAAACCTGCAAAGCCCGCCCGTGAAAATATCTCTCCCTCTGATCTGACCTTTGGTTTATCGACCTGCAAGAGATGTCTTTGGATTAAGTACTGGTTCAAGGTAACAATGCCTGGTGCTTTTCCACTCGTTGGAACAATGGCTGCCTTGCAAGAGGAACATTTCCAAGGCGCAGATATGCCAACCATTGATCCATCACTTCGCCCAGGAAAGGTAACCAAGTGGGGCGAATGGGTAAAGAGCAAGCCGCTAGTAGTAAATGGCATCGAAAGCCGTTGGAGAATTCTCGGTAAGTATGATCTGGTCTCAACAAATGAGGATGGCAGTATCGGTTTAATTGATTGCAAGGTTTCAGATAGTCAGCGCGATAGCGGTCAGTTCTACTCCCCTCAACTTGAGGCCTACGCCTATGCATTAGAAAACCCTGCTGCTGGAAAATCGCAGAGCGTTGCATCTATGGGTCTTTTGGTGTGGCGACCAACAACAGCGATTGGAAGCAAGGCTGATGAGTATGGCTTCGGGGTATTTCAAAAGTATGTTCCAGTGGAAAGGGATCAAGCTAACTTCTTGAAGGTCATTGGTGAGTTCATTGATGTTCTTGAGGGTGAAATTCCAGATGCAGGCGCTGAGTGCCAAACCTGTAACTATCTTGTTGCACGTAACGCCCTGGATTAATCCTCTTCTTCAACAACACTTAGCTTTGCCTTTTTAGGAGCATAGATATCTATGTACTCCTGTCCAGACATCGCATGGATTGCGTTCATGATTTGGTCGGTGACATCGCGAAGATATTGAAGATCGGTTGAATCTCCATCAAAGTACATCGGTTCACCAAAGTGCATTCCTACACGTTTGACATTAGGAATTACTTTTCCAGTTGGTTGAATCTTGTCGGTATTAAACATCGCAACTGGAATCACCGGCGCACCTGATTCGATTGCAAGTCGAGCGATTCCGGTACGGCCCTTATACAACCGCCCATCTGGTGAACGTGTTCCTTCTGGATAAATTCCGATGCAATCACCATCTGCAAGAACTTTAAGTCCTGTAATCAACGCAGCCTCGCTGCGACGGCCACCCGAACGATCTACCGGCACCTGTCCCAAGGCGATGAAGGTGAGCTTCTTTAACAAACCTTTCGGACCTGGCGAGGTGAAGTACTCACTCTTTGCAAGAAAGGTGACCTTGCGAGGTACAACTAATGGCATAAAGATTGAGTCGCTAAAGGACAGGTGGTTTGAGGCGATGATGACCGGCCCCTTTGATGGCACATTACGCAGACCACGAACCTTTGGACGAAAGGCCAACATTAAAAATGGGGTCAGAAATGCCCGCAGGGTTCCGTAGGGCAGGTTGTTCAACACGGGGCTAATTTAGTGGCTATTGACGACTATGACACTATCTGAGGGTGGGTAATGAGAAAAAAGAGTCAGATGGCTTTGATGAAGAGGAGTTGATCCGCTCAGAGTTTGAGTCGATCATCTCTGGCCTCAATCTGGATCAATCCTCACCTTCTACATATCTCGATGATCTTGATCGAATCGATGATGAAGCTTTTACTCCACCAAATCCAGCTCCACAAACTCCCAGAAGCTTTCTTCAATCTGCGCGGGATGCAATTCAACGGTGGTTTCACAAAACTGATCGCGATGATGATGGGGCCGCCTTATGAGTAATTTTTCCTGGGGAATCCTGGGGCCAGGTGGAATCGCACGGGCATTTGCGAAGGATTTAACCTTGCTAGAAGGACACACAGTTGGTGCGGTGGGTTCTCGCTCATTAAGCAATGCACAAAGTTTTGCAGATGATTTTGGCGGCACAGCCTATGGAAGTTATGAAGAGCTCATTAATGACTCAACCATCGATGCGATCTATGTTGCAACCCCGCATCCTGCCCACCATGACAATGTAATTTCCGCTCTCGACGCCGGAAAAGCTGTGCTGTGTGAAAAACCATTTGCAGTAAACGCCAAGCAAGCACAAGCAATGGTCGATGCAGCATCGCGTAACAAGGTCGCTCTGATGGAAGCGATGTGGGCCCGGTTCTTGCCGCATTACGCACAGGTGCGAGAGATAATCGCAAGCGATGTATTAGGTCCGATTTTTTCAATCCATGCCGATCATGGACAAAGGCTTGCAGATCAAAATATTCCGCGACTGATTGAACCACAATTAGCGGGTGGAGCGTTGTTAGATCTAGGGATCTATCCAATCTCCTTTGCACATATGATTTTAGGAAATCCAGTAGCGATTATCTCTTCAGCGGTGATGACTGACAAGGGAGTTGATGCGCAGAGTTCGATGATTTTTACTTATGAAAACGGAGCTCAAGCGGTATTGACTACAACGATGATCGAGCAGACTCCTTGCCGCGCAGTTGTTGCTGGATTAAATGGTTGGCTAGAAATTGATCGCACCTTTTACAATCCAGCAAGTATGCGTGTAGTTCTCAATGATGGATCGGTAACAGAGTATCCAAACACCTACAGCGGTCATGGTTTACGTGAACAGGCTGAAAGTTTTAAGCAGTTAGTTCAATCTGGAAAATTACAATCAGATATTTTGTCTTGGAAAGACACTGTCGACATAATGAAAAGTATGGATACCGTTAGAGAGCAAATAGGCTTGAAATATCCCTTTGAAAATTAAGCACGTGCTAAATCAGCTACACCAACAAGGCCAGCTTCATTGCCCAACTGTGCAGCAATTAACTCAGGGTATGGGTGTTTTCCGGCGAAGGGCATAGTGCGTTCTAGCGCCTCACGTGTTGGCTTCAAGAGAATTTCACCAGCATCAATTACTCCCCCGCCAATTACTACGCATGCAGGATCTAACAGAACAGACAGGGATGCAATTCCAGCTCCAAGCCATTGACCTGTTGTATTAAAGGCCGCAAGTGCAACTGGATCTCCATCACGCGCGGCATCTGTGATGGCCTGACCGGTTAGGCCCGCAACTGTTCCATCTCCTCGTGACAAGAGATTGCGTGCTATTTCAGGGCTTGCATTGATCGCCTCGCGTGCATGGCGTAATAAAGCATTTCCAGATGCATACTGTTCAAAACATCCACGTGCACCACATCCACAGAGATGACCATCAGGCACCACACGTAAATGCCCAAACTCTGCAGCCACACCAAATGCTCCACGATACAAAGCGCCATTAACCACAATTCCGCCACCGATTCCAGTTCCAACGGTAAGCATCATCATGTGGTTTTGATTACGACCTGCACCAAACTTTGCCTCGCCCCACGCGGCAGCGTTTGCATCATTTTCAATAACAACAGGAAGGCCAATCAACGATGTCAGCTCGGCATCTAAATCGACACCATTCCAATCAGCGATGTTGGGGGTTGCCAGCATTGTTTTCCGATCAGATGAAACAAAGCCAGCAGCTGAAACACCCACTGATGTAATCTCAAACTTAGCCATTAACTCTTTTGCAATGTCTGCGATGGCGCGAGTTAAATCGGCGCCACCTTGACGGGGAGTATCTTTGCGCGCTGTTTCGAGAATTTTACCGCTCTCATCAACAACGCCACCCAAAACCTTGGTGCCTCCAACATCGATGCCGATCGTGTTGCCCATCAAAAACTTACGCCTCTAGATGTGACTTCAGTTGAGCAAGAGCGGCATCAATAGTTGCCTTCTCCGCTTTTTGACGCATCATTGCGGGAATTGGCATCGATAAAGAAACTTCGAGTTCATACACAACCTCTGTAGTGTCCTCATCAATACTTGAGATTGTGTAGATGCCATCCATACCCGTAAGTAGATCGGCATCCTCTAATGAAAATGAAAGTTTGCTGGGAGCTTGGCTCCAGTCGTAATCAAGGGTGAGGCGATCCTTCATCATTCCTGCATCAATACTCATCTTCACCTTGGTAACCCTTCCCTGATCATCACGGTCAAGGGCTTCAGAGCTTTTGATCTGGGTTGACCATTCGGGGTACTTGTCCAACTCAAAGAGAAGCTTCTGTACCTCTGCGATTGGAGCATCAATTGTTATTACAGATTTGCTGAATTGGGCCATGGCGCAAGGCTACCCTCTTCCCCTTTTGTCCGCCTCCGCGCTAGCGTTCGCCCATGAATGAAATCTCAATCCCACCTCTCGTTCCCGCCGCCACCGCCGGGAATCTCACCAATCTGATCGCAGAACGTGCCTGGTTTGAGCCAGAGCGCGTCATCATGTCTCGCCCATTAGGCGATGGATGGCAACCTGTCACCGCTCGTGAAGTTGAAGAGGAGATCCGCGCCACTGCAAAGGGTCTTATCGCTTCAGGAGTTCAAATCGGTGATCGTGTAGCAATCATGGCTCGTACTCGTTACGAGTGGACGATTTTGGATTTTGCTACCTGGTTTGCTGGTGCGGTCGTAGTTCCAATTTACGACACATCATCTGCAGAGCAGATCGATTGGATTCTCAATGACTCTCATTCTGTAGCGATCATTGTCGAAACACCTGCATTAGCTGATTTGGTTAAGACTGTAATGCCATCTCACACCCGCAATATATGGACGATGACAGATGATGTATTGACTGTGTTGCGCGAAACCGGCAAACACATCGGCGATGATGAGATTGATCGTCGTCGTGAAGCGTTGACTCCAGCATCTCTTGCAACTTTGATCTACACATCTGGAACAACTGGTAAGCCAAAGGGTGTGCAGTTATCACACAGCAACTTCTTAGCTGAGTGCGGAAATGTTGTGCAGGGTGCGAGCGAACTCTTTCTTAAGCCTGGAGGATCAACACTGTTGTTCCTTCCTGTTGCACACGTATTCGGACGCATGGTTCAAATTGGTGCAATCACAGCTGGTCTTCACTTAGCTCATTGCAGCGATCCTGTTGGTCGACTACCAATCGATCTCGGCACATTTAAGCCAACCTTTGTTCTCGCCGTTCCACGTATCTTTGAAAAGATTTACAACGGAGCTGAAGCAAAGGCAGAGGCTGCTGGCAAGGGAAAGATCTTCAAGAAGGCGGCAGATACTGCGATCGCATACTCAGAAGCCCTTGATAAGAAGCACATGTCACCGGTTCTTAAGTTGAAGCATGGTCTCTTTGACAAGTTGGTATACAGCAAGATCCGCGCAGGAATGGGCGGACGAGTGGAGGCTGCGATCTCCGGCGGTGCTCCCCTAGGTGTGCGTTTAGGCCACTTCTACCGTGGAATTGGAATCTCAGTTCTTGAAGGTTATGGCTTGACTGAAACTACCGCTGGTGCAACTTTGAACCTACATGGTGCGCACCGAGTTGGTTCAGTTGGTCGTCCAATTCCGGGCACATCAATCAAGATTGCCGAAGATGGTGAGGTTTTGATTCGCGGACCTATCGTTATGGATGGCTACTGGCAGAACCAAGCTGCAAATGATGAGGTATTTGACTCAGAGCGTTGGTTCAAATCTGGCGATCTTGGAAAGCTAGATGATGAAGGATTCCTTTACATCGTCGGCCGCAAAAAAGAGCTCATTGTTACAGCAGGTGGTAAGAATGTTGCTCCAGCTGTTCTTGAAGATCGCTTACGTGCTCATCCACTGGTAAGCCAGTGCATGGTCGTTGGAGATAATCAACCATTTATTGCAGCGCTTGTCACAGTTGATCCAGATGCGCTGAAACTTTGGATCGCTAACAACAAGAAGGATGGCGCGTCATTGGCTGATTTGGTCAATGATCCAGATCTGATCGCTGTTATTCAAACTGCGGTTGATGAAGCAAACAAGGCTGTTAGTAAGGCTGAATCAATTCGTAAGTTCACATTACTGCCAACTGATTTCACAATCGCTGGTGGCCATTTAACGGCAAAGCTTTCCGTTAAGCGACATGTGGTTGCGAAGGAGTTCGCAAAAGAGATTGATGCATTGTTCGCAAAATGATCAATGAGCGGGTAACCCTCGCACAAGAGTTACATGATGGGATCGCCCAGGACCTAGTGGTCCTGGGCTTTTCCATTGATCAGGCGATTGCCCAATGCCAAGAGGCTGATCTCAAGAGTTCACTACGCATGATGAGATTTACAACCACCACACTTATTGAAAAGGTCCGAGCCGAAATCCATCAACTGCGCACCTCCGAACCTTTGTTAAACCAGCATCATGAGGTTGAGCCGATGCGTGAGCTCTTTCTAGTGATTCAAGAGATTCTGCGTAATGTAGAGAAACACTCGGAAGCGAAAAATTTAAAGGTAGAGATAAGTGATGATGGCAAAGGTGGGGTCAGATCTCAGGATGGCTCATACGGTTTGCAGGGTATACAGGAACGAATTGCAAAGCTCAATGGGGAGATCCACATTGATTCAACACCACAGGGAACAAGAATTGGAGTCACAATCCCTTTGGAGAGGTAATGACACGTCTTCTTGTTATCGATGATCACGATGTAGTCCGTCAAGGTCTTATTGCAGCTTTGCAGCTGCACGGATTTAACTCAATCGAAGCAGCGGGGACAATTAAGCAGGCCCGCTCTAAAATCGCAGCATTTAACCCTCAGGCGATAATTGTCGACCTCAACCTTCCAGATGGTTCCGGCTTTGAAATAGTTCAATGGGTTCGCACAGTATCCCCTGGGGTTGCGATTCTAATTCTTTCCATGAATGAGCCTTCAACCTTTGAACAATTAGCGCGCAGATCTGGTGCAAATGCATATCTTTCAAAGAGTCAATCAATCGATGAAATACTGTCGGCTCTTAATTTCGCAGTTGATAATCCACAATCCTTTACCAGCGCTATACACAATCCATCCAGTGAAGCTATCCACATAACCCCGAGAGAGATTGATCTTCTTCATCTAATCGCTAAAGGTGCCAGTAACTCTGAAATCTCTTCTACTCTTTTTATAAGCACTTCAACGGTTAAGACACACATCTCATCAATCCTACGAAAACTGGAATGCACAAATAGAACCGCTGCAATTATGAAGGCTCGTGAAAGAGGTTTACTCCTGTAATAGTTTATTAAAGCGGTTAGACCAAATCTCCCAGCGCCAATTTTCTTTAATCCACTCTCGTCCAGCCTTACCCATTTCCTCGGATTTCTGAGGGTTTGTCAGCAGAGTGATTATTGCGGCGGCGATTTGCGTGTTCTTTGTTCCATCAACGACTAAGCCGGTGACCCCTTCAACTACAGCATCTGGTGCTCCCCCAGAGTTGCCAGCAACAACGGGTAGGCCACATGCACTTGCCTCGAGATACACAATTCCCAATCCTTCTACTTCAAGACCTGCAAAACGAGAACGAGAAGGCATTGCAAATATATCGCCAGCACATATAAATCGGGGAAGTTCTGAGTACTGAACTCTTCCGATAAAGGAAACATGGTTTTCAACTTTGTTGACCGCCACCAACTTAGCTAGATGCTCCAAGTATGGTCCTTGACCAACGATCAATAGATGGGCATCGGGAACCTTTACCAAGATCTCTGGCATAGATTCAATCAAATGATCCTGGCCCTTTCGATGCACAAGTCTTCCAACAGAGACAATTACCTTCTTGTCATGGATATCTAGCTCTCGTCGTAGCTCTGAAGAATCCTGTGGAGAAAAATGCTCCACATCTATTCCTGGTGCGATCTTCACCATCTGTTTAACCGCTCGCTTAGACAGAGAGCGTGAGATCGCTTTTTGAGTGAACTCACCTAAATAAGTTAATGAATCAACTGTTGCACCCATCCGGCGTATCGCACAATTGAAGGGAAAGATCTTGGCCCACCACACCTCATGTCCATGAGTAAGGGCTACGGTTTTGCGAACTCCAGCAGATTTCATGGAAGCAGAGAGAAGTGCTAAGGGAGCTGCTGCCCCAAATGCAGCAACGCGAACACCTTCCTGCTTGATTACTCTTTTGAGATTACGGGCAACCCGCGGAGTTGGTAACAAAATTTTTGAGCGGTCACGAATAACGGTGACACCATAATCTCGCTTCCACCGCAGGTCATACTCGTGGGAATCATCTTGGGCGGAGGTGTAAACAATTGTGCTACCAAAGGCTCTTCGCTCGATCAATCCAATGACAAAGGTTTCAATGCCGCCGGCTCGCGGTCCGAAGTCATTGGTGACAAAGAGGACGGGGTTAGAAACGACGTGCTCCAACCAATTTTTTACTTCCCAGTGAACCACTTGGCGCAACCTTCACACGGGAACCTGTTCGTGGTGCATGAACCATCTTGCCACCACCAAGATAAATTCCAACGTGAGAAACCGGGCGACCATAGAACAAGAGATCTCCCGGCTTCAACGCCGAAAATGAAACCTTCTTACCCAAACGTGATTGTGCAGCGGAAGAGTGCGGTAATGAAACACCAGCAGCTTGATAGGCCCTCATAGTTAATCCAGAGCAATCCCAGGTAACCATTCCAGCGGCACCAAATACATAGCGATCACCGATCTGCTTAAGCGCATACTTGAGCGCCGTTCCAGCTCGACCCGAAACCGCATTAGCGCTCTTGGCCGCCTTCAATGAGGATGCCTGATCGGCGTTCTCCTCCTCTTCAGCCAAACGAGCCAAACGCTCTCGCTCAGCCTTTGATAACTTGGATAAGAGTTTTTCAGCTTCAGCTAACTTCTTTTGCGCCAAGGCCGATTGCGCTGTTAACTTTTTTTGAGCCGCTGCGACCAGCGCCACCTTGTCATTGACAGTCAGAGTTGTCGCATTCAATCTCTGTTGCGCTGTTTCAAACTTTCGAAGTTGGGCTGATTTGCGCCGAGTAATCGCATCCAAAGCGCCGGCAGATGAGAGGTAGAGCGAAGGATCAGATGAGAAGAGAAGTTCAAAACTCTGTCCAAACCCTCCCGACTTGTACTGCTCCACTGCGATCGTTCCTATAGATCTTTGAAGATTTGAAACTGTCTGACCCTGGAGTTGGGCCCTAGCTTTAATTCCATCGAGAGTTTTGTTTAGACCCGCCAACTTCACCTTTGCCTCTTGAGCACCCTCTGCTGCAGATGTCGCCTCTTCCTCCAACTGTCGCACCTTGGCCTGGACCGAGGACAAACTCGGCGCACCCGAGGCTGCTATGGGGAGCAATACCCCAGCACCAACCGCGATAGCGATAATCGAGCGAAGCCAAAAGGACATAAAGGCAAGGCTAACCACGCCTATGGCTACCCCTCAACCTCAGAAAGGGTAATTTCCCTGTGAATTTACCCCAGCTCACGCGAGGCGAGCGTTAAATTGCAGTGGTGGTGTCAGCCCACTCTCAGCCAGGACTGAAAGCGCTTGGACACTCTCCTGGCTGAGTTCAGAGGTGTTGTCGAGAAAGAAGGAGACCACGCATGTGTTGCATGCGATCGC
>CAXNDW010000031.1:0-10523 GCA_964201405.1 Candidatus Planktophila sp.
GCCGGAGATTCTGGTGGACCTACAAAAGGAGAACAAAGATATGCGCAGTTCAAACCCTGTTCTTGGACGGGCGTTTAATCAGCGTGGATACGCTGCATTCGATCCGAGCACAATTAACTCAGACCCAGCAGCGCTAGAGAATTTGTACAACACACCTGCCGCATCATCATTGCGCACAGGTCGTATGACAATTGATGATGTTGTCGCACGCACAGCGATCATGTTTGCAGTGTTGGTAACTGTAGGAGCTGTTGCTTGGTCAATGAACCTCGGTGGCGGAGCGTTAATGCTCGGCTTCATCGGTGGATTCATTCTTGCGATGGTCAACTCATTTAGTAAGACAGTAAAGCCTGCGCTAGCAATTGCTTATGCGGCTTTCCAGGGTCTTGCACTAGGAACAATCAGCAATTTGTACAACACCGTTTATGACGGAATTGTTAGCCAAGCAATCTTGGTGACACTCAGTGCATTTGCCGGAATGTTGTTTGCATTTAAGAGCGGACGTATTCGCGTGACACCTAAGTTCACAAAGGTATTGATGACAGCGCTCATCGGTTACCTAGTACTTGCTGTTGTGTCACTAGTTTCTTCATTCATCACCGGAACAAGCATCTACAGCATCGGTGGGCTTGGATTAATCATTGCAACAGGTGGAATGGTTCTTGCAGCCTTCTTCCTAATCCTTGATTTTGATTCAATTCAAAAGGGAATTGCAGCTGGTGCGCCAGAGTCTGAGTCATGGAGAGCAGCATTTGGTCTCATGGTCACAATCGTTTGGTTGTACCTAGAGGTTCTACGTGTTCTTTCAATCTTGCGCGGAAATGACTAAGTAGATCTCTTAAATTAAAGATCTTCATCGAGGGGCTTCAGGTTATTGACTTGGGGCCCTTCGACATTTCTGGTCTCTGGAATTCGATAGACCAAGATCAAAACGATTAAGAAGATAACCGCCGATGCTCCAAAAGCGGCTCTGTATGAGTATGCATCCGAGATCAGGCCGATAATGATTGGCCCAAAGATCATTCCGGCATCACCTGCCATCTGGAAGATAGCGATTACCTTGCCGCCCTTACCTTTGATGATGTCTCCAACCATGCTTGCAGGAGTCGTTGAAAGGAAGGCGCCACCAAAGCCAAGAATTACCATCGAAAGAAGGAACATCCAAGCATTTACAGCAAAGGTCAAAACTAGGACTCCGAGAAAGACAATGTTTGCACCAATTATTGATGCTGCACGTCGGCCATTTGTATCTGAAAACCTTCCAGCTTTAAGCAAGATCGCCCCTTGAACGATGGCAGAGATTGCAAAGCCGTAACCAACCACAGCGGTTGTCGAGTCCAACTCTTCAGTTACGAACACCGGCAAGATTGATGCGCGCATGCCGAAGAAAACCCAGGTTCCAATGAATGCCAATACCAAAGCGATTCGATACGCCGGCATTGCTAAAGCTTCACGAATAGTTGTTGCAGGTGCTGCACCATGATTCTTTATCTTCGCCCCAATGGAATCTCCCTTAAGGAAAAAGAGTGCAACGAGGCCAGAGAAAAACAACAAAATTGAGTAGACAAAAAATGGCGCGCGTAATGAGATTACAGAAAGCAAACCACCGATTGCAGGTCCAGCCATTCCGCCAACAATGAAAGAGCCTTGATAAACAGATTGAGCATGCCCGCGTTGATCATCACTGACCGATCTCAAAATAACTGAACTTGCAGCCACGGAGAACATTGATGAGCCCAAGCCACCTGCGGCTCTAAAGAACAACAACTGCTCATAGTTCTGAGCAACTCCTGCTAAGAATGTGAAGAGCGAGACCATAAAAACACCAGTTGAGAAGACTTTTCTCTCACCGAATTTGTCCACCATCGTTCCGGATATAAGTCCAGATGCAAAACGTGTAATTGCAAAGGCCGAAACCATTAAGCCGATTGCAGCGTTATTGACTCCAAAGGATTTTGCAAAGACTGGAATCGCTGGCATGACAATGCCAAATCCAACGGCGACAAAGAAGGATGCTGCAATAAGTATGGAAACTTCACGAGGAAGATCCCTAAAAGGTGAGCGGATCAACCGAGTGACTCTCCAACCGCCTCTTCGCGAGCCGCTGCGTAGTCCTGATTAGTGCGAAGTGGAGTCTCACGAAGCTTGAGGGCCAAGAAGAAGCCGATTGCAGTAATTGGTGCTGCCGCCCAGAAAACAATGTGAAATGAGTTTACGAAGGCGTTAAGTGCAGTTGCCTGAATCTCCGGAGGCAGAGTTTTAAGCACCGCAGTGTTATTGCTAATTCCTTCAAGCTTTGTCATATCAAAGCCCTTTAAAGCCTCAGGATTACTTGTTGCCAACTCTGCAAAATTACTTTGTAGGTAATGACCCACACGGTTAGTCAAGATACTTCCAAATATTGCAGTTCCAAATACAGAGCCCAGTGAACGGAAGAAGGTATTGGAGCTTGTTGCTACACCCATATCCTTGAAATCAACAGAGTTTTGAAGTGCAATAACAATGGTCTGCATTGATAGACCAAGACCTGCGCCAACCAAGATCGCATAGATAGCAATCTGCCAGAAGGGTGTATCAATCTGTAAACGTGTCATCAACACAATACCGATTGTCATGAGCGCAGTTCCTGCAATTGGGAAGCGCTTGTAATGACCATGCTTTGAAATAAGTTTTCCTGAAATAATTGATGTAGTAACAATTCCAAGCATTAATGGAATCAGTTTAAGTCCAGCAGTTGTTGCCGTATCGCCCTTAACAACTTGAAGGTACAGAGGAAGCATCACGATCGCACCAAACATTCCAGCGCCAATCACCGCTCCTAATAAAGATGTAAGCGAGAAGGTGTGGTTCTTAAACAAATGGAGCGGAAGAATTGGCTCTTTGGCGCGTTTTTCCCACATGAGGAAGAGAATGGTCAGAATGGTTCCGATGATTAGGTAAGAAATTGTTCGAGAATCTCCCCAACCATTTTGAGGGCCATAAACAGCCAGCGACAGTAGAACTAAGGTAACTGCTGACACCATCAAAATTGCGCCTAAATAATCAATAGAGTGCTCACGCTTGCTCTTTGGAAGATGCAGAACCGCTGAGGTAATAACTAGGGCTGCAATTCCAATTGGAATATTGATGTAAAAAATCCAACGCCATCCACTTACCCCCAGAATTTCGCCACGATCTGAGAGAAATCCACCTAGTAGAGGTCCTGCAACTGAGGACAAGCCCCAGACAGCGCCAAAGTAACCCTGATAACGCCCACGTTCGCGTGGAGAAATAATGTCGCCGATGATGACAAAAGTTAGCGCCATTAAGCCGCCGGCACCTAAGCCCTGAAGTGCACGAGTAGCAATGAGCTGCTCCATGTTTTGTGATGCACCTGCTAGAAATGAGCCGATTAAGAAAACAATGATTGCGAATTGAAAAACAACTCGTCGTCCATAAATATCTGAAATCTTTCCGTACAACAAAGTAGATGCGGTTGAAGTTAACAGGTACGCCGTTACAACCCAGGTGTAGTGATTTAAACCATCAAACTCCTCGACGATGCTCTTCAGCGCTGTCGAGACGATGGTTTGATCCAGGGCCGCTAGGAACATTCCCATCATCAAGCCACCCAAAATCACCATAATTTCTTTGTGAGTTAGTTGCTCGGTTCCTTCGGTTACTGGCATCTCATTAGACATGAAGGTAAGGTTACTCTGTGAAATCAGTTATCGCAGAACACTTAGTAAAGACCTATCGCAATGGCGAGGTCAAAGCACTCAATGATTTGTCATTAGATGTCGAAGAAGGCACTGTTTTAGGCGTACTTGGACCTAATGGTGCAGGTAAGACAACAACTGTGAGAATTCTCGCAACGCTACTTAAGCCAGATTCTGGTTCAGCAACTGTTGCAGGCATTGATGTCATTAAACATCCAGACAAAGTTCGCGAACAGATCGGTTTATCAGGTCAATACGCTGCTGTCGATGAAACATTGACCGGCTGGGATAACTTGGTGATGTTTGGTCGTTTGTATCACTTAGGTCGACAAAGCTCTATCAATCGTGCCAATGAATTACTAGAACGTTTTGATTTAACTGAAGCTGCACGTCGCCCAATTAAGACATATTCAGGTGGAATGCGTCGTCGCCTAGATTTAGCTGCATCCTTAATTGTTAAGCCAAAAATTCTCTTTTTAGATGAACCAACAACTGGTTTAGATCCACGTGGTCGCCAAGATATGTGGCAGGTAATCCAGGAGCTTGTTAAAGGCGGAGTAACACTTCTTCTTACAACACAGTATCTAGAAGAGGCTGATCAATTGGCAGATGAGATCGCCGTTATTGATCGCGGAACAGTTATTGCTCGTGGCACATCAGATGCTTTGAAAAAGCAGGTTGGTGGAGAACGTCTAGAGATCACCGTTGAACCAGCAGATCTAGATAAGACCAACCAGATTGTGGCAAAGATCAGCGGTCATGCAACACATGTCGATTTAAGAACTGTAAGCGCCCCTGTACTGCATGGATCAAAGGATCTTATGGAGGCGTTGCGCGCAATGGATGATGCAAAGATCCATCCATTAGATATTGGGTTGAAGCGCCCATCCCTAGATGATGTGTTTCTCTCATTAACAGGACATGTTGCAGAGGAAACCGTTGAAGAACCAGTGGCTAAGAAGAAGAGAGGTGGCAAGAGATGAAAGATGCGATCCACGATGCGATGATTATTACCAAGCGTCAGATTCTTCAATTGGCTCGAGTTCCTGAACTTCTTGTTTTTTCAACTATTCAGCCGGTGATGTTTGTGTTGCTATTTCGTTATGTATTTGGCGGCTCGATTGATACCGGCCAGCCTGGCGGATATGTACAGTTATTAATGCCTGGAATCTTCGTTCAAACAGTTGCTTTCACCTTGGCATCAACCGCTGTTGGATTAGCTGAGGATATGAAAAAGGGTTTAATCGATCGCTTTAGATCACTACCTATTTCACGAGGCGCGGTCATTATTGGTCGCACCTTTGGTGATGCGCTGCTCAACATTTTGGTACTCGTCGTCATGGCCCTTGCTGGTTTTGCAGTTGGCTGGCGTCCAACATCAGGAATCCTTCAAACTACTTTGGCTTTCCTATTTCTCTTCATGTTTGGCTATGCGCTCTCATGGATTGGAATTTTGGTTGGCCTGTCAGTTAAAGAGGCCCGCACCGTTCAGAGCGTTGGCTTCTTGGTGACCTTCCCATTGACCTTCTTATCAAACGCTTTCGCACCCACAACGGGAATGCCTAGAGCGCTTCAGTACTTTGCTGAATGGAACCCGGTCTCGACAATGGTTGCTGCCTGTCGCCAACTATTTGGCTTAAAAAATGAGTTTGGTGCAACCGCGAACTCTTGGCCAAGCCAGCACCCACTAGAGACTTCTTTGCTTTACATGGTTGTCTTGATGGCGATCTTTATTCCGCTGAGTATTCGTAAGTACAAAAACTACTCAAACTAGAGTTTTTTCTTTGATTGCTTAGTTAGGCGTAGAACTCAGCAGCAACAATCTCTACTGAGATTTCGCGACCGTTAGGTGCTGTGTAAGAAACCTTTGCGCCGATATCTTGGCCAAGAACTGCAGCGCCCAGTGGTGATTTTTCGCTATAGACATCGAGATCTCCTGAAGAGATCTCACGTGAGCCAATTAAAAACTTCATCTCATCGCCAGCGATAATCGCGGTAACAACCATTCCTGCACCAACCTTGCCATCATCACTTGCTGGTGGGGTTCCGATGTGGGCGTTCTCCAACATTTGCTTCAGTTGGCGAATACGCGCCTCCATCTTTCCTTGCTCATCACGGGCTGCGTGGTAACCACCATTTTCTTTTAGATCACCTTCGGCACGCGCTGCTTCGATTTTGGCTGTGACATCTTTGCGACCTGGACCTTCAAGCTGCACAAGTTCAGCACGCAAGCGATCTGCGGCCTCTTGGGTTAACCATGTCTGTGTCATAAGGGGTAACGGTACTGGCTATCTACTTGGCGCGACAACTGGATACATCGGCATTGACTGATTCGCTACGCGTAGGGACAACGGTAACCAGCTCCACCTTTGATTTTCCCGCACCAATCTCTTGATCGATCTGGCCCACGATGTTTTTGTCGTAGTCGCGGGCGATCAATGTGCACACCACTACCTGCTGGCTATCGCTTCGTTCAATGAAGTACCGAACTTTTGCTTCACGATCATTGGTGATTGTGAAGGAAACAAGCTGTGAGCGAAGCGGCGGATTGGAGTGATACAGCGCAGACCACATCAGCCAACCAACTCCCAGAATCGCAACAACAAGGGCGATCGCCGGCCAGCGCGTGGCTTTGGCGGCGCCATATCGCTCTTCGTAGTTGAACGGCTCTGGTGATTGCATGACATGATTATCGCATGGAACAAGAAGAAATCTTCATGGGATCAGCCGGCTCTCTAACGGTTGGAATATTGCTTATCGCCGTTGTCTTTTTGATGCGCAGTTTTTACAAGCGCTTCATGGGCGTAGATCGAAGCGATGACTCAACCGAATAATCTTCTTACCAAGATTTTCCAAGGGGTTGCAGTTGTTGCAATTGCTGCGCTCTTTGTTGGATTAGGTTTTTGGCAGCTTCAACGTGCTGCAGATTTAAAGGCAAGTTTAAAGATCGCCCGAACAATTGATACAAATCTTGTTCCGCTGCAAACAGTTGCTAAGCCCCGCGAAGCATTAGGTGCGCAGGCGTTTAATAGAACGGTTTCTTTGACTGGCAAGTACATTGCAAATTTCAGAGCACCCAATCAAGATGATGGAGATGGAGTTATCGCCGATTGGGAGGTTGCCCTTGCCCAAGTTGATGAGCGATCAGCGATTCTGGTGGTTAGAGGTTTGTGGTCGGAACGTTTACTTAACCCCGAGATTCAACAATCGATGAATATTGATATAACAGGGGTATTGGTTGCTAGCCAATCTGGAGATCGTGCAAACAATTCGCCGGGTGTTATATCTCGATTAGATAGCGCAGTCATTGTCGGCTTAACCGATCTTGATTTATTTGATGGATATATCTTGGCGCGATCTGAATCGACCCAAGGGGTCGATCTAGAGCGCAGTCGAGTGACTGAAGAAAAATTGAACCCCAAGATCCCTGGCTTCTATTGGCAGCACCTTTCCTATGTGGTCATTTGGTGGCTCATGGCCGCCGTTGTGCTGTATCTACCCTTCTATCGCCGTAGAGTTACCCCATGAGCGGAGCAATTAAGCGGTACCGATTTATGGCGCTAGTGGCCGGAGTTATGTCTCTTCTACTGTGGTTTGTAGATCTGCCGGTGGTGTATCTCTTTGACAATCCAGAGTGGAAGGAAGCGGTCGCCTGGATTCCCTTTGTTCATGGCTGGATTTACGCCGCCTATGTGCTGGTTGCTATTCAATTCTCGGTCAAAGCTCAATGGCCCATGAAGAAGATCATCTGGCTTATCTTGGCCGGAACCCTTCCGATCGCCTCGATCGCTGCGGAGCGCAGAGTTGTTCGCCAGTATTCGTAAACTCATTAAATCCCTGATCTACCCGCTCTATGAATGGCGTTTAGTTCGATCATTGGATTTTTCAAAGACCCCTCACCATGTTGGTGTCATCCTCGATGGAAATCGTCGTTGGGCAAAATCCAATCCAACTACCAATGATCCCCATGGCCACAAAGCCGGTGCTAACAAGATCATCGATTTCTTGGGCTGGTGTGATGATGCCCAGGTCAAGGTTGTAACTTTGTGGTTGCTATCAACCGATAACTTCAAGCGCTCGCAGGAAGAGATCGATGAGCTGTTAAAGATCATCGGCAACACCGTTGATGAATTAGCTGCCACCGGTCGCTGGAATATCAAAGCTGTGGGTGCCCTCGATTTACTGCCACCCTGGCTTGAAGAAAAGCTCAGCTCATTAAAGCCGATTCGCAATGATGGTGTCGAAGTCAATGTAGCGATCAGTTATGGCGGTCGCCGCGAAATTGTTGATGCGGTTAAGAGTTACCTCAATGAAGAAGAGAGCGCAGGGCGTTCAATAAAGGATGCTCAGGAAAAGTTAACAACTGAAGATATTTCAAAGTTTTTATACACCGCCGGACAACCTGATCCTGAACTATTGATTCGAACCTCTGGCGAGCAACGTCTTGGGGGCTTCCTGTTATGGCAAAGCGCTTTATCTGAGTTTTACTTCTGCGAAGCCTATTGGCCAGATTTCCGCCGAGTCGATTTCCTTCGCGCACTTCGTTCTTACTCAGTAAGGCAGCGCCGCTTCGGTTCATAAATCGAAACCAAGATTTAACTTTTCGCCATTGCGTGTCTGCGCACTTTTCATCGCTAACAGTTCTACCTTTTTACTGTCCGAAGCACATCCGGCGAGAACAATTAAATCTAGGAGCAAGCATTGGCTGCAAAAGGTCAAAAAGCTAAGAAAACCTTTGTTTTAGATACCAGTGTTTTGCTCGCAGACCCCGGGGCGCTCTATAGATTTGCCGAACATGAAGTGATCATCCCGATCGCAGTTATCGGAGAGCTTGAAACCAAGCGGGATCACCCCGAATTGGGCTACTTTGCCCGCGCCGCCTTACGTGCCCTTGATGATCTGCGGCTGAGCCATGGCCGACTGGATAAAGCGCTAACAATTACCCCTGAAGGCGGAACCCTCTCCGTCGAACTCAACCACACCGATCTTTCAACCCTGCCCCATGGCTTTTTGCGGGATGGCACCAATGACTCTCGAATCCTGGCGATCGCCAAAAACCTAATGTCTGATGGCAAGGATGTTGTTCTTGTTACCAAGGATCTACCTCTTCGAGTTAAAGCCTCATCTGTTGGAGTCGAAGCTCAGGAGTATTTGGCAGAGTTGGTTTCAAATAGCGGCTGGACCGGAATTGAAGAGCTAGATGTTTCATCATCTGTAATCGATGATCTGTACTCCTCTGATTGTGCAGATCATGAAGCCGCCCATCAACTGCCGGTTCATACCGGGGTAGTGCTCCATTCAGAAAAGGGATCTGCCCTTGCTCGCGTCACCGCCGACAAACAGTTGAAGTTGGTCCGCGGAGATCGCCAAGCCTTTGGACTTCATGGCCGCAGCGCTGAACAACGGATCGCGCTCGATATCTTGTTGGATGAAAACATCGGCATCGTCTCTTTGGGAGGCCGTGCCGGAACTGGAAAATCAGCGTTAGCTTTGTGTGCCGGATTAGAAGCGGTGATGGAAAAACGTCTTCACAAAAAGGTTGTTATCTTCCGTCCGCTCTATCCAGTTGGCGGACAAGAGCTGGGATACCTACCCGGCTCTGAAGGGGAGAAGATGTCGCCATGGGCCCAAGCGGTTTTTGACACCTTGGGTGCGCTCGTAAGTCAGCCGGTGATTGATGAGATCATCGATCGCGGATTGATCGAGGTTTTGCCGCTGACCCATATCCGTGGACGCTCACTTCACGACTCCTTTGTGATTGTTGATGAGGCCCAATCCTTGGAACGGGGAGTCCTGCTGACAGTTCTGTCACGAATTGGAACCGCCTCCCGAGTCGTCCTGACCCATGACATCGCCCAGCGGGATAACTTGCGGGTCGGTCGCCATGATGGAGTTGTCGCGGTGGTTGAAACCTTGAAGGGCCATCCACTCTTTGCCCATGTCACCTTGACCCGAAGCGAGCGCTCGCCGATCGCCGCCCTGGTCACTGAGATGCTGGAAGGCCCCCTTCCCAACTAGAAAAGCTGCCCCACAAACTCGGTAGCGACATGGTCGATTTGAGGAGGGAATCTATCTCACAGTCACATTTCGGACATATCGGACATTCCCCTAACTGACCTGCGCTTTTACCTATCCACAGCTTTCTATTTTCCTGAGAATTTCCGACTCCCGCATACTTTGATTTGCCGATGCGCCGCTCATACCGCACCATAAAGGCATTCCCCTTAACTTAATCAGCCTCATTTGAGGCTGTTGAGCCATGGCAGGACCACGGATATATACCGGACGGGTGAGCATCCGCGGGTGATGAGACAAGGAAAGGAGCACCGAGATGAAGAGATCTTCACAGAGAAAAAAGTCGATAACCATCCTTGGCCTCTCCTCCTCCCTACTGTTGATCGCCACCCTGTTGCCAGCAGCCAACGCATTGGAGCTCTCACTCACCTCCAGCGTTGAACTCACTACTCCGCAGAGCACCACAATCGTTGAACCACAAACCGCCGCCGCTCTCTTTGGCGAGGATGACCTCACCGCCACAGCTTCGGGTGCGATCTTCTCTACTCAAATGGCTTTGGTCTCAGCGGTCAGTCGCCAGGTTGAGTTAGCAAGAACCCCCTTCGGCGCAAAGAAGGTTGCCAAGAGCATCCTGCTGGATGAGTATGGATTTAATGAGAAGCAGTACAACTGCCTCAATCAACTCTGGACTCAAGAAAGTAATTGGAATTACAAATCTCGTAACAAGAAATCTGGAGCCCATGGAATTCCTCAGGCGCTGCCAGCATCAAAGATGAATGTTGTCTCAACAGATTGGCGCACCAACCCTGT
>CAXNDW010000032.1:0-10035 GCA_964201405.1 Candidatus Planktophila sp.
GCGGTTGAAAAAGAGTTCGCAAACAGCAAAGTCCCAATCACCATCGTGACTGGTGCCCTTGATGAAAAGTTAAATGAACATGGTTACATCGTTCCGGGTCTGGGCGATGCAGGCGATCGTCTCTACGGTGTTGTATAAATGGCATCAACTTCACCTGGATACGGAATCACAATCCGTGTCGAAGGTTCACCTGATTCACAACCGGTAGCACTAGCTACAACTATTATTACCGGAGCTGGCGCAACTATTACAGCGCTAGATGTTGTTGAATCACTTCTTGAAAAAGTTGTTATCGATATTACTTGCGACACCATTGACTCAGATCACGCCGATGAAATCACAGCTGCGATCTCTGCTAATCCCGAATTAACAGTTCGTAAGGTTAGCGATCGAACTTTCTTGCTTCACCTTGGTGGAAAAATTGAAATCTCATCAAAGGTTCCTTTGAAAACACGTGATGATTTATCGCGCGCCTACACACCTGGTGTAGCTCGTATCTGTCAGGCAATCGCTGCCGACCCATCAGATGCACGCCGCTTAACAATTAAGCGCAATACCGTGGCTGTAGTGACCGATGGTTCAGCTGTTTTAGGTCTTGGAAACATAGGCCCAGCCGCCGCCCTGCCAGTAATGGAAGGTAAGGCAGCTTTGTTTAAGCGCTTTGCCGATGTTGATGCCTGGCCTGTATGTCTTGATACTCAAGATGTAGATGAAATTGTTCGAACAGTTCAGTTGATTGCACCGGTCTATGGTGGAATCAATCTTGAAGATATCTCTGCTCCACGCTGCTTTGAGGTTGAGCGACGGTTACGTGAACTCTTAGATATACCTGTATTTCACGATGACCAGCACGGAACAGCGATTGTGGTTTTGGCTGCACTCAAGAACGCTCTGCGTTTAGTCAAGAAGGATCTGAAAGTTACAAAGATTGTTCTTAGTGGTGCAGGTGCTGCAGGAACAGCGATTGCACGTTTATTGGTGCGAAGCGGTGCGGTAAACATCATTGGCTTTGATAAAGATGGTGTTATTTGCAAATCAACTCCAGATCATGGTGATGAGATGCGCACTTGGTTTGTTGCTAACTGTAACCCTCATGATTTCCGAGGAGATATCTCAGAGGCCATGAAGGATGCTGATATTTTCATCGGCGTCAGTGCGCCAAATGTTTTGACAGAGTCTGATGTCGCATCCATGGCTCCCAAATCAATTATCTTTGCATTGGCTAATCCAGATCCCGAGATCGATCCAGTTATTTCTCGCAAGTACGCAGCTGTTGTCGCGACCGGTCGCAGCGATCAACCTAATCAGATCAATAATGTTTTGGCCTTCCCAGGAATCTTCCGTGGATTGCTTGATGCAAATGCACACAAGATTTCAGATGAGATGTTAGTTGCCGCTGCAAATGCCATCGCAGATTGTGTATCGCCAGAGCAGTTAAACGCCTCATTTATTGTTCCAAGCGTCTTCGACCCAAATGTTGTTAAATCTGTAGCTGCTGCAGTTAAGAAATCTGTGTAGCTTTCTTTTTCCTTAGGTGGCCAACTCCCCCGGCAACCACACCTGCATAGGTCATAACGATTCCAGTGACCAGGTAAACGCTCACATTTACACCATCTGTAGGTGAGACTAAATCAATCACTAGTGATCCGACCAGCTGTCCACCAACACTGAACAAGGTAAATGTTAAAACTCCCAAGTGTTGAACGATCGTCGAAGTGAAGGCAATGTAGATCACTCCAATTACGCCACCGGTGTAAATCCACCATGGGCCACTTGGCAAAGGCGATAACTCATTCTCTCCAAAAATTATGGCAGAGATAAGCAGGATAAGAAGAAAACTTGTACCCATCATAAAGTTTAAAAGAGAGGTCGTGAAACTCTGATCTGTGTACTCATTGATCTCGCCATTTAATGCCCGTTGAACACCGACCACAGCACCGGCAAAGACACCGGCAGCGACAGCAAACATAGATAAGTTGTTTGCATCGATTCGATCCCACACCGAGACTAAGACTGCAAGAACGGTCAGAAGTGCGGCTGCGACGCGGCGTGGTGAAATCAACTTCTTACCACCCCCAGTTAATCCAATGCGATCAACTATTAATGACATCGCAGTTTGGCCTGCAATAGAGGCTACAGAGAAAATTGCAACACCGATTAAAGGAACAATTTGGGTTTGGATCGCTATAAAACTTCCACCAAGGGATCCGGCAAACAGTTTCCACCGAGCAATCTTTTTCTGTGAAATTGCGGTGCGCAGGTTTCTGATTCCTGCTTTAATCTTTGAGTTGAATAGCGTGATTGTAAAAATGATGATTAAGCCAGAGCCAAATGAAATTACCGCCGCCTGTAAGCCATTATCAAGGCGGTGAGACAGTTCTCCATTTGCTCGAGCCTGCAATGCGATCAGCACGCCCGATAGGGCTGCTAGTAAATCTAAGCGCATTACTTGTGTGTGCCGACAAACTCACGCTTATCTGCAATCCAATCCATCAAGGCGAAGAGAACGCCTGAAATTACAAATGTTAAGTGGATCAGAACACGCCAAACCGTTCCTTCTCCAACTTCAGCCTCACCTGAAAGCTCGATAAAGTCCTTAAGTAGCTCAATAACCGAGATAGCTACCAATGAACCAATCAATTTGATCTTCAAGCCACTGAAATCAATAGTTCCCATCCAGTGTGGACGATCCTTTGATTCAGTTGCAACATCAATGCGAGAAACAAAGTTTTCATATCCAGCAAAGATCACCATCAAGATGAGATTGGCTAAAAGAGTGAGATCCAAAAGAGCTAAAAGATCCAATGTAAAGGTCTGGGCACTTGCCTCGCCTACCTTTTCGAAGATATGAATGAACTCGATTATGAATCTGTATGTCAAAAGAATCAATGCTCCGACTAAACCTAAATACAGCGGAGCTAATAAAAAGCGGGAGCGAAAGAGGATGACCTCAATTACATGGGATATCTGATTCATGCTTAGATTTTAACTTAAGCATCTAAAGAAAGGGTGACTTGAAGCCATTCCTCCTCTAATTTCGCCTTTTCTCCTTGCAATTGAGCCAATTCAGCTGAAATAGCTATCAGGCGCTCTGCATCAAATGCCGAGCTGTCCTGCTCCTTAACTAGCTCAGCTATTCTAGAATCGCACTTTTCCATCTGTCGTTCCAGCCGAGTCAAATCCTTTTTCAATTGACGTTCCTCTGCTGCAGATGATGTTCGCTTTTCTTTGGTTGGAGAAAATGATGCAGCGATGGCTTCCGCTCGTTGCTCCAAATACTCATCAACACCACGTGGAAGGTCACGAACTTTCTTATCTCCCAATAGACCTACAAAACGATCACATACTCTTTCTAAAAAGTATCTATCGTGAGAAATAACAATCAATGTTCCACCGTAACTATCAAGCAAATCTTCCAGCTCGGTTAGTGTCTCAATGTCAAAGTCATTTGTTGGCTCATCGAGCAGTAACACATTTGGGCTATCCATCAAGAGTCGGGTTAGTTGAAGGCGGCGCTTTTCTCCTCCAGATAAATCTCCAACCGGAGTCCATTGTGATTCACGGTCAAAACCTAATCGCTCGCATAGTTGAGATGCAGAAAGTTCACGTCCGCCACCGATTTCGACCCTGTTGGCGATGTTTTCTACAGCTTCAAGCACGCGCCAGGTTGGATCCAACTCATCCAAATGCTGAGTCAAGAAAGCTGCCTTTACCGTTATTCCGGTTACAAGTTTTCCTGCAGTTGGTGTTATTTCTCCGGTCAATGTCTTCATTAATGTCGTTTTTCCCGCACCATTTACTCCAACAATGCCAATGCGATCTCCTGGGCCAACGTTCCAATACAGATCATCAATCAACTCTTTTTCGCCAAGTTTTACCTGCACATGATGAGCTTCATACACAGTTTTGCCAAGACGATTGAGTGCAAACTTAAGCAACTCGCCTTGATCACGTGGTGCGGGTTCATCTGCAATCAAAACATTTGCAGCATCGATTCGAAACTTTGGTTTTGCAGTCCTTGCTGGAGCACCTCTGCGAAGCCATGCCAACTCTTTTTTAATCAGCATATTGCGACGTTGATCCATAACAGAAGCTTGACGGGATCTTTCAGCTTTAGATAAAACAAATGCGCTGTATCCACCGTCGTACTCTTCGACCTTACCCTCAACGACTTCCCATGTTCTATCTGTTACAGCATCTAAAAACCAGCGATCGTGAGTAACTACAACGACTGCCAGTCCGCGACGATTGTTAATATATGAGGCAAGCCAAGCTACGCCTTCAACATCAAGGTGGTTTGTTGGTTCATCGAGCAGGATTAAATCAAGCTCATTGATTAATAGTTTGGCTAGTCCAACACGTCGTCTTTCTCCGCCTGAAAGTTGCCCAAACTTTCGATCAAAAATGTGATCATCAAAGCTTCCAAACAATCCGGTAAAAACCTCACGGATATTTGGATCGCTGGCCCACTCATGTTTTTGCGCATCACCTAAAACAACTTCACCTACTGTGCTCTCAGGATTTGCTAGATCTACTTGTGATAACAAACCAATCTTTGCTGAATTTGATTTTGTTACACGACCTGAATCAGGTGGTTCAATTCCAGCCATAACCTTCATTAAAGTACTCTTGCCGGAACCATTACGACCAACAATTCCAATTCGGTCGCCTTCGGAAACACCTAGAGAGACACCTCTTAAAAGCTCTTTGATATCAAAGGCTTTGGAGACATCCTCTATATTCACAACATTGCGCGCCACGGTAGGAGAGCGTACCTTTCCCTCATGAAGGTAACTGACCGCGAATACGCTCTCGAGTTAGATAAAAAAGATCCCCTGGCTCACTTTAAATCCCAATTTGTGATTGGTGACCCTGAGATGTGTTATCTCGACGGTAACTCCCTTGGTCGACTACCGAAAGCAACTATTACCGCCATCAATGAGTTTATGACTAAGGAATGGGGCCCTGAGGTAGTTACTGGATGGAGCCATTGGGTCGATGAGGCCCAACCAACAGGTGATTTATTAGGAGCTGCGGCTCTTGGTGCTGCGCCAGGTCAAGTCCTTGTGTGTGACACAACATCAGTTAACTTCTATCAACTATGTCTTGCTGCAATTCATGCACGCCCAGGACGTAAGACAATAATTACAGATGCAGCTAACTTTCCAACAGATCGTTATATTCTCGATGGAATTGCAAAGCAGTTTGATTTAAACCTTGTGATAATCAACAATGAAGATCCAGCGATTGCAATGCATGAGCGCATAACAACTGAGGTTCTTGCTCCTTACCTCAATGATGATGTTGCTTTAGTAACTCTTGAAGTTATTCAATACAGATCAGGTGCACGCACCGATATAAAATCAATTACCGATCAGGTGCGCGCAATTGGTGGTCTAGTTGTCTGGGATGCCAGTCATGCAGTTGGGGCGATTGAATTAAACCTTGATGCTAATGGCGTTGATCTCTGCGTTGGTTGCACATATAAGTATGGAAACTCAGGCCCTGGCTCACCTGCATGGTTGTATGTTTCAAAGCGAGTACAAAGTGAGTTACAGGTTCCAATTCAAGGTTGGTTCGCACAAGATGCACAGTTTGAAATGGGCCCAATCTTTGAGCGTTCTCAAACTATTCGAGGTTTCCAAATTGCAAGCCCTTCTCTGATGGGAATTCGTTGCGTACAGACCGCATTCTCAATGATTAAAGAGGCTGGCATCGATGCGATCGCACACAAGGCAGCGGTCGGAACGCAGATGATGATTGAGCTTTACGATGAATGGTTAGCTCCACTTGGAATTGAGCTCAATACTTCTCGTGATCCGAAGGAACGTGGTGGACATATTTCACTTGTGCACCCAGATGCAGCACAGATTTGTGTCGCTTTGCGCACAATTTCCAATGTAATTCCTGATTACCGCACACCTAATTCGATTCGTCTGGCAATTTCTCCGCTGCCAACTTCTTACGTTGAAATTTGGGATGGCTTTGAACGTATGCGTGATTTAGTGGCATCCGGTCGCTATAAAGAGGTTAAAGAAGGCGGTTCAAGAGTCACATGAGCGAAAACTTTGATTCAGCGCTTACCTACACATCATATTTAGCTGTCGATGAACTACTAAAGCTCCAGCGTCCCTTATCGACCGGCCCCGAGCATGATGAGATGTTGTTCATAGTTATTCACCAGACTTATGAGTTGTGGTTTAAGCAGTTAATTCATGAGTTTTCAGAAGCACAGCGCGCGATGGAATCTGGAGATTCACATTACTCATTAGCAATCTTGGGTCGCATTCGTACAATTCTCAAAGTTTGTGTGACTCAAATTGATATTTTAGAAACAATGACGCCACTTCAATTTAATGCATTTCGTTCTTATCTTTCCTCATCTAGCGGTTTTCAATCAGCACAGTTCAGAATGGTTGAAGCTTTATTAGGGCGACGAGATTCAAAGATGGCTGGGCATCTACCTCTAGATATTCAAGAGCAAATTAAAGAGATCACTACTCGCAACTCTGTTTGGGATTCAGCTCTTGCTTACCTGGCAAAACGCGGACATGCCATTCCAACGGAAGTTTTAAATCGAGATAAGAGAACCGCATACCTTGCAAACACAGAGGTGCAAAATGTTTTGCTTGAAGTTCATCGAAAGGATCCTGAGTCTGCGATGGTGTGTGAGCGCCTTGTTGACATAGATGAGGGATTACAAGAATGGCGCTACCGCCATGTAAAGATGGTTGAAAGAACTATCGGACACAAGATAGGAACTGGTGGATCTAGCGGCGCTGGATATCTAGCAAGTACCTTGTTTAATCCAACTTTTCCTGATCTATGGGAGATCCGTTCAAGTTTTTAGCGGTTGTAATAAAAAAGAATTGCAATTATTGAAAACACTGCGCCACCTGAAATCAAAAAGTATTTGACCCAAGGCTTCATACCTGTTCGTTCTGCCGCCTTATTTGCCATTCGCTTCGTCTCCATCATGAGACGACCCGCCCATGCAAACTCAGTTGCCAGAATTCCAAGACCAGCCAATAGAACTAAAACTCCTGGACCTGGAGCAACTAATAACACTGCTCCGAACACGGTAATTCCTCCACCGATGAAACCTATAAACAGACGCCATGCTAAACGACCCGCTGGGGTCTTTCTTATCCAAGTGCGTAGATTCATTTTGTTTTGGTGACTACCGTTTCTTTTCCATATGCAGCAAATGCTATCTCTTCTCGGCGCTTTCGGTATTGGGCTGAGGATCCTCTAATTAAATGCTCAAATCTCGTTGAGGATTTAATTAGAGGATGGAGTTCGGCCGATGTGATTTGCTCGCCAAAGATTGGTGGGGTTTGATCTATCTCTTGCACCTTTATATGAGGATTTAAAAATCTATAGACAAGAGCTACCCGGCGCAAACCTAGGTGTGCAACGTGGCGCAGCCCGCGGTTGAGATGGTCTTGGGCCATTAAGCGAACAAATGTGAGGTTTTTTGCACCCTGTGGTTTTTCCGCTACCGCTAATTGATACAGCATGGCAGCGATCTCATCGCCTCCTGATGTGTCTGGTAGCTCAGCACACTTTGCCGATAGGCGTGCTCGAACCTCAGGATCCTGCAACATTTTTACCTTTGCGGTGATGTCATCATGATCTGCTTGATCTGCACGCAATGCAAAACCGAAATCATTGCACCATTTAGCTCGCGCCTCTTGATCATCTGTTCCCCGAATATTTGAGACAAAAACCGTTGGTACTTGAGCTGGCAATAACTCATGGACTCCGTTGTAACCAGTTGCACAAATACCTGCATCAAAGGCGTGCAAAACCTTTGCTAATGGGAAGTAACGAACAACTTTGAGATCTAAACCCTCGGGAGCCAGGGATTTTCCATCTTTATCGATGGGCGCTTTAGTCAAGATAACTTGAAGATCCTTCCAACCCAATAGGCCAGAAAGAGCTGCCGTCATCTTCTCATTAACATCACTGTCACCAGTTCCAAGTTGTACAAGAACCGTTGGACGGTTGAGATCTAAACCAAGTGCCCTGCGTGCATCTTCGCGTGTCATCGCATCCTCTTTGCGGAAGAGGGAAACAGGAGAAGTTAAAACTGCATCATCACGTGTTGCTGTCGGACCAAAGTCATATGCGCGTGCGATATCACCTGGTTCGATGATTTTATCCATCATCGCCGATTGCAGACCTAAAACGAAGCGCTGTGGTTTTTTCTGCCACAAACCACGACGAACCCAGACAAGTTTTAAATCAGGGTTTGAATTCTTCGCTGCAATTACACCTGGATAAGGAACTACGCCATCAAAGGTAAGCACCTTTGCATTTGTCTCTTCGACAAGTGCTAGTAATCGATCTCGCAAGTAAATATCCCATTTTTCACGGCTCATCCACATGCGATCTTTGCCCGGGATGTACTCACATCGAATATCCATAAAGCCAGGAATCTCTGCAATTCCGCCAGCCATAGAGACAATGATCGGGTTGGCGATCTCCTTAAGGGAGATTGCCAGTGCGCTTGCGCGAGCTAAGTGGCCCATTCCAACGCCGTTGCTAGTAGCAAGGATGATGGTTGGCTTCGTCATGGCCCTAGCCTACCTGAATCTCTTTTTAACAATAATTCCAATAACAATTACGGCTAGAGCGATACCAACCCACTGCCAAAAGGAGATTGGAAAAGGTGCATGCTCTGGAAGGTCTGCACTTCTTTCAGTGATATCAGAGTCAATACTGATTAAAGAGACAACTCCTGCATGATCAGAGTTGAGATTGTTCGGCGGTAAAGCGCCAATTAATTGAGATGCTATCGGTTGCGCTCCATTACGAACAAATATGTAATCCAAGCGATCGCTATATCCAGCAAAGTTTCCCATCTGCTGCGAGTACTTCAACCGATCAGGATCTGGGCCTGTTAGTAGCGCGTTCATCCCCCATGTGTTGTTAATCGGATCGAGTGCATTTGGCCCAACATCTTTGAAACCAGCTTCGCTCATGAGTAGATAGGCGTTACAGACACTTGTGCCTCCAGGACATACGGCACTTGCCGTTGGTTGTCCGCCAGCGTTTGGATCATCTGAAATTCTAGGATCTCGAGGATCACTATTGAAATCCCCCATAATGACAATTGGATTGTTTGTGTTCTTTAAATCTGCGATCAGTTGTTGGGCCTGTTTTGCAGCATTTGGAACTTTGTTTTCATCCCACAGCGATTCCAGATGGGTTGTAACAAAACGTACCGGAGTACTACCTACCTGAATATCTGCCCAAGCGAATCCACGATAAATAGTCATGATTGTAGGAACAATTGAGTAGCTTGCTTCATACTCAGTATTTCCAACTGCCAAGACTTTATCTACAAGATCTGCGCGAATTACTAAAGCATCTGCAATCTCAAAACCACACGCTGCTTTATCTTGTCCAAATAATGGTTCAAATGTCTCTGGATCGTTGACCATAGTTAAAAACGGGACCGCGCCAATTGAAAAACCAGTGTTTAACGCTCTTTTTCCATTCTTAGTTGCTACAACATATTCTTGCCCTTGAACTTTAGTTGCTTTCAAGAATTGATCGGTGAAGTTGAAGACCTCTGTTCTTTTGCTCCAGAGATTTTTCTTACAAAACCACGTTGTTGCTTCTTGTATTCCAATGACATCAGGGTTGGCAGCAATTACCTCTGCAGCTAGCTTGGGTGCACGTTTATTGAAATCCGTTGCTTTAACTTGATCCCACATAAATTGTGCTGCTGCTGGCAAATTAGGTATTAACTCCATTGCAACACCGACATCAGCGCCTAAGTAAAGGTTGCGCGTCATTACAGTTATCTGAGGAACATCAGCATGTGCCGAAGTTGTTGGCGCAAGCATGAGCGCTACAAGTATTGCTACAAGTAAGCGCTTCATGTAATTAATTGCCCCAAGAAGAGTGAAGTGGGCGTCCCTCTGCATAACCGGCAGATGATTGAATGCCAACCGTTGCTCGCTCTGCAAACTCGTGAATGTTCTGTGCACCTGCATATGTAAAGGAAGAACGGACTCCAGCGAT
>CAXNDW010000033.1:0-9854 GCA_964201405.1 Candidatus Planktophila sp.
ATCGCAGCATTTGAAAATGAATCCGCGCAATTTGCCGGAGTTCAATTCCATCCAGAAGTTCTTCACAGCGAATACGGGCAAGCGATTTTGCAGAACTGGTTAGTCAATATCGCTAAATGTGATGCAACGTGGACGACGGCAAATATCGCCGACACTGAAATCGCAAAGGCTAAAGCTGTTATTGGCGACAAAAAGGTTATTTGTGGTTTATCTGGAGGAGTCGACTCAGCGGTGGCTGCGGCGATAATTCAAAAGGCGGTTGGTAATCAGTTAACCTGCGTTTTCGTAGATCACGGCTTGTTGCGCAAAGGTGAGGCTGAACAAGTCGAGCGCGACTTTGTTGCCTCTACCGGTGTTCAACTAGTTGTTATTGATGCCAAGGATCAATTCTTAAACGCTCTTAAGGATGTTATCGATCCTGAAGAAAAACGAAAGATAATCGGCCGTGAATTCATCCGTTCATTTGAATCAGCTGCGCGCGAGATCGCAGCAGGCGGAGATGTCGAGTTCTTAGTTCAAGGCACCTTGTATCCAGATGTTGTCGAATCTGGTGGCGGAACAGGTACAGCAAACATTAAGTCACATCACAATGTTGGTGGCTTACCTGATGATCTTCAATTTACTTTAGTAGAACCACTTCGCACATTGTTCAAGGATGAGGTTCGTCAGGTCGGCTTAGAACTTGGATTGCCTAAAGAGATTGTTTGGCGACAGCCATTTCCAGGTCCTGGGCTTGGTATTCGCATCATCGGCGCTGTCACACAAGAGCGTTTAGATTTACTGCGCGAGGCTGATGCAATTGCTAGAGCTGAGTTAAAGTTGGCTGGGTTAGATCGCGATATTTGGCAGTGCCCAGTAGTCCTGTTAGCCGATGTTCGCAGCGTTGGTGTTCAGGGGGATGGGCGCACCTACGGTCACCCTATTGTTTTGCGCCCTGTTTCATCTGAAGATGCGATGACCGCAGATTGGTCTCGGGTGCCTTACGAGGTACTTGAAAGGATTTCTACCCGTATAACCAATGAGGTCCGTGAGGTTAATCGAGTAGTTCTGGATGTTACGAGCAAGCCACCTGGCACCATTGAATGGGAATAAATTAAGGGTTTTCACAGGGTTTGGATTTACCATTAGCGCTATGTCAAAGGGAGTCGATGTGAAGAGGCTTGTAATTGCTGTTGTGGCGATCTCTCTCATTCTTTCACCCTCTGCTTTTGCTGAATCAAAAAGTAAATCTGTAAAATCTGCAAAGGTTCCAGCAATAAAGTGCAAAACAACAAAGGCGGTTGGTCACACGCCACCATCTATTTCACCCGCTGGCAAACTTCATAAGAAATTTGCAAAGGTATTCACCTTTGAAACAAACTGCGGAAATATTGTTGTAAGAACATTTGCTGCCAAAGCGCCAATAACAGTGACCCATTTAGCAACTCTTGCACGAGGTGGCTACTTTGATAGCACCTTGTGTCACCGTCTTACAACCAAAGGTTTGTATGTGTTGCAATGTGGAGATCCAACCGCAACCGGTAGCGGCGGGCCTGGCTTTACATTCCGTGATGAAAATCTTCCAGCAGAAGGTGTAAATAACTATCCAGCAGGAACAGTTGCGATGGCTAATTCAGGACCTGGAACAAATGGAAGTCAATTCTTCTTGGTTTTTGCTGACACAACATTGGGCGCTAACTACACAGTTTGGGGCACGATTACCCAAGGTCTAGATATCGTTAAAGCTATTGCACGTGCTGGTGTTAAAGGTGGGGGCGCTGACGGTACCCCTAATCAACCGATCTCAATTAATCGAGTTGTAGTTACAAGTTAGTTTTAACAAACCGCAAACTTTATGCGGTATTTACAATCTTAAAAGCTTCAGCGATGCGACCTTCAGGGAGCCCACCCATACCTGCGTTGCGTTGACCCCATTCACGAACCATCTTCTCTAAATCCTTGTTGTGCGCTGTTTGAGAAGCGTGAGCGTGGAGCGCGGCCATCTTCAAATCAAATGTATCGGTGATATCAACCCAGTGATCAGGGTGAGCAAAACCAGATACCCATACCTCTTTCACACGCCATGGCTTTAGACCCTCGTTATCAAGCAAATCTGTGAAGGCAAAAGGGTTACGTGCATCTGGGTAAACAGCTTGAATTGTTGCCTCACCTGCTGCTAAGTGATCTGGATGGCTTGCGCCAATTCGATCCCAGTTTCGTTCAGGACTTTGGCACACAATTCGATCGGGTTGTGAAATACGAATCTGTCGCACAATATCTTTGCGAAGTTCGATAGTTGGTTCTAGATGCCCATCTACATAATTTAAAAAGGTTATATCGGTGACGCCGATAGCTGCACCTGCCGCACGTTGTTCGCGTTGGCGAATAGCAGGCATCTCTTCTTTGGTAAAACCAGATTCTTCTCCGCCTTGATCGCCATTGGTGCAAAACACGTAGGCAACTTCAATTCCCTTTTTCACCCACTGGGCGATTGTTCCTGACGCTCCGAAATCTGAATCATCAGGGTGGGCGTTGATGACCAAAACTCGCTTGATCTCGGTATCTGCGATCGGTTCCATGTGACAACCCTAATAGACTCAGCGGTATGTCTGAAATCGATCCGCTCATCGAGGGGCTTAACCCTCAACAGGCGGAGGCGGTTACTCATTCAGGCGGTCCATTGTTGGTAGTTGCAGGCGCAGGTTCTGGAAAGACTCGAGTTTTAACCCGTCGAATCGCATACTTGATGTCCCGCCGAGATGTTTCGCCATATCAAATTCTTGCAATTACCTTTACCAACAAAGCAGCTGGCGAGATGAAAGAACGTGTTGCTGAGCTAGTTGGTCCAATAGCAAAGTCAATGTGGGTCTCAACATTTCACTCTGCATGTGTTCGAATCTTGCGCCAAGAGGCGATGCGTCTGGGATACAGCAACTCATTTAGCATCTATGACTCCGCTGATTCCAATCGATTAATCACAATCGTTGCCAAGGAGCTGAACCTGGATCCCAAGCGATATCCCGCTCGTCAATTTCAATCCATGATTTCTAACGCTAAAAATGAGTTATTAGGGCCTCAGGATTATCTCAACGCAACTACAAATCAATTTGAGCAGGTAGTTGCCGATGTTTACGCGGTGTATCAACAACGTTTGATGCGGGCTAATGCGATGGATTTTGATGATTTGATCCTGAAAACGGTAGAAGTGTTACAGCGTTTTCCAGAAGCCAAGGCTCGATTTAGATCTCGCTTTCGTCATGTGATGGTTGATGAGTATCAAGATACAAACCATGCCCAGTACATCCTTGTAAAGGAGTTAGTAGGCACTGAGCTTGAAGGACAACCTCCAGCAGAGTTGTGCGTTGTGGGAGATGCCGATCAATCGATCTACGGATTCCGAGGAGCAACGATTCGTAATATCTTGCAGTTTGAAATGGATTACCCAAATGCTCGCACCGTGTTGCTCGAACAGAATTATCGTTCAACCCAGAATATTCTCAACGCTGCAAACGCTGTTATTACTCGCAATGAAAGCCGAAAAGAGAAAAATCTTTGGTCTGATGCCGGTTCTGGAACACCGCTTGTTGGATATGTAGCTGAAAGCGAACATGATGAAGCCAATTTCATTGCCGATGAGATTAAATCTCTTCAACGAGAAGGAGTTTCAACGCCCGGCGACACAGCGATCTTTTACCGGACTAACGCTCAATCTCGCGTTTTTGAAGAAGTCTTTATGCGCAGCGCGCTTCCATACAAAGTAGTTGGCGGTCTTCGCTTCTACGAACGTCGTGAAGTTAAGGATTTGCTGGCTTATCTACGTGTCTTGGCCAATGTTAAAGATGAGATCTCACTTCGCAGAATTATTAATGTTCCTAAGCGCGGAATCGGTGATACATCTCTGGATTATGTTGATCTCTACGCTCGCGACAACAACATCTCTTTTTGGCAAGGATTGCTGCGCTGCAATGAGATTCCTTCTGTTCCGGCGCGAGCAGCGCAAGCCATTAATGAGTTCACCTCAATGATCAGTGCGTTAAGCGTTTTAGTAGAAGCCAAGACCAAACCTTCAGTAATTGTTGAGGCGGCTCTAGAGCAATCAGGCTTGCTGAAAGAGCTTGCAGATAGCACCGACCCACAAGATGAAGTTAGAGTTGAAAACCTCAAAGAACTTGTAGCCGTTTCAATGGAGTATGAAGAAAGACCCTTTGAAGAGCTAGGTGAAGATGAAGAGATTTCACTTGCAGGATTTTTAGAGAAGGTTTCCTTGGTTGCAGATGCAGATGAGATTCCAGAAGGAGAAGACCATGGGGGAGTTGTAACCATGATGACTCTGCACACTGCAAAGGGTTTGGAATTCCCAACAGTTTTCTTAACTGGCATGGAAGATGGAATCTTTCCTCACTCTCGTACCTTGGGAGAAAAAGATGAGATTGAAGAAGAACGTCGCCTTGCTTATGTTGGTTTAACTCGTGCACGTCAACGGCTTTACATCTCACGTGCTGAATACAGATCAACTTGGGGCGCCCCTAATTACAATCCGCCATCACGATTCTTGGATGAAATTCCAGAGGATGTCATTGAATGGCGTAATCAATCTCGGACATCTGTTTCTCCATCATTGATCAAGAAATCTAGAACATCCACAGCACCGCCTCCTCGGGCAACGGGCAAGAAAAGTGTTGCCATGGAGCTCGCAGTTGGTGAGCGTGTGTCACATGACACATTTGGATTGGGCACCGTTGTCTCCGTTGCAGGCGCGGGAGACAAGGCCGAGGCCACAATTAACTTCGGCCAATATGGCGAGAAGCGTTTGCTGCTGCGTTATGCACCCGTAGAGAAGCTCTAGGATTACCCCCATTAGCGCATCAGAACTGAACTGATTGGAAGCCCAGTGGATCTCTTTGAATACCAAGCCCGAGACATCTTTGAAAAGCATGGAGTCCCTGTACTAGCTGCAAGCGTTGCAACAACCGCGGATGAGGCAGAAAAAGCTGCAGCAACTATTGGCGGAAAGGTTGTCGTAAAGGCACAGGTCAAAGTTGGAGGACGTGGAAAGGCTGGCGGAGTAAAGCTGGCAGAGAACCCACAGGATGCTCGCGAAAAAGCTGGAGCGATTCTTGGAATGGATATCAAGGGTCACACAGTTCATACAGTGATGATCGCTGCAGCTGCACCAATTGAATCTGAGTACTACTTAGCGATCTTGCTTGATCGCTCAAACCGTACATTTTTAGTTATGGCATCTGTTTCAGGCGGAATGGATATTGAAGAGGTTGCACATACTGCGCCAGAAAAGCTTGCAAAGATTCCCGTATCTGCAGTTGATGGAATCTCACTTGCAAAGGCGAAGGAGATCGTTGCAGCTGCGCAGTTCCCAGCAGATGTTGCAGACCAAGTTGCAGATGTTCTCTTGAAGCTGTGGGATGTTTTCCAGGGCGAGGATGCAACCCTTGTTGAAGTTAACCCATTGGTTAAGACCAAGGATGGCAAAGTAATCGCACTTGATGGCAAGGTAACCCTTGATGACAACGCTGATTTCCGTCAACCAGATCATGAGGCGCTTGTTGACCAAGCAGCAGAAAATCCATTAGAAGCTGCGGCTAAGGAAAAGGGACTTAATTACGTAAAGCTTGAAGGCGAAGTAGGAATCATCGGAAATGGTGCCGGTCTTGTAATGAGCACTCTTGATGTTGTTGCATACGCAGGAGAAAAGCATGGCGGAGTTCGCCCAGCTAACTTCCTTGATATTGGCGGCGGAGCATCTGCTCAAATCATGGCCGATGGTCTTTCAATCATTCTTAGTGACAAGGATGTGAAGAGCGTTTTCGTTAATGTATTTGGTGGAATCACCGCATGTGATGCTGTTGCAAATGGCATTGTTCAAGCCCTTGAATTACTTGGCCCTAAGGCAACTAAGCCGATCGTGGTTCGCCTCGATGGAAACAATGTTGTTGAAGGACGTGCCATTTTGGCAAAGGCTGCGCACCCACTGGTTGAGCAGGCAGACACAATGGATGGAGCAGCAAATCGCGCTGCAGAATTGGCGGCGAAGTAATGTCTATCTTTATCAATGATGCAAGCAAGGTAATTGTTCAGGGAATGACAGGTTCTGAAGGAACCAAGCACACCCGTCGTATGTTGGCTTCAGGTACCAAGGTTGTCGGTGGAGTAACGCCAGGTAAGGGTGGACAGGTTGTCGATATCGATGGCCACCAACTTCCAGTGTTCAACACAGTGGCAGAAGCGATGTCTGCAACTGGTGCAAATGTTTCTGTGGTTTTCGTTCCCCCTAAGTTTGCAAAGGCTGCAGTAATTGATGCAATCGATGCAGCGATGCCACTAGTTGTTGTAATCACCGAAGGAATTCCAGTTCATGACTCTGCAAGCTTCTACACATACGCGCAGACAAAGGGAACTACTCAGATCATCGGGCCAAACTGCCCAGGCTTGATTAGCCCAGGAAAATCAAATGTCGGAATCATTCCTTCAGATATCACAGGTTCTGGTCCAATTGGATTGGTTTCAAAATCTGGAACCCTTACCTATCAAATGATGTACGAACTGCGCGACATTGGTTTTAGTACAGCTGTTGGTATTGGTGGAGATCCTGTCATTGGAACAACTCACATCGATTGCCTTCGTGCATTCCAAGATGATCCTGAAACAACGGCGATCGTAATGATCGGTGAAATCGGCGGAGATGCCGAAGAACGTGCAGCTGCATTTATCGCCGAGTATGTAACCAAGCCAGTAGTTGGTTATGTTGCAGGCTTTACCGCACCAGAAGGAAAGACAATGGGTCACGCAGGTGCCATCGTCTCTGGTTCATCGGGAACGGCTCAGGGTAAGAAAGATGCATTGGAAGCTGCCGGCGTAAAGGTCGGTCAAACACCTAGCGAAACCGCGCGTTTGTTACGCGCAATAATGGGTCGATAACAATGATCGCGCGAGTACTTGGAGCTGCATTGCCCCAAGTCTTGCGTAGCGTTGCTTGGCTTTTACTTCCAACTTCATTTATCGCATTACTTGCCTGGGCTACCGCGGGTAGCGCTACTGGAAATACGGGAGATCCTCTTCGTGCAGCGTTGTGGATTTGGATCGGTGCGCATTCAATTCCATTTGATCTTTCTCTGCCACCTTCAGGTTTAGCTGGACATCTTTCATATCTACCCTTGGGGGCTTTGATATTTCCTGTGCTTGCAATTCGTAACGGCGTAGCACGCACTATTGAGCGCCTCGATAATGATTCATCCTTGGTTGCGCCAGCTCGTGCAGTTTTTGCAGCGGGGTACACACTTTTTGCTCTAGCTGCTTCATTGTTTTCAAAGACTGAATCGATCCGCCCAGTCTGGTACTTCGCGTTGATTTATGTGTTGCCATTTTCTCTGTTGTGCGCAGCAACTGTTGGAAGACGTGTCGCTTTAGGCCAAGGTTTTCTTTACGGCTCTCGCATCATCGCCTTGTTGCTAGGTGTTTCAGCGATTGTCTTTGGCCTTCTACTTCTAATGAATATTTCTGTGGTTAAGAATTTAACAACAGTTCTACAGCCCGGAATATTTGGTGGATTTCTTTTACTAATACTCAATATTTTGTACATCCCCAACGCCATCGTTTCTACACTTGCATACTTTTCAGGGGTTGGCTTTGCAGTTGGTTCTGGAACCTTGGTTTCACCATCATCCTTTAGATTAAATAAGATTCCTGCAATGCCGCTTTTAGGGGCACTCCCAGATGGTAAATCTATGATTTCATTAATCGGAATTCTCTTTGTTGTTGCAGCGGGTGCGCTACTAGTGACATGGACTATTTCTTTGAATCAAAAGGTATTGATTCAAAGTTTGATAGTGGCTGTACTTCTAGCCGCCTTTGTGGGGTACTCGGGAAGCGGAGCACTTATCACCGATGCTATGTCCGCCGTTGGTGTCTCGACCTGGAAATTCACACTGGCAATCGCTGCAGAGCTTGGCCTAGGCGCTCTATTAGCTTTATATATTCCAAGAGTTCTGAATCGAAGATGAGAAAGCGGATAGTCATCCTGGCCTCGGGACAAGGATCTTTGGCGCAGGCGATTATTGATGCATCAGAGCTTGAGATTCAAATAGTTGCTGTTGTCTCTGACCGCGCAGATGCTCAGGTTTTAGATCGAGCAAGGAAAGCAGCTATTAACACCGCAGTTGTCGAGTTAACCGAGGATCGACACTCGTGGAATAAGCGGTTGTTTGCCCAGGTTGAACTTTACAACCCAGATTTAGTTGTCAGCGCAGGCTTCATGCGAATTTTGTCTCCAGAGTTTGTTAATCACTTTCCAACTATTAATAGCCATCCAGCTTTGCTTCCAGATTTTCCAGGGGCACATGCGGTTCGTGATGCCCTTGCTGCAGGTGTTTCCGTGACTGGAACAACGGTGCATTGGGTAGATGCCGGTGTTGATACAGGACCGATAATCACCCAAATGGAGGTTCCCGTGCTGCCGGACGATACCGAGGCGACACTTCATGAGAGAATTAAGAAAGTAGAACGCGGTCTCATAGTTGCGACCATCGCTTTGATTATTCCAACACTGGAGACCAAAACAGGATGAGAAAAACACTCCGTCGAGCACTTGTTAGCGTCTACGATAAAGATCGTCTAATTGAAGTTGGAACAGCCCTTCACTTAGCTGGCATCGAAATTCTCTCAACGGGCTCTACTGCAAAGAATTTAGCAGATGCCGGAATACCAGTTATTGAAGTTAGTCAGTACACAGGCTTTCCTGAAATCATGGGTGGAAGAGTTAAGACATTACATCCTCGCGTTCATGGCGGAATTTTGGCTGATCAAAACAATCCAGAGCATTTAGCTGCAATCGCAGATCTTGATATCGCTCCATTTGATTTAGTGATCATTAATCTTTATCCCTTTGCCGAAACAATTGCATCAGGTGCCAGCTTTCAAGAGTGCATCGAACAAATTGATATCGGTGGCCCATCAATGCTGCGTGGTGCTGCAAAGAACCACAGCTCTGTCGCTGTTATTTCTCATAGAGCTCAGTACGACCAGTTGATCGCCGCGGTTGCGGCCGGAGGCTTTACTGAAGCAGAGCGTCGTCAATTAGCGCTCGAAGTATTTCGGACAACAGCACAATACGATCTAGCCATCGCTAACTGGCTTGGGCAATCTGAAGGCAATGAACTTCCAGATTGGTTTGGACAGATTTGGAACCGTCAGAGCTCACTTCGTTACGGTGAGAATCCACACCAAGCGGCATCGATTTATTCAGGGGCTACATCTGGAATCGTAAACGCACAACAACTCCACGGCAAGGAGATGTCTTTCAACAACTACACAGATGCTGATGCAGCATGGAGAGCGGTTTTGGATCATCGCGACCCTGCAGTTGCAATCATGAAGCACGCAAACCCTTGCGGCGTTGCAGTATGCGAACTAGGTGTAGCTATTGCATATCAACATGCACATGAGTGCGATCCTGTATCTGCATTTGGGGGAGTCGTTGCAGCAAATAGAAAAGTAGATCTTGCAATGGCCGAGCCCTTGTCAAAGATCTTCACTGAAGTCTTAATCGCTCCTGATTTTGATGAGGATGCGTTAGAGCTATTAATGAAAAAGCCATCGATTCGAATCTTAAAATGTGAAGTATCGACTATTCATCCGTTAGAGCTTCGCCCCGTATCTGGCGGAATGTTATTGCAAGCAACAGATCTGATAGATGCTCAAGGAGATTCGCCAGCCAATTGGACTCAAGTCAGTGGTGCTTCGGTTGATCCTCAAACCATGAAGGATCTTGAGTTTGCATGGCGAAGTGTTCGCTCTGTAAAAAGCAATGCAATATTGCTAGCAAAGATGACCGCATCTGTTGGAATTGGAATGGGACAAGT
>CAXNDW010000034.1:0-9471 GCA_964201405.1 Candidatus Planktophila sp.
AAAAGGCTTACTTAGATTTAAAGGCCTTCATAATCTGTTCAACTCCGCCACTTAGTTCAGCAGGGATAACCCAGATCTTGCTGGCGGTTCCATTAGCGATAGCTGGAAGCTGCTGCAGGTACTGATAGGCCAAAACCTTTTCATCTGGATTTGCCGCGTGGACCGCATCAAAAACCAACTTGATTGCAGCTGCTTCACCATCTGCACGAAGTACCGCAGCTTGAGCATCACCCTCTGCTCGCAAAATCTCCGCCTGACGCGCACCTTCTGCTGTGAGAATCTGACTTTGCTTCTCGCCCTCTGCAGTAAGAATTGCAGCACGCTTATCTCGCTCTGCACGCATCTGCTTTTCCATGGACTCTTGAACACTTGGTGGTGGATCAATCGCCTTGATCTCAACACGGTTAACGCGCACACCCCACTTGCCGGTTGCATCATCTAAAACACCGCGCAAAGCAGCGTTAATCGAATCACGTGATGTGAGCGCAGCCTCAAGATCTAAGCCACCCACCACATTTCGCAGGGTAGTAACAGTTAACTGTTCAATACCCTGAATAAAGTTTTCAATCTCATAGATCGCAGATTTCGGATCTGTCACCTGAAAGTAGATAACGGTGTCGATAGAAACCACCAAGTTATCCTCGGTAATTACCGGCTGTGGTGGAAATGAAACCACTCGCTCACGCATATCCAACAAAGGACGCAGGCGATCGATAAATGGAATGATCAGAACAAGGCCTGCACCCAGTGTTCGGTGGTATCGACCAAGACGTTCAACAATTCCAGCACTTGCTTGAGGAATGATTCGAATCGCTCTGGAGAGAACAACTCCAAAGATAATGATTAATAAAGCTAGAACTCCATAGGAAACCATTTCCATCTACCCCTTTCGCTTAACTACAGCAGTTGCACCTTCGATGGCGACAACCTCAACACGAGCACCACTTTCAATCTCACCTTTGTTGCTTCGAGCGCTCCACGTTTCTCCGCTGAGCTTTACCAAACCCTCATTTTCATTGACCGGGGAAAGTGTCAATGCAGGTGCTCCAATTAAGGCTTCAACATTTGTCGCATGATCTGCAGGTTTTTTCTTCAGATGTCGAAGTGCGACTGGACGCAGGAACATCAGAGATCCGACCGCTCCAACACCAAATACAACACCCTGAATTGCTACGCCGTAACCCAATCCATTGGCACCAGCTGCTAGCAATGCAGAGAAAGCGAGAGAGGCAAAGAGGAGATCAACTGTCAGCATCTCAACTATAAGCAAGACACCTGCTGCGGCAAACCACATCCATATCTGCATTGAAACCTCCATCTGTGACTGAAGAGCAATCTTTCCTCATAAAGCCTACCTATCAACCCTGAGAAATGCAGTTTTTACTCTTTAACCTCAATCAACTTCCACTTAACACCCAATCGGTGCAATCGCGGATGGATAGGCGTTCCAGCGGCGATCCAGAACAAGGCCAAGGCTGGAATCACAAATGTCAGCATCACCGGTAGTGGCTGAACCAGTCCGGGCCAGAAATCAACGGAGGAGTATGAATCCCTCTGCGCTTGAACCTCTTCTGCATTTCGCAACAAAAGGCCACCATTGGAAAAGGTATGCAAAACAATCGGCATCCAGATACTTCTGGTCACAACCATCAATGCACAGGCAAAGATGCCAAATGAAGCCGCCGAAACAATATGCCAATAGGCTGGCCACACATCAAAGTCACCAATGTAGCTATTGATATGCATCAACCCAAACATCAGAGATGAACCAATCACTGCGACAGCCATTCCATGTCTTTGCAAAACTCCAAAGACAACTCCACGACTAAAGATCTCCTCGGCGGTTGCCACACAGATCAAAAAGATGATTCCGCGGATCCATTTGTCAGGAGCTACCTGAGAAAAATCCTCACCTCTGATCTGCACAACAATGAGGTTCACCATCAAAGCTAGAGCAACTACAAAGCTCCATCCAAAAACTGGCCGCGAAAGGTACGCCACTGTTGGAGGATGCAGCCACCACATCACACCACCTGCAAACAACCCCAAAATCACATAACCGCCGGTGCCATCAAAACTCTCGCCAGGAACAACCTCACCTGCGAAATTCAAAATCAGAATCGAAAGGATGGAGAGCCCAATGAGCCCAACCCACATCCTCAAATTTCTCATGCCAAGAATCTAGCCCCACCCACCGACAAATGCACGACAATGACCAACCCATCTGCCAAGCAGGTTGTTGAAAAGCTGGCTGCGTTAGGGCTTTAAAACAATTCGAATCGGATTGCCAACCTTGTTTGCCAAGGTATCCAAAGCCTGACCCGCTTGCTCTAGCGGCAGTACCTGCGTCACCGAATGGGATAAATCCAATCGACCATCGCCAGCAAACTCAATCAGCTCGCGTACATGATGAGCCTCTGATCCGTAATGTCCCATGATCTGTGTGCGCATATATGTAAAGGCCATGTCATTAGGAATCACAATCGGCTCATTGGCAATTCCAACAATAACTAATCGCCCTTGCTCGCCCAACAATGAGAGCGCTTGCTTTCGCACCGGCGTTACCCCTGCAAAATCAAAGGCCACATTTAATCCACGGTGCTTTTTGATCTCCACATCATCGGGAGCAAATGCAAAATCCGCCCCACGCGCCAATGCATTCGCTCGTGCATCTTCCCGCGGATCAATCGCAATGACCTTGCTGCATCCAACAATCTTTAACAACTGCACCGCATGAATTCCCAAACCACCCACACCAAAGACAACAGCGGTTTCACCCGCCTGCACCTTGCCCGTTGATGAAATCGCAGCCCACGGAGTCGACACCGCATCAGGAATAATTGCAGCTTGTTCAAATGGTAATGAATCTGGAATCTTTGCAACTAGTTCAGCCTTTGTCACAACATATTCAGCCCAGCCACCGTCGTAATCAAAACCCATTGTTGTAATGTGCAGTGCAGCATTTCTTTCACCGGCAATCACAACAACACGATCACCAACTGCAACACCTGCAACCCCTGCACCAACCTGATCCACAACTCCTGCAACCTCGTGGCCCAGCGTTACATGATCCCCGACTAAATACCCCGGAGACAAAATCCCTTCCAGAAAATGCACATCAGACAGACACACACCGGCTGCAGCAACTTTGATCCTGACCTGCCCGCTACCTGCATCAGGTGTTGGCACATCAACCACATTAAATGCACGGGTTGAAACAGTTATTCGTCCAGCTCTCATGTGCACTTTCCTTTGGCTCAGCCAATAAAGGTATCACAAACTTAAATAGGCCTTAATTTCTGCCGGAATAGAAAAATGCAAGCGCCAAAGCAGATTTCTAGGCCGCTATTAGGTAAATACAAAGTAAACAGAGGATTTCCACTGTAAATCATCGATTCTAACTGTTCATATTCAATCTTAGATTGTTAATTCTACCTTTGGCAGAAGTACTCAAGAAATTTACTTGGAGGCACTTAACTCCAACCACCGAGGTTAGGGGAACAATGAAAAAATCTCTACGAGTAGTCGTTGGCATCGTGCTAGCACTTGCACTCGTCACACAATATTCAGTAGCACAAGCAGCAACAAAGTCTGCGGCTAAAGCGACATCTGCAAAGGATGTTGGCGGTTTGGCAGCACTTATCAAGTTGGCTCAAAAAGAGGGCGAACTCAACACAATTGCTCTTCCAGATTACTGGGCGAACTACGGAAATGTAATCAAGGCTTTTGAAAAGAAGTACAAGATTAAAGTGAACTCATATGATCCAGAGGTTAGCTCTGCGGAAGAGCTTGTTGCTGTTCGTACCCTTAAGGGTCAAGACCGTATGCCTGACGTTCTAGATGTCGGTCTACAGTTTGCTGTGCAGGGGGCCCAAGAGGGTCTTCTAGCTCCTTACAAGGTTTTGACATGGAATGACATCCCTGCAGCAGCTAAGGATGTTAAAGGCCAGTGGTACTCAGATTACGGCGGGTACATCGCTATCGGTTATGACGCGAACCTAGTAAAGACACCACCAAAGTCATTTGCAGATTTGCTCAACCCAATCTACAAAAATCAGGTTGCACTCAATGGAGATCCAACATCATCTAACTCAGCTTTCCTTTCAGTGATGGCGACCTCTATCGCAGCTGGTAAGGGAGTTAAGGGTGCTAACAACATTCAGTTCGCACTTGATTACTGGAAGAAGATGAAGGAATCAGGCAACTTCGTACCAGTAGCGGCAACTCCTGCAACGGTAGAAGCTGGTCAGACTCCAATCCTTCTTGATTGGGATTACCTACACGCTAAGTACAAGGGCCAAGGCGGAAATGTGGATTGGAAGGTCGTAGTTCCTTCTGACGCACTTCTAGGAGGCTTCTACGCACAGGCGGTCGTAAAGAACTCTCCACACCCAGCAGCAGCTCGTTTATGGCAAGAGTTCCTTTACAGCGATGAGGGACAGAACTTGTGGCTACAAGGTGGCGCACGTCCGATCCGTCTCGATGCAATGGTAAAGGCGAAGAAGCATGACAAAACTGCATATGCCAATCTCCCAGCAACACCTAAGGGTGTTTCACCCATCTTCCCATCACTACAGCAACAACTTCTAGCAAAGGCCACACTCACACCAGCTTGGCCAAAGCTCTAAGAAACCAATAATTTAAGTAGCGGAGCGAGTGTTTACGAGGGGCGCTCCGCTACTTAAATTTCTTTAACTTAACAAAGGATTCAGATGAGCAAGAAGGCTAGCTATTTTGGACTTGCCCCGCTCTTGCTTTACATGCTTGTCTTTCTTGGATGGCCTCTTATCGCAGTATTTCGCTTTTCATTTCAGAATACTGCAGGTGATTTTACATTTGATAATTTTGTGACAATCACACAAGGTATCTACCGGTCAGCATTTATTCTTAGTTTTCAACTTTCAATAGCATCGGCGCTCATTTCATTACTTGCTGGGTTTATCTTTGCATATGCACTTGTAACTTCACGCTACAGAATGATCAAAAGATTTGTTTCAACCGCATCTGGTGTATTAGCAAACACCGGTGGTGTACCACTGGCATTTATGTTTATTGCAGTGCTGGGAACATATGGAGCACTGACCACCTGGCTCAAGAGTTTTGGAATCGAACTGTATGGTGGCGGCTGGACGATTTACTCTTTCTCTGGTTTATTAATTGTCTATCTCTACTTCCAAGTCCCGCTCATGGTCTTAGTCTCTTTGCCAGTACTAGAAAACATTCGAACTGAATGGTCCGAAGCTGCCCAATCCTTGGGAGCCTCTTCCTGGACCTACTGGCGCAAAGTTCTCATTCCAATTTTGACGCCACAGTTATTGGGTTTCTTTTTGCTCCTATTTGCTAACTCTTTTGCCGCATATGCAACGGCCGCAGCCCTAACAAGTGGATCCTTAGCCCTTGTTCCAGTACAAATCGCTTCATTAATTGGCTCAAATGTCCAAGTTGACGGTGCCAATATTGCAATGGCCTTAGGTCTAGGAATGGTTATTCTTGTCGGAGCCTCGACCATCGGTTATGCAGCGCTCGAACGTCGCAGTTCCAGGTGGCGCCGATGAAATTAATACGCGAGCTCTTTAGATTTTTACTAATTGCGGTTGGAATCCTGTTTTTTGTTCTACCAATTTACGCTTCATCACTCTTTGCCTTCCAAGAAAAGGATGGAAGTTTTACAGCTGAACCTTTGCAAAGTGCGGCGCAGAATGAAGAGTTGATGGAATCACTCTTCTTGACCCTACAAATAGCTTTCGGCACGGTTGTTCTTACGCTTTTGTTGCTGATCCCAACCATTGCGTACCTGCACCTTGTCATTCCCGGGGCACGCGCATGGGTGGAGTTTCTAACACTCACCCCGTTAGTAATTCCACCCATCGTGCAGGGTGTTGGCTTCTTGTACTCAATGCCAACCTCCTTTAAGGCGACCCCATATGCGTTGATATTTGCCTATGTAATTTTGGCCCTACCATTTAGTTACCGTGCAATCGATGCTGCATTTTCAACCATCGATATTCGCACTCTTTACGATGCTTCACGCTCTTTGGGTGCAAGATTCATCACTGTAATTATGCGTGTCCTAATTCCAAACATTGCGACAGGAATTTTTGGCGCTATCTTCCTAACAATCGCCTTGGTGCTCGGCGAGTTTGCTTACGCATCATTGCTGTTGTGGGACACATTCCCAACAATGTTAGCTGTCGCAGGTTTATCTGATGCATCCACAGCCGTTGCCTTATCGGTTGTAAGTCTTATAGGTGTGTGGATCTTGCTCAATGCATTAACCCTCTTCAATAGAAGAGATCGTCAGGCAGTCCCAATGGGAGGAAAATAATGTCTCAAGTTCAATTGCGTGGGGTTCGCAAGGAGTTTGGTAAAACTGTAGCCCTTGATGATTTTAATTTGACGATTCCTGATGGCTCACTTGTTACCCTGCTTGGCCCATCTGGGTGTGGAAAAACAACGGCGCTTCGGATCATCGCCGGCTTGATCAAGGCTGACCGCGGATACACATTTTTTGATTCGACAGAGATGACCGATACCTCCGCCTCTGCCCGGGATATCGGTATGGTTTTTCAGGCCTACAGCCTCTTTCCCAATATGACAGCTCGTGAAAACATCGAGTTTGGACTTCGAGTCCGCAAAGATAGCTCCGCCGCAATCCGAACTAAGAGCTCTGAAATCTTGGAAATTATTGGATTAGAACAACATCAGGACAAGTATCCGCACCAAATGTCGGGAGGTCAGCAACAACGGGTTGCTTTAGCTCGCGCGATTGTTATTCGTCCCAAGGTATTGCTCCTAGATGAACCACTTTCCGCCCTGGATGCTCAAGTCCGCGATCAACTACGAGATGAGATTCGACGAGTCCAAAGAGAGTTTGGCATCACAACTTTATTTGTTACACATGATCAAGAAGAAGCTATGAGCATCTCAGATCAGGTAGGCGTGATGAGTAAAGGCAGTTTACTGCAACTAGGATCGCCTGAATCTGTGTATTCCAGACCGGTCGATCCGACTGTCGCACGTTTCATCGGAACAACCAACGAGATCCCAGTACAGGTTGCATCTTATAAAGCACATTTGTTCGATACTCACTACGAGATTTCACCAGCCTCTAATTACTCACCTAATTCAACAAAGCGAACCGCTTTGATACGCCCAGAAGAGATTAAACTCAATAAGACAAGTAATGATTCTGGAAATGCTCGCATCTTAGCGATCAGCTTCTTGGGTCCAACGTCCACACTAGAGCTCACTTTGCCACAGGGGTTAATCTTTAAAGCAACTATGTCATCGAAAGATGCATCCATGTATGCAATCAATGAATCTGTTAATTTGACGGTGACCTCATCTTCCTTGTTAGTTACTGACGGCGAGTAAAAAGTGCAAGCATTTTCTCGCATCGAAAAGTCTGATCCATTAGAAAAAGGATGGCGCCAGATTTCGGAAGCTCCCCAGGAAAAGCACTACGGAGATGCCAACTCATCCTCATCGCAATCACTGATTAATTTGGTCCATATCTCAGATACTCATATCTGCGATGCCCAATCACCGGCACGGGTTGAGTACCTAGATCGCTATGCGGACCCGCATCATCCAGTTTCACAATTGATCGGCTCACTGGTCGGGACCTACCGTGCCCACGAATTCCTAACTGTCCAAGTATTAGAGAGCATGATCCAAGCGATTAATGCTATTGATGCGGCACCTATTACAAAAACCCCTATTACATCAGTGCTAATCACGGGGGATATGACCGATAACGCTCAGATCAATGAGATGAACTGGTTCACAACATTGCTGGAAGGCGGAAAAGTTACTCCAGACAGCGGTTCAAACTCTGCATGGGAGGGCGTTGGCGGAAATCACTATTCACCGCATTTCTGGAATCCCCATGGCACACCAGCAGGCGAGCAGGATGACTTTCCACGAAAGCTTTATGGTTTTCCAGAGATTCCTGAAATTTTAGATGCGGTGCGGTCACCATTTGTAGCAACTGGATTGCAACATCCTTGGTTAGCTGTTCATGGCAATCACGATGCACTTTTGCAAGGCACGGTTGTGCCAGATGAACTTCTGCGTTCCCTGGCTGTGTCATCAGAAAAAATAGTTGAGTTATCTGATGAAGAAGCTATCCAAGCATTGCAACAAGTATCGGAAATAGGTCCTGCCAAGTATCCAGCGCCAGCTGCGCCTGTTACTACCTCTGCCACAGCTGATCCAGCCCGTGATTTTGTGCAACCACATATGTGGGGTGCTTACATTCTCAACTCTGAAAGTACGGATTTTGAAAGTAAAAAATATTGGCGCAGAGATTTTGAAAAGATAACGATCCTTGCCTTAGATACCGTCAACCCTTACGGGGGATGGCAAGGTTCGATTGATCAAGAACAGTTTGATTGGTTAAAGAACAACGTTGAATCTCTGCGGGATAGATATGTGATCATCACCAGCCATCATCCAGTCGAAGATATCTTTAATAGCTACACACCTCATCAACAACCACGTGTGCTTGGTATCGAGATAGAGGCGTTCTTAATCGCACAGCCTCATGTCATTGCTTGGATCTGCGGTCATACCCACCGTAATCGAATTACCTATCACGGCCCCGACAAGGGCCGTGGCTTTTGGCAGATAGAAACCTCTTCTCTGATTGATTGGCCACAAGAGGGTCGCATCATTGAAATCTACTTGGATCACAATCAGGACATATGTCTTGGATTGACGCAGTTCAATCACAAAGGTGTTATCGCCTCAGAGATCAGCGAGTATTCAGTGGAACAGATCAATGACCTTGCCGGTATTTCTCGTCTGCTCTCAGTAAATGATTGGCAACGTCGAAGCGGCAAATTCTCCATTCAAGCAAACGAGGGTAATGCAACGGATAGATCACGCCTGTTAAGACTGCCCAAGCGAATTTAGAAGGATGCCTTAAGAAAGTTTGCTCTCTGCGCGATTAATCAAGGTATTACAAGCATCACCAAAGCCAGCAAATGCTGGATTAGTTGTCTGCCCTGCAACATAGCGCGCCCAAATCTGCTGAATAATCACAGCTAAGCGGAACAACCCAAAGACCTCGTAAAAAGTAAAGTCATCACAGCGAACACCGCTTGCAGCCAAATACTTCGCAACAAACTCATCGCGCGTTGGCATCCCGGGCAAATGACTTGGCTGACGTCGCAATGATGCAAACCCCGGCTCATCATCACGATCCACCCAGTATGCAAGCGCCGATCCCAAATCCATTAACGGATCACCAACAGTTGCTAGTTCCCAATCCAACACACCAACAATGCGTGCCTGCTTTAAATCAAAGACAACATTGTCGATGCGCCAATCGCCATGAATCACACAGGATGCAACATCATCTGGACGGTTGGCCTCAAGCCACGCCATCACCTTTTCACCATTAGGAACATCATCGGTTAACGCATTGCGATAACGCTTTGACCAACCTTCAACCTGTCGCTGCACATA
>CAXNDW010000035.1:0-9368 GCA_964201405.1 Candidatus Planktophila sp.
CTTACCCGTTGGCATCGTCAAAAGGGCGAATCAGTGTGGTTCTTAACTGGAACAGATGAACACGGTCAGAAAGTTATGCGCACCGCTGAAGCAAACAATGTTGCTCCACAGATTTGGGTGGACAAGCTAGTTGCCGATGCGTGGAAGCCAAATTGGGAGCATCTCAATATCGCCAATGATGATTTCATCCGCACCACTGAAAAGCGTCATACCGAGCGTGTTCAAAAGTTCTTGCAATCCCTAAAAGATTCCGGACACATTTATGCCGGCAAATACGAAGGCCCATACTGTGTTGGATGCGAAGAGTTCAAACTTCCAGGAGATTTAATCGATATTGATGGCGCTAAGTGCTGTCCGATTCATAGTAAGCCAATTGAACTCGTAAACGAAAACAACTGGTTCTTTAAATTGTCCGCTTTTGTTGAGCCCTTACTTGCTCATTACAAAAACAATCCAGATGCATGCCAGCCCGAAAGTGCGCGCAATGAAGTTGTCTCTTTCTTAGAAGGTGGCGTTTCAGATCTTTCTATCTCGCGTTCAACCTTTGACTGGGGAATTCCAGTTCCTTGGGATACTGATCAGGTTGTATATGTTTGGTTTGATGCATTACTGAACTACGCAACTGCGGTTGGTCTAACTGATGCAGCTGATTCCGAAGGTGGAAAGAAGTTTGCACAAACCTGGCCGGCAGATGTTCACCTAGTTGGAAAAGATATTTTGCGATTCCATGCTGTGATCTGGCCAGCGATGTTAATGGCTGCAGGTTTAGATGTCCCTAAAAAGGTTTTTGCGCACGGCTGGTTGTTAGTCGGTGGAGAAAAGATGAGCAAGAGCAAGCTGACTGGCATCGCACCAAAGGACATCACCGATCACTTCGGAATCGATGCCTTCCGGTATTACTTCCTTCGTGCGATTCCATTTGGTACAGATGGCTCTTTCTCATGGGAAGACATGAGTGCCCGGTACACATCAGAGCTTGCAAATGACTTTGGAAATCTGGCTTCACGAAGCGCAGCAATGGTTGAAAAGTACTGCGGTGGCTCACTTCCGGCGGTTAGCCATGATGCAGGACTTGAGGCTGCGCTAAAGGAAACTGTTGCAAAAGCAGATACCGCAATGTGCGCCTTAGATTTCCAAGGTGGAATCATGGCGATCATGGATTTCTGTAAGCAGGTTAATGGCTATGTAACGATTAAAGAGCCATGGATTCTTGCCAAAGACCCAGCCAATCAGGCTGTGTTGGAAGAGGTTTTGTACAATACCGCAGAATCATTGCGCGCACTTGCTGTCTTGTTGCATCCAGTAATGCCGCAGACCTGCGAAATTTTATGGCAAAGCCTTGGTGCTCAAGCTGTACTTGGAGATTTGAGTGCGCAAAAGATTTCAGAGGTTGCTACCTGGGGACAGTTGCCACAAGGTGCAACCGTTACCAAGACTCCAGTTTTATTCCCACGATTAGAAACTCCTGCCTAAGTAATAATGGCTGATCGCCACAACCGCGATGTCGATCGACCTCGTGCACCGTTGCCAGAACCACTGCCGGTTCCAACTGTTGATGCACATGCCCACATGGAGATCGTCACCGATGCCGAATTTGATTCACAAGATGTCGCAGATCTAATTGCAGAGGCACGTTCTGTAAATGTAGATCGCATTGTTCAGGTTGGATATTCAGCTGAACAATCCAGATGGTGTGTTCAAGCCGCGGAAAAATGGAATACATCTGTCCTGGCAGCTGTGGCCTTACATCCCAACGAAGCACCGATAGTTGCAGATCTTGAATCGGATTTAAAGATTATCGAAGAGCTTGCACAGCATCCACGTGTGCGAGCAATTGGAGAAACAGGGCTTGATTACTTTAGAACTCCACCCGAACTTCGCAAACGTCAGCAGGACTCCTTTAAGTGGCATATTGAGCTTGCCAAGAAAACCAATAAGGCACTTGTCATTCACGACCGTGATTCACATGATGATGTTTTATCTGTGCTTCTGGAGGTTGGGGCCCCAGAAAAGACTGTCTTTCACTGTTTTTCAGGGGATGTCGCAATGGCCAAGCTATGTATTGAACGTGGCTACATCCTGTCCTTTGCAGGCACATTAACCTTCAAAAACGCACCTGAACTTCGCGAGGCGGTGAAGCTAGTACCTGCCCATCAGTTGTTAGTAGAAACTGATTCACCATTCCTGGCTCCATCCCCACATCGCGGGGCAGGAAATACCCCCGCGCAGATTGCAACGATCGTCCGTGCAATGGCGGTTGAGCGAGATCAAGATTTAGCAGAGCTTGCAACAGCGCTGAGCAATAACGCCGAAAGAATCTTTGGATCCTTCGCACCATGACATTGTTGGGTGCGGCACAGATCCGCGAACTTGCAGCGCAGTTAGATCTCAAGCCATCTAAATCTTTGGGTCAAAACTTTGTCATCGATTCCAATGTCTGTACAAAAATCGTCCGCACTGCAGGTGTTACGAAAGATGATGTTGCTTTAGAAATCGGCCCGGGTCTTGGCTCATTAACCCTTGCCATGTTGGAAGCAGCAAAATCTGTTATCGCTGTTGAAATCGATCCGCGTCTTGCACAGCAACTACCGATCACTGTTGCCCAACATTTTGCACACCTTGAAAATCTCACCGTCATCAATAAGGATGCGCTAGCGCTGAAGGATCTTCCAGTTGCACCAACGGTTTTGGTAGCAAACCTGCCGTACAACGTTTCAGTTCCGGTTTTGTTGCACCTATTGGAAAAGTTCCCAACGATCCGCACCGGCGTTGTTATGGTTCAAGCCGAAGTTGCCGATCGTTTAGCGGCAAAGCCTGGCGGCAAAGAGTATGGAATCCCAAGTGTAAAAGCTGCCTGGTGGGCCGATGTTAAAAATGTCGGAACGGTTTCACGTTCCATCTTTTGGCCAGCTCCCAATGTTGACTCCAAATTAGTTGGATTTACCCGTCGTGAAACCGCTGGAAGCGAGGAGACACGTGAAAAGGTTTTCACCATCATCGATGCCGCCTTCGCACAGCGCCGAAAGATGCTCAGATCAGCCCTTTCCAGCCTTTATGGCTCATCATCTGCAGCAGAAGCGATCTTGATCAAAGCTGGAATAGATCCAACCTTACGAGGCGAGGCGCTCGAGGTGAAATCTTTTTGTCAGATCGCAGCGGTTGCACCTGAAATTTTCTAAGAGCAGTTATAGGGTCACCGCATGCCTGTAAAAAGTGTGACCGTGCGCGTTCCTGCAAAGGTCAACCTGCAGCTTTCCGTTGGTCCAAAAGAGTCCGATGGTTTTCATAATCTAGTTTCAGTTTTTCAAGCAATCTCAATCTTTGATGATGTAACTATCAAATTATCTCAACCAGGTGCCGGATTAACCATTTCCATTTCTGGAGATCAAACACATGGCGTACCGGCTGATTCAAATAACTTGGCAGCAAAAGCGGTTGCATTAATCTCCAAAGAGTATGACCTAGTTGTAGATGCACATATCGAGATTAAAAAATCAATTCCAGTTGCAGGTGGAATGGCTGGAGGAAGCGCTGATGCAGCAGCGACAATTGTTGGAATTGATTCTTTATACTCACTTGGAATGAGTCGCGAAGAAATGGTTGAGATCGCTGCTCAACTTGGTAGCGATGTTCCATTTATGCTCAGTGGTGGAACCGCAATTGGGCGCGGACATGGTGATCAATTAACAGCAGCCTTATCTCGTGGTACCTATCACTGGGTTCTTGCATTATCGACAGTTGGTTTATCAACCCCTGCTGTCTATGCCGAATGCGATCGCTTACGTGCCGAACTCGATATCGTCGAACCACAAACGCATGAAGCCTTAATGCAAGCCTTACTAGCAGCTGATGCTCCAGCCGTTGGTGCAGCCCTCGTTAATGATTTACAAGCAGCTGCATGTTCATTAAGACCTGCACTCCGCTTAGTGTTGGATGTTGGTCAGGAGTATGGAGCGCTGGGCGCGATCGTTTCAGGATCAGGCCCAACAGTTGCATTTTTAGTGGCAGATGAAGAGGCTGGGCTTGATTTAGCGGTTGCTTTAACCTCCAGCGGGGTAGTTGGCAGCGTTGCACGTGCGTATGGCCCTGTGGCGGGAGCGAAGGTAATCTCGTAATTTGCTCTTATTTGATGGCCTTTTGAAGGCCTATGGTCACCAGCACCACCATTTATGAGGGAGAATATGCGTTCCGCCATTGTGTAGTGGCTAGCACATGGGCCTTTGAAGCCCAGGGTCCAGGATCGATACCTGGTGGCGGAGCGACAAGCGAAGCCGTTGAGAATGGCGGAGCCATCTAGGAAATCGAAGCAATAGACTTCACTCGTGACCGTACAAACCGTGATCCTCCTCGCCGCTGGTGAAGGCACACGTATGAAGTCGGCAACTCCCAAGGTTCTTCACAGCGTTGCAGGTCGTTCTCTACTCGGACATGTACTGCACGCGGTTTCACAGGTAAAGCCCACAGAACTTCGAATCGTTATTGGTTCAGGACGCGAAGCGGTCGAGGCTCATATTTCACAGATCGCACCAGGTGCAATAACTGTTGTACAGGAACAGCGCAATGGAACAGGCCACGCAACCCAGCTAGCGCTCGCCGGTAATACACCAAAGGGAACTGTTTTAATTCTCGCCGGCGATACGCCAATGCTGACCGGTGATTCTTTGGCGCAGTTTGTTGCCGCGCACGCCGCAGGAAAATTTGCTGCATCGGTATTAACCGCAGAACATCCAGAACCAACAGGATATGGCCGAATTATTCGCGATGATAGTGATGAGCTACTTCGCATAGTTGAAGAAAAAGATGCCTCTGATGACGAGAAGTTCATCTTTGAAATTAACAGTGGCGTGTATGCATTTGATGGCGAAAAACTTGCAGCATCAATCGGCAAGTTAACTAATGCCAACGCACAGGGGGAGCTGTATTTAACCGATGTTATTGGAATTCTTAAATCAGCTGGCGAATCAGTTGCAGCAATTATGATTGATGATTTCACCGAAACACTTGGGGTTAATGACCGCGTTCAGTTGGCAGAAAGTGCTGCCATGTTGCGTGATCGCATCAACGATCATTGGATGAGATCAGGTGTCACCATAATTGATCCAACCACTACATGGATTGACTCAACGGTCGAGCTTTCAAATGATGTAACTATTCATCCTGGCTCAGCGCTACTTGGCTCAACAAAGGTAGCAACTGGCGCTGTTATTGGGCCCCGAACAACATTGACCGATTGCCTAGTAAAAGAGGGCGCCTCCGTTCTGGAATCCATCGCAACTCAAACAATTATTGGAGAAGGCGCAACCGTTGGCCCATTTACATATTTGCGCTCCGGAACACAATTAGGAGATGCAACAAAGGCAGGCGCATTTGTTGAGATGAAGAATGCAACAGTTGGAAATGGTTCAAAGGTTCCGCACCTTTCATATGTTGGCGATGCAACAATCGGAGAAGGCAGCAATATTGGCGCTGCAACTATCTTTGTAAATTACGATGGCGTTGAAAAACACCACACAACAGTGGGTGATCAGGTTCGTATTGGCAGCGACACAATGCTCGTAGCCCCCGTAAATATCGGAGATGGTGCTTACACAGCTGCCGGGTCGGTGATCACTGAAGATGTTCCAGCAGGCGCGATTGGTGTTGGCCGAGCAAAGCAGAGAAATGTAATAGGTTGGGTCCTGCGTAAGCGCGCGGGCAGCAAGTCAGCAATCGCAGCAGAAAAGAAGGGTTAGATACATGAGCGAGATCCGTTTATCTTCTGAAAAGAGATTGCGCCTATTTGCAGGCCGCGGATTTCCAGAGCTAGCTGAAGAGGTCGCAACCGAACTCGGCATTCCTCTGACACCAACATCTGCCTACGACTTTGCTAATGGCGAAATCTTTGTACGCTTTGAAGAATCAGTTCGTGGCTGCGATGCATTTGTAATTCAAAGCCATACAAACCCTGTTAACAAGCAGATCATGGAACAACTAATCATGGTCGACGCATTAAAGCGCGCATCTGCAAAGCGCATTACAGTGGTCACACCTTTTTATGGATACGCACGTCAAGATAAAAAGAGTCGTGGTCGCGAGCCAATTACTGCGCGCTTGATGGCTGATCTTTTCAAGACAGCTGGCGCAGATCGTTTAATGGCCGTTGATCTGCACACCTCGCAAATTCAAGGTTTCTTTGATGGTCCAGTAGATCATCTCTTTGCACTTCCAATGCTCGCAAACTATGTTGGCAGCAAGGTAGATCGCACACGCTTAACAATCGTTTCTCCTGACTCAGGTCGAGTTCGCGTTGCAGAACGTTGGTCAGATCTATTGGGTGGTTGCCCAATTGCATTTATTCATAAGACACGTGATCCACGTATTCCTAACGAATCAATTACAGGACGCGTTGTTGGTGATGTTGTTGGTCAAACATGTGTAGTTATTGATGACATGATCGATACAGCTGGAACAATTACAAAGGCTGTTGATGCACTATTTGAAGCAGGTGCTGCCGATGTGATCATCGCTGCAACACACGCTGTGTTTAGCGGCCCAGCCGTTGATCGATTAAAGAACAGTCGTGCATCCGAGGTTGTCATCACAAATACCTTGCCAATCACTGAGGATCAAAAGTTCGACAATCTGACTGTGCTTTCAATCGCTCCGCTTCTAGGCCGTGCAATCCGCGAGGTCTTTGAAGATGGATCGGTCACAAGCCTCTTTGATGGTCACTCCTAAGCGGGGATTTGGAGCTTTCTCCCTAATCTCATAGACTTCAACCATTCTGGCGAGGGTTTCAATCGGAACCGTTATCGACGGCAAGGTGTCTAACTCCTGTCAGATCTAATCGACAGGAGTTTTTTCATGGCAGAAGTAAAGATCGTCGGTACCACTCGTACTGAATTTGGTAAGGGCGCATCACGTCGTGCACGTCGCGATGGTTTAGTTCCTGCAGTTATCTATGGTCACGGTGAAAAGCCGCTACATATCACTCTTAACGCTAAGGAAATTGGCGTTGCACTTAAGCAGTCAAACGTTCTTCTCGACATCACAATTGATGGAAAGAATGAGTTAACACTTCCAAAGGTGATCGTTCGCGATCCTCTAAAGCAGATCCTTGAGCACATTGACCTAGTTCTAGTCCGTCGCGGTGAGAAGGTTGTTGTTGCAGTTCCTGTTCACACAGTCGGAGAGCATGATCGTGATGGAATTCTCGAGCACGTTCACAACTCGATCGAAGTACGCGTGGATGCATCATCTATCCCAAGCTTCCTTGAAGTTGATATTCAAGGTCTTGCATCGGGACAATCAAAGTACGCATCAGATGTAAAGCTTCCAGCAGGTGTTGAACTTGAGTCTGATCCAAAGACAATCGTTGTTCACTTGTCAGAGAAGTCAACCGCAGCAGCGGAAGAGACTGCAGCACCTGCAGCAACCGATGCAGCTGCTCCAGCAGCAGATGCAGAGAAGAAGGACGCTTAACCCTTAGGCTTTGTTGTTATGACGTGGTTGGTAGTGGGACTGGGTAATCCAGGAGATCAATACGCTGCCACACGTCATAACATCGGCCAAATGGTGATCGATGAGTTAGCTCGTCGACATTCAGTAAAGTTTTCTTCACACAAATCCCGTACAGATATCGCAGCCTACAAACTAGGCGTTGGCGTTGATGCTCACTCCGTAATAATCGGAAAATCAAAGAGCTACATGAATGAGACTGGCGGTCCAGTAAAAGCTCTTGCAAACTTTTATTCAGTAGAGCCCGCAAAAATTATCGCCCTACATGATGAGTTAGATATTCCCTTTGCAGCAATTAGAACAAAGTTTGCAGGGGGAGACAACGGGCACAACGGCCTTAAATCAATGACATCAGCATTCGGTGCTCCCGATTACTACCGAGTTCGATTAGGTATTGGCCGACCAATGGGTCAACAAGATCCCGCAGATTTTGTCTTAAAAGCTTTTTCAAAGGTTGAGCAAAAGGATTTAGCTGAATTCATTGATCGTGGCGCTGATGTTGTTGAGTCTTTAATTAGCAAAGGTCTTGAAGCAACACAATCATCCTTCAATAGTTGATCAACCAGTATTGCGAAGTCCCGCAGCAACACCATTGATTGTTAGTAACAAAGCGCGACGCAAAACTGGATCGGCTGAATCCCCTGCATCTCGTACACGCTTCAACAAGTTGATCTGCAACAAATGAATCGGTGAAAGATAAGCATCACGCACCTGCAAGGTACGTGCCAAAATCTCTTGGTCGCCCAACAAGCTCGTTTTATTGGTCAGTGCCAGAATCTCGGAAACAGTTAAATCAAACTCCTCTTGGATCTCATCTAAAAAGTGATGCAGCTCAGCCGGAACTAATGTTTCAACATAACGCTTTGCAAGGGCCAAATCAGTCTTAGCCAATGTCATTTCAACATTACTAATAAAGGTTGTGAAGAAGTGCCACTCCTTGAGCATCTGCTTTAACAGAGCAGAATGCCCCGCTTCACGCGCAGCTTTAAGGCCAGAACCAACGCCAAACCAACCAGGAACAATTTGGCGTGATTGGGTCCAACCAAACACCCACGGAATTGCGCGTAGTGATTCAAGTCCACCCGCTGCATCGGGACGTCTAGAAGGGCGTGAGCCCAAGAAGAGTTCGCCAAGCTGCTCAACTGGAGTTGATGAGTAAAAGTATGCAGGCAGATCTGGTTGCTGAATCAAAGCACGATAACGTTTAAAGGAAGAGTCGCTAACAAGCTGCATGCAATCGCCCCAAGCAGCAAGCTCCTCTTTGCTTTGACGAGGTCCACGGTTGAGAACAGTTGCTTCTAGAGATGCAGCCAGAGTTAACTCAACATTTTCGCGTGCAAGTGATGGCAATGCGTACTTATCGCTGATTACCTCACCCTGCTCTGTCATTTTGATGTGACCATCGACCGATCCCCAAGGCAGTGCGATCAATGCTTCATATGTTGGGCCGCCACCGCGACCAACAGATCCACCGCGACCATGGAACAAACTCAATTTCACGCCATGCTTCATCGCAACATCACGTAATGAACGCTGCGCTCTGTGAATCTCCCATTGGCTCGTTGCAATTCCGGCATCTTTGTTTGAATCTGAATAGCCCAACATAACCTCTTGAACATCTCCACGAAGTGCGACGATGGAACGGTATGAAGGATTGCTTAAGAGCTTTTCAAGAATTTCTCCCGCTGCACGAAGTTCAGCGACGGTTTCTAACAGTGGAGCAAAACCAATGCGTGCTTTCTTCTGCATCAGTGAGACCAGCCCTGCTTGCTGGGCGATTACAACCGCCGCAATTAAATCATCTGCACCTTTTGTCATCGAAACGATGTATGTCTCAATAGATTCAGGGCCAAATCTATCGATCAAGTTAT
>CAXNDW010000036.1:0-9330 GCA_964201405.1 Candidatus Planktophila sp.
GATCGAATCCATGCATACATCGAAGCTGGCGCAGATTTGATCTTCCCTGAAGCGATTGAAAAGCTGCAGGATTATTCCAAGATTTCATCTGCTGTTTCCGTTCCGATACTGGCAAATATCACCGAATTTGGAAAAACTCCACTGTTTACTCGTGATGAGCTAGCGGCTAACGGGGTCAAAATGATTCTGAATCCGCTCTCTGCCTTCCGGGCGATGAACAAGGCGGCTGACAATGTCTACACAGCGATTCGCCGTGATGGATCTCAGGCCGGTGTGATCGACACGATGCAGACACGTGAAGAGTTGTACCAAGCTATTAATTACTATGAATATGAAAAAGCACTTGACCAAACACTAGGCAAAGACAACGGGTAGGGACCATGACAGAAATCAAAGTAAAGAAGTCAGTTGCACTCTCTGGAGTACCAGCGGGAAACACAGCGCTGAGCGCAGTAGGTGGAGCCGATCTTCACTACCGCGGATACTCGATCAAGGATTTGGCTGCTAACTGCCAATTTGAAGAGGTTGCATTTCTTCTTGTTCACGGGGCGCTACCTACACAAGCACAACTTGATACCTACAAGGCAAAACTCAAAGGTCTACGCGGGCTTTCACCTCAGGTCAAGACGGTTCTAGAGCAGCTTCCAGCATCTGCCCATGCGATGGATGTTTTGCGAACAGGTTTTTCAGCTCTTGGTGCGGTCACACCAGAGTCAACTACACACACTGAAGCAGAAGCACGCGATATCGCAGATTCAATGCTTGCAAAGACCGGTTCACTGCTTGGTTACTGGCACCACTTTGCAAATAGCGGAAAGCGCATCGAGGTTGAAACAGATGATGATTCAATCGGTGCACACTTCCTGCATCTTCTGCATGGCGAAAAGCCAAGTGCGCTATGGGAAAAGGCGATGCACGCATCCCTAGTTCTCTATGCAGAGCACGAGTTCAACGCTTCAACATTTACCGGTCGCGTTATCGCTGGAACCGGAGCAGATATTTACTCATGTGTCACCGGTTCAATCGGAGCGCTCAGTGGTCCAAAGCATGGTGGCGCAAATGAGGTTGCACTTGAGATTCAACTTCGTTACTCAACAGCAGATCAGGCAGAGGCTGATATCCGCAAGCGTGTTGAAAACAAGGAAGTTGTTATTGGTTTCGGTCACCCTGTTTATACAGTGTCAGATCCTCGCAACGAGATTGTCAAGGTAATCACCAAGGAGCTTGCAACAGCTGCTGGCAAGGATAATTTGTACGATGTAGCAGAGCGCATCGAATCTGTGATGTGGGAAGTTAAGAAGATGTTCCCTAACGTGGACTGGTTCTCGGCGGTTGCTTACGATGCGATGAAGATTCCAGTTAACTACTTCACCCCATTGTTCGTAATGGCTCGTATTTCAGGATGGACAGCTCACGTTATCGAGCAGCGCAACGATGGAAAGATTATTCGCCCAACAGCTACCTATGTTGGTCCAGAAGATCTTGCCTTTGTTCCTATCGAAAAGCGCTAATTAATGTCTAGCCATGTAAGTCAAGGGAACCAGCCATACGACCAAGCGATTATCGATATCGTCGATTACGCACTCAATTACGAGATTAAGTCACCGGTTGCTTACGAGACTGCATGGAACTGTTTTATGGACACACTTGGATGTGGCCTAGAAGCACTTGAATATGAAGCCTGCACCAAGCTTTTAGGACCAGTTGCCCCAGGTGTCACCGTTGCAAATGGCGTAAAGGTTCCCGGAACTAAGCATGTTTTAGATCCAGTGCAAGGTGCCTTCAATATTGGCGCGATGATTCGCTGGTTAGATTTCAATGACACCTGGTTAGCCGCCGAATGGGGACATCCTTCAGATAATTTAGGTGCAATCCTTGCAACCGCCGATTGGCTGTCACGCACTACAGATAAGAAGTTCACAGTCAAAGATGTTCTGACCGCAATGATCAAGGCACATGAAATTCAAGGTTGTATCGCGCTAGAAAACTCATTTAATAAGGTAGGTCTCGACCATGTCATTCTGGTTAAGGTCGCATCAACAGCTGTAGTTGCACAGATGATGGGGCTTACTCGTGATCAAGCGTTGGTTGCTGTTTCCTTGGCATGGGTCGATGGACAGTCTCTACGTACCTACCGACACTTTCCAAATGCAGGTTCACGTAAGTCATGGGCGGCGGGGGATGCGACATCGCGCGCGGTACGTCTTGCGCTAATCGCTAAGACGGGCGAGATGGGTTATCCATCGGCACTTACTGCAAAAACATGGGGCTTCTACGATGTCTCATTTAAGGGAAATGAGTTTAAGTTCCAACGCCCTTATGGTTCATATGTAATGGAAAATATCTTGTTCAAGATCTCTTTCCCAGCAGAGTTCCACTCGCAAACAGGTGTTGAAGCTGCGATGACGATTTACCACCAGATGCAAGCTGCCGGTAAGAGTTCAGATGAGATTGCCAAGGTAACGATCCGTACCCATGAGGCGTGTATCCGCATCATCGATAAGAAGGGTCCACTGAACAACCCTGCAGATCGCGATCACTGTATCCAGTACATGGTTGCTGTTCCATTTATTTTTGGTCGCCTAACCGCTCGTGATTATGAAGAGGATATTGCTGCAGATCCTCGCATCGATGCGCTGCGCGAAAAGATTGCGTGCGTTGAAGATCCTGCGTACACAGCTGATTATCACAACCCAGAAAAACGATCGATTGCCAACGCAATTACCGTTGAATTTACAGATGGCACCATCTTTGAAGAGGTTGCCGTTGAATACCCAATTGGCCACGCTCGTCGTCGCACCGAAGGCATTCCGCTATTAATTGAAAAATACAAGACCAACCTTGCTCGTATTTATGATGGCGATACGCAAAAGAAGATTATTGATCTGTGTCTCGATTACGACAAGCTAGCGTCGACTCCAGTAAATGAGTTTATGGATTTGATGGCTCTTTAATGAGCGATATGTCAGCACAGGTGCGTCGCGCACTCGATGTTGCCGTAGAAGCAATTGGTGGTTCAGCCCGTGAAGGCCAGATTGAAATGGCTGAAGCGGTAGCTAATGCTTTAACCGATCGTCACCATTTAATGGTCCAAGCGGGTACCGGTACTGGTAAATCACTTGCCTACTTGATTCCTGGAATCGTGCATGGCCGCAAGGTGTTGGTAGCAACAGCCACTATCGCACTACAGCGACAGTTAGTAGATCGAGATTTACCTGCCGTTGTTCCGGCCTTAGAAAAGGAGCTGGGTCGCGAAATTTCCTATGCTATTTACAAGGGCGTCGGAAATTATGTTTGCTTGCAAAAGATGAATAGCGAGGATGTTGATCCAGATACTGAATTAGTCATGGAGGTTTCCTCTTTAGAAAAGGATGCCAAACGTTTAATCGCTTGGGCAAAAACCCCTGGTGTTAGCGGAGATCGTGATGATGCACCAGAGGTAGATCGCCGAGTCTGGGCAGCAAATAGCACATCAGGTCGCGAGTGTGTGGGTGCCGATGTCTGTGCCTTTGGCTCTCAATGCTTTGCAGCAAATGCTAAAGCTAGGGCGCAAACAGCTGACATCGTCATTACAAATCACACCTTGCTGGCGATCGAGATCGTGGATTCACATCCGATTCTGCCTGAAAGAGATTGTGTGATTCTGGATGAGGCGCACGAGTTTATGGATCGAGCAACGCAAGCGGTCACCGACGAGCTAACATCCAATCGAGTTTTACGAGCTGCGGCAATGGCCCGCAAGTTCATGCCAGGCAAGCTTTCAGATGCATTTCATAAAGCTGCTAATGATTTTCATGAATCGATGGTTGATTACGGTGAAGATATCAAGGGTGATTTCAATTCACAGGGTCGTCTTGAAGAGATTCCTCAATCCCTTGAGTTTTCAATCCGTAAGGTTATGGAAAGCTCTAAGGCGATCATTCAGTTTTTATCGGCAGATGACGAGATCATCGATACAGATGCGTTAGCAGAACGAGCCCGAGTCAAGGGTGCGGTCAATGAGATAGCAACTACCGCTACAACCTTGCTTAAGATGGGTGATGGTTTGGTGCTCTGGTATGAGCCAACATTTTCAACTCTTTATTTGGCTCCACTTTCAGTGTCAGATGTCTTACGTGAAAACCTTTTAACTAAGACTCCAGTGATCGCTACATCTGCAACCTTAACTGTGGGCAAGGGTTTTGATTCGATGGCAAAGAGCATCGGCTTTTTAGTCAATGAAGAAATGAGCGCAGAACTCAAGGATGGAGAAGTAGATCCCGCTAATCTTCAAATGCTAGATGTTGGCTCTCCCTTTGATTTTGCTAATCAAGGTGTTTTATATCTACCAAAGCATTTACCAGAGCCAGGGCGAGATGGTCCATCTCAAGAGGTGCTCACTGAACTTGGCGAGCTCATTGATGCTGCTGGTGGTCGCACCCTCGCACTCTTTTCTTCGTGGCGCGGGGTAGAGGCGGCCGATCTGCATCTTCGCAAAGTTTTAGCTGAACTTCCGATCAAGATCATCACGCAAAAGCGAGGTGATGCTGTTGGACCATTGGTTTCACGCTTTGCAAAGGATGAGAGTTCGATTCTGATCGGGACTATGTCCTTGTGGCAAGGGGTAGATGTCCCTGGAAATAGCTGCATATTGGTTGCTATTGATCGAATTCCATTTCCACGCCCCGATGAACCTGTAATGAGTGCGCGCGCATCTCAAGCTGATGCAGCTGGAGGTAGCGGATTTATGCAGGTATCTCTGCCACGAGCCGCTCTTCTATTGGCACAAGGTACGGGTCGCTTAATTCGTTCAGTTGATGATCGAGGAGTTGTTGCGATTTTGGACTCTCGTATTGTCACCAAGCGATATGGAAATGTCTTGCTTAACTCAATGCCACCTCTATGGCGAACATCAGATCCTGCGGTTGTACGGGATTCGCTTAAGCGACTTTCTCAGAGTTTCTAGATCGGTAGTTTTTGATAGCTAGGACGATGCTGAGCACAATGAAAAATGCGGCAACATAGCGAGAAGCATCCTTCAAACTTGGATTTGAGTTAGCAAAGTATCCAAGACATGTAATGCCAAAACCCCATGTAACAGCGCTGAGAAGATTGACGACACCAAACTTTGCAGCATTCATCTTGGCTACACCCGCCAAAAATGGGATCAATGTTCTAAACCATGGATAAAAGCGGGCCAAGAACATTGATGAGATTCCATGCTTTTCATAGAACAACTCAGCCTTGCTTACCAGTTGATTAAGGCTAGCTCTATTTTTATTGGTGATATATCCATATCCAAACCTTCTTCCTAAACGGTAGGCGGTTTGATCTCCCAAAAATGCAGCTAATGCAACGATGGTCGAAGTTGTAAGTATGTTGAGATCACCGCTAGTTGCAACAATGAGACCTGCAGTAAACAACAATGTGTCGCCAGGAATAAAAAAGGCGAGGATTACAGCTGTCTCAAGGTAGATGATAAGAAAAAGCGTTAGATAAAAGATTGCTGGACCGAGTCCGCCGATTTGGCTCTCAATAAAGGAACTCACGATAAATTAGCTACTTCCTTGGGGCGACGGTGTTAAACACAGCGAATTCTATGGACAATTAGAGAGCCATGTAGGCTCAATAAAAGTTGTCATAAATGAAAAGTACTGTAAGGTTTTGATTCGAGCAACAACAAAGATGCTTTTCAACGATGTGAGAGTGGTGTCACTATGCCGAGGATTCAAACCCCCGATCTAGCCTCACATCGTGATTGGCGCCGCAATCAGTTGATTGAAGCCGCGGCCAGTATCGCTTTAGAGTCCGGCGGAGCTGCAATCTCAGTGGCCGCTGTGGCACAACGTGCGGGTCTATCTCGAACATCTGTCTATGAATACTTTGGTAGCAGCTCAGAGCTGGTTGCCGATTTAGTAATTGATGAACTCAAAAGTTTTGCAACGACTCTCAACATCGCGGTATCTGAGTGCGCAGATGCTCAATGCACAGTTAGATGCTGGATTAGGGGAGCACTTACATATATTGCAGATGGTCGCCACTTGTTAGCTAAAGCGCTCAATGCAACGGCAATGCCGCAATCACGTTCACAACAGATTGGCCTGGCTCACCGAGCATTGATGGCGCCCCTAGTAAAAGCGGTCGAAGAGTTAGGGGAAGGCGACTCACAACGCGCACTGCTCTTTATCCAGGCGATAACCGATGCATCAACAAAGAGAATTGAATCAGGCCACAATGCAGAAGATGAGATCGCTTACGCAACTACCTTCTGCATTAATGGTCTAACCACTCGGTAATCCTTACTTTCCTGTAATCGTATATTTGATATTCAGAGCCTTGTAAGTATTGGCTTTTGCAGGTGCGGTTGCAGTGATTGTGCACTTACCCTTTTTGAATGTGGCCTTAGCCTTTGATACAGAGCAGGCACCCGAAGATTTATAGCTGACCTTTTCGCCAAAGTTGCTCAATGTAGGAAAATCTAATCTCTTGCCGACTTTAATGCTCTTGGGAGCGGTGAAATCGCCAACGGTTTGTGCACCAAGTGCCAAACGAATCGGCAGAATTGCTGTAACTCCAGCGAACTTGTCATTGCCTGCCGATGTCACTGAGATTGCGCACTCGCCAACTCCGGTGAGTGGCGTGATCTCTGTGCCGTTAAGGGCGCAAACTGGAGCCAATGTTGCAAGTGCGATCTTGGCACCTGCCTTGGAGGTTGCAGATACCGTTGCAAACTGGCGGTAGGTCAGGGTAATTGGAGAACGAGTATTGACCACTACTCCGTTGATAGTTGCTGTGATCTCATCATTAGGAAGTGCAACAGTGCTTGTTGTTGCCGCCCTGAAAGTTAGCGGGATGAATTGATCCTCTGAAAGATCAGATGCAACGGTGTGATCAAATCTAATGAAGATGCCGCACTTTTCTACGGTGCAATCAACAGTCGTAGTGCCAGAGACAAAACTTCCGGTCGGCTTGAACTTAATGGCATCTGTTGGAAGAAATGATGCACCACGAGCAGCTGAGATCCATAGCTCTACCGCTTTATTACACAATGTTGGCCGAGCACCAGCAAGACCCTCAACGCACTGCATTAGGTAAAGCCCGCCCTTTGGTGGAACATTTGAGAGGGTCAGATTGATAGTTGCACCTTGAGTTTCAAGATTAGTAAGTGGCCCTCCAACAAACTTTGTTTCAGCGGCCTGTGCCGACACAGGTGTCATTAGTGAGGCGATCAAAATAGTAACAACAACCAACTTCTTCATGTTTCTCCTTATTTAACGATAATGGGGATGAATAGATCTGAACTTCGATCATTGCTGCGCAGATGATCGGCACGAACTGTGATCGCACACTTAACCTTGGTGCAATCAAACTTTCCAATTTTCTTCGAGATCTTTACCTTTTGAGTAAATCGCCCTCCGGGTAAGAACTCCTCAGTTAAACCAATTGCATAGGGCGGCGGGTTTGAAGAGATCCAGAATGAGACCTCATTTAATCCAGCTTTGTTTACGCCACCACCACATGGAGTTGGTGCCTTTCCCTTTGGGGGAACTACACAAAATGCAAGATAAATCCCAACGGTTTCATCAAAGTACTTTCCATTGACTGTGACAATTGATCCACTTTTAACCGTTGTTTTCGAAACGGAGAAAATCTGACCTTGTGAGCCTTTGATTGATGCCGCAGTCGCCAAAGGCATGGATGAAAGAGTGATCGCTGCTATTAAAGCCACCAACTTCTTCATAGCCAAACTCTAAATTAGCCCCTGAAAACACTTATCCGACAGGACACAGATATATGTCGTAGAAAGATTTGGCAGACTATCCCCATGAGAAAAGTGGTGATTTTTGTGCTCGCGGTGCTGCTTTCAGGCTGCTCACAAAGCCCAGTTGCCAGCAGTTACACAATCTCTCAGGAAGATGTGAGATCGATTTCACTCACCAGCGAAACGTCATTAACGGTGTCACGTGTCGTTGTATTAGCAAATGGTGTCGCCGAGATCATTCAATCTCTGAACGCGCAATCAATCATCGTTGGTCGAGATATCTCCAGTACTGAAGATTCCTTAGCCGATATTCCGATAGTGACATCAGGGCATCAGGTTTTGCCAGAAAAGGTCATATCTTTAAAACCTGATCTCGTATTGATCGATGCATCTACAGGACCAAAATCTGCAATCGAAACAATCAAATCAGCTGGCATTACAGTTATTGAAACACCAGAAAGCTGGACGCTCAAAGATCTACCCATCAAGGTTCGTGCTGTAGCTCGTGCAATCGGCGCCCAAGAACAAGCTGAAGAGTTGATACAAGAGTTAAACAGATCGCTGAAGGTAGCCTCGCTAAAGAGTTCACCACGTGTGGCATTTCTTTATCTGCGAGGTACATCTTCGATTTACTTAATCGGAGGCCAAGGATCAGGTGCTGATTCATTGTTACAAGCAATTGGAGCAGTTGATGTTGGTGCTCAAACTTTAGATCGACCATTTAATACCTTGACCGCCGAAAGTCTTGCCGCCCTTAACCCCGACATCATTCTTGTCATGAGTAAAGCGCTGGAATCTGTTGGGGGAGTACAAGGTTTGTTGAAACTTCCGGGGGTTGCGCAAACCAATGCCGGAAAGAATTCGGCGGTCATCGATGTAGATGATTCCCTGTTGCTGTCCTTTGGGCCCAGAACACCATCATTGGTTGAAGCATTAGCTAAAGCCCTTGGCAAGGTTGCCCCATGAAAAAATGGCTTCCTGCATCTTTCTTATTAGCAGCATTTGTTGTCTCTTTGTATGTAGGTGCAACTCAGATCGATGATTTTTGGTCAGCCTTAATCAACCCAGGTAGCAATGAAATTCTGTGGCAGATCAGATTTCCTCGAGTAACCGCTGCCCTCATTGTTGGTGCTGCGCTAGGTGTGGCTGGTTTGTTGGCGCAAGGTACCTGCAATAACGCGGTCGCAGAGCCCGCAATCCTGGGAACCGCTGCAGGTGCCTCATTTGGAGCGGTCCTTGCGATTAGTTCGGGGCTCGTTGAAGTCGGATCAATTGGTGCAATTGCATGCGGCACCGTTGGTGCACTTCTGACAACATCGCTGACCTTTAAGTTGGCCGCTATTCGCGGTTCACTTTCATCCTTTGCATTAATCATTGTTGGAATCGCAGTCTCTGCAATCTTCACCTCATTTGTCGGAATTGCATCTGCCATGGCTTCTCGCGCCGATGCTCGTTCAATATCCTTCTGGAGCTTTGGTTCCCTTGCCTTAATCACATCGGAAAATTTGATCGGCATCGCAATTACTGCAGTGATCGGCATCGCAATTGCCTGGAAGATTGCCCCATCTTTAGATCGACTTTCATTGGGT
>CAXNDW010000037.1:0-9142 GCA_964201405.1 Candidatus Planktophila sp.
ACCGTTTCGTGTCGAGGAGACACCCTTCTTACTTGCCATTTACTTCGTCTCCCTTACTTCGCGCCGTTGATGGCGGTAATTTTTACACGAGTCAGTTGCGCACGGAATCCCTGGCGACGACGGTGACCTGTCTTGTTCTTGTAACGCAAGATATCGATCTTTGGACCCTTAAGCTCTTCAAGAACTTCGCCAGTTACCTTTACGCCAGACAAAACCTTTGGATCTGTTGTAACTGCTGCACCATCTACTACGAGCAAGGCAGGGAATGAGACAGTTGCACCAGCAGCAGCGTCGATACGATCAACGATTACTGTGTCGCCAACTGCGACCTTCTCCTGGCGTCCGCCAGCTTTAACGATTGCGTACACGTGTTACTCCAGTTCAGTTTCTAAGCCTTGGCCTAATTGAGGCCCGTAGGCAGAGGGCAAGCGTACGCAAGCGTGTGCTTAGCGGTCAAATTGCGATGAGACGATCCTGGTCACAGCCTTTTCAAGCGCATATATGGGGTCGCTCGCCGCTCCCTTTACTTCAGCATCGGCCTGGGCGATAGCGCCAACGGCATCGGCAATCTGAGCCGGGCTCCAGCGGTTGAGCTGTCTGCGGGCCTTATCTATCTGCCATGGAGCCATACCTAACTGGCCAGCCAATTCAAAGGATTTTTGGTTGCGATTGGCACCTGCAACCTTTGCCAATGAACGTAGCGATGAAGCGATCGCGCTAGTAATCATTACCGGATCAGTTCCGGTTTCAAGTGCGCTGCGCAAAGAGATAAGCGCTGCAGAAAGATTGCCATCTAGGGTTGCATCGGCGACATCAAAACCTGTGGTTTCGATTCGGCCTTGGTGATACTTATCAACCATCGCTTCATCAATTAATCCTGAAGGTGCATCTGCTGCAATCTGACCAACAGCGCCTTGAAGTTCCCGCAAATCATTTCCCAGTGCACCGACTAATGCGGCAACAGCGCCAGCAGATGCTTTACGTCTCAAATCTAGGAAGAGAGATTTAACAAACTCCTCTTTCTCAGCTTCCTTTTTTAATGGATCGCATGCAATGAGTTCGGGCTTGATCTTTTTTATCGCATCAAGAAGTGCTTTTCCCTTGACCCCGCCTTTGTGCACAAAGATAACGGTGGTCGATGGATCGGGTAGATCTAAGTAACGAGTAATCTCATCACGATTATCTTCTGGCAAATCTTGAAGATCACGAATAATCAGTGCGCGTCTTTCCGAAAATAGTGAAGGCGCTAACGCATCGGCGATATCGCCAACAATTGTGTCTGCAGCAAACAAGGTAGTGATTTCACACTTTTCTTCTTTAAGCTGTGCGTTGAGCTTTGTTAAGGCGCGATCTGCCAAAGCTGATTCGGAGCCAAGGATTAAATAAAAAGAGTTCATCCCCCGCCTTTCTAGCTCCAGTAAAACAACTTTATTCTTCCCCTGCTTGTGCGAACCCTTAAGTGATGAGCTGAGGCGGTTATTGCCACCGCACCATCTTTATCTGTCCGAAGCACTTGAGTACCGAGTCTAGTCAATGAGTCGATACTTTCAGGCGCGGGGTGACCATATGAATTCTTCGCTCCCACGCTAATAAGGGCGATTTGAGGGGACAATTCACCGATTAACCCTTCATCTTGGTACTTAGATCCGTGGTGGGAAACCTTGTAGATATCAACTGGGCCAACTGCATTTACTAACTCGTGTTGGGCCGGAGGCTCTAAATCACCAGCTGAAAACAAACTCCAATCTGGAGTTGTTACAAGTACAGCAATACTTGAATTATTAATCGCCGATCCTTCACCAGGTAGCTCTTCAAAACTTCTAGTCGATGCTTCGGGCCACAAGACATTTAACTGGACCGTACCGATCTGAGCTACCAAACCTTTTTGAGCGGTAATTATCTGCGAGCCTTTCAATGCATTAAGGGCCAAGCTACTTTCAATCTCTGGATCTTGATTATTGCTAATCCAAACCTGTCCGACCTTTCTTCCCCGCAGCAAGCCTGATAATCCACCGACATGGTCGGCATGAAAGTGAGACAGGATAAGTAAAGGAATCTCTTTGACACCTAAATCCTTAAGACATTTATCTACTGCAGATACATCAGCTCCCACATCTATAACTATGGCTCGATCATCGCCTAAATTAATTGCTAGTGAATCCCCTTGCCCAACATCACATTGAGCCACCTGCCAATCGCCGGCGGGCCACCGTTGAATCCATCCTAAGAAAATAATGATTATTAACAATGCGGCGGTGCTTTTCTTCCAGTTTTTTCTAAAGAGAATCAGGCCACCAAGAATCAGAGCCATTATCAAAAAGCCTCCTAATCCATTGTGGATAGTCAGCACAGGAAAGGCTGCAATCCAATGTGCAACTGCGGTGATAAAACCGGCGGGAAAACGTATGAGAAAGATAATTAGCTCTGCCAGCCATGGAGCAATGGGAGAAACCAGCGCTGCGATAAATCCCAATACGGTAATGGGCGCAACTGCAGGTGCTGCTAATAAATTAGCAACAATGCTCATGGGCGATAGATACCCTGATAAAGAGACCAGAATCGGTGAACAAAACACCATCGCTGCAATTGGTGGCGCTAATGCGCCGGCTAGTTTTTTATGGGCAGGTAATCTCTCTTGAATTCGGGGCGCTAACAGGAGCAAACCAGCTGTTGCCAGAACAGATAACGAAAAACCGGCATCACGGGATTGCCATGGATCTCCAAGAACGACAGCACAGATTGCAAAGCCTAAAGCTGGCAATGAATCAGAGCCTCGTTTGCCCAATTGGGCGGTCAATAGAACCGCCGCCATCGCTGCTGCACGCAACACAGATGGAGAAGGTCGCACCAAAGCGATAAAACACATAAGCGCTACAGCGGTTGCAATCACTCGGATATTTTTACGTCGAATCACAAACTGCATGCACCACAAGACAAAGGTTGAAACGATTGCAAAGTTTGCACCACTGACAGCAACTAAGTGGGTCAATCCAGCACGCTTCATCGCTTCCTTGAATTCAGCGGATTGTTTAGAGGTATCCCCCAAAACCATTCCCGGAATCAATGCGCCCGCATCACCATCACCTGAATTCTCACGAAGCCCTTCTCTGATCGCGCCGAGCCCCAACGCCCAAGAGGAAGGCTTTGTCACCTGAGTGATGGCACCATGAACTATCAGCAACGCCGCAACCCTTGATTCATCAGTTGTAATTGCAGATGCAGAGCCTGAAATTTTCTGACCCGGTAAGAGCTCGATCTTTTCTTTGATCAGGATTCGAACGGGTACACGTAGCAAATAGCTTTGCTCATCTACAGAAAAACTTGTCAGCCGTGCAATGAAGCTGTAATTTCCTGATGAAGTTTTACTGGGGTCGGTTTTTACCTGTGCTTGAAAGGTTATTGTGGAGTCAATGTGTCGAGATATTGCAGAACTTTCTAGAGAAACTTGACGCATCGACATTGCTGTTGCGCCGATTAAGAGCGCAGTAACAATCACCATCATGCGTCTCTTTTTTCCCGCGACAGCAAAGATGGCTAGAAAAAATGCAAGGGCGCTAATCCGCCAAGGAGAAACAGCGCTTTGTATGAGCGCTCCCGCCCAGACCGCACCACCCAGGGCTATCGCCCTGTAATCAATTAGATTCTGACTTTTGACTTTATCTGCGCGAATTTTGCTGGGCCAATTCCGCTCACCTTTTGAAGATCTTCAATACTGAGAAATGATCCATTTACCTTTCGATACTGCACGATTCGCCCCGCAATGACTGGGCCGATTCCATCTAAGGCATCCAACTGGCGCGCTGTCGCGCGATTAATGTTAATTGGGCCCGTTGGAGCCTTCTTGCTCACCCGTTTACCGGCGCTATTTACAACTGTTGAGTCAACATAAATCTGTTCGCCATCATTTAACACACGAGCCAAATTGATTGTGCTCAAATCTGCACCAGGTGCACTATCTCCAGCGGCTTTAATCGCATCAATGACTCTGGATTTTCCCGTCAGTGAGTAAACACCAGGTCGATTCACCGCTCCTGCAACATCAACAAAAATCTCGGGCTCGACGATAGTAATGGGAACAATTTCTACAGGGGCCGCAGCTTCAGAGTTCCCGCGTACAACAATAAAAATAGAGAACAGGATCGTTAAAGCGCCTATGGCCGCTAACGCTCTCTTTTGATTGTGAGAAAAATGAAGGTCAAACCACCATTGAGATACCGAGTCGAAAGCAGCGCGAAGTTGTTCCATGCGCTGATTGTGAAGTTGGCTAAATAGCCGGGATAAAACTGGTGAATTAGTTGTTGATAACGATATTTACAAGCTTTGGTGCGCGGGTGATTATCTTTGCAACTGTTGCACCCGCTAGAGCTTCAACAATACTTGGCAAAGCTAGCGCAGCTGCTTCAAGATCTTGATCTGTGATTGATGGTGCAACATCAAGGCGATCCTTGATCTTTCCATTGATTTGCACAACAACGGTTACCGCATCTGCTACTAGCAACTTCTCATCTACTGCAGGCCATCCCGCTAGTGCTACACATGGCTTGTGACCAAGGCGCTCCCACATCTCTTCTGCGGTAAATGGTGCAACAAGTGACAACATAATTGCGATCGCTTCAACCGCTTCACGAACTGCAGGATCGGCCGCACCGCAACCAGAATCAATCGCCTTACGTGTTGCGTTAACAAGCTCCATCACACGAGCGACCGCAACATTGAAACGGAATGATTCGACTGCAAAACCAGCATCATGTAGGGCTTTATGAGTTGCTTTGCGCAAGGCAAGATCACCGGTGCTGAAATCAACACCAGCCGGGCTTGTTACATCACCAGATAATCTCCATGCGCGAGTTAAGAACTTAACTGAACCCGATGGTGAAACATCTGACCAATCCACATCATCTTCTGGAGGTCCAGCAAAAACCATTGATAAACGGATCGCATCGACTCCGTGGTTTTCTAACTCATCTGACAAACGCACAAGGTTTCCACGGCTCTTTGACATCGCCGATCCATCCATGACAACCATTCCTTGGTTGAGCAAACGGGTAAATGGTTCATTGAAATCAACCATTCCCATATCATTCAAAACCTTTGTGAAGAAACGGCTATACAAAAGGTGCAGGATCGCATGGGTTACTCCACCTACATATTGATCTACAGGCAGCCAGGTATCTACATCCTTCTTTGAGAATGGTTCCTTGGCATTTGTCGGATCTGCATAACGCAGGTAGTACCACGAAGAGTCAACAAAGGTATCCATTGTGTCTGTATCGCGCTTTGCATCTGCTGAACACTGAGGGCACTTAACATTTACCCAATCAGTTGCAGCACCAAGTGGTGATGTTCCCTTTGGCTTTAAATCTAGACCTTCAGCATCTGGCAGTGTTAAAGGAAGCTGATCCGCAGGAACAGGTACTTCTCCGCATGATGGGCAGTGAATAATTGGAATTGGTGTACCCCAGTAACGCTGACGTGAAACTAACCAATCGCGCAAACGGTAGTTGCGTGCAGCAACGCCCTTGCCTTCAGCCTCTAACTTCTTATTTATAGCTGCGATTGCATCGGCCTTATTGAGACCATTCAAAATATCTGAGTTAACCAGCTTTCCATCTCCAACGGTTGCAACACCTGACGCATTTGGATCTTCTTCACCAGTTTCAACAACAACTCGAACAGGAAGTTTCATCGCACGAGCAAAATCTAAGTCCCGTTGATCATGAGCTGGAACCGCCATGATTGCGCCTGTTCCGTAATCAGCCAAGACATAATCGCTGGCCCAAATAGGTAGTTTTTCCCCATTTACTGGGTTGATCGCATAACGGTTAAGGAATACACCGCTCTTTGGACGATCAGTTGCAAGACGGTCAATATCACTTGCTGCCTTGATAGTTTCTAGATACTTGGCAAACTCAGCTTCAACACCGGTGCCTTGAACAAGCTCTGCAGCAAGTTCGCTATCGACTGCTACAACCATAAAGGTTGCACCAAACAATGTATCAGGGCGGGTTGTGTAAATAGTTACAGGCTCTGATCGTCCTTCGATTTCAAACCTTACATTTGCACCAGTTGAACGGCCGATCCAGTTGCGCTGCATCGTTAAAACTTTGTCAGGCCATTTGCCTTCAAGTTGAGCCATGTCATCAAGCAGACGATCTGCGTAATCAGTGATCTTGAAGTACCACTGATTTAACTTCTTCTTTGTAACTGTTGAATCGCATCGCTCGCACAGACCCGCAACAACCTGTTCATTTGCAAGAACTGTTTGACACCCTGGGCACCAGTTAACCGCTGAATCTTTGCGATAGGCCAAGCCGCGCTTGTAAAACTCTAAGAACAACCATTGATTCCATTTGTAGTATTCAGGATCGCATGTGTTGAAGACTCGATCCCAATCAAAGGAACATGCATAACGTCGCATCGATGCTTTTTGCACCGCAATATTTTCATAGGTCCAAATACGTGGATCAGAGTTTCGCTTGATCGCAGCGTTTTCAGCTGGCAAACCAAAGGCATCCCAGCCAATAGGGTGCATAACATTGAAGCCCTTTTGTGCCCAGTAACGAGCGATTACATCTCCAAGGGCGTAAGCCTCGGCATGACCCATATGAAGATCACCTGATGGATAGGGGAACATATCCAACACATACTTCTTTTCACGGGTGTCATCTGCGCGCCCTGATTTAAATGGCTGCAGCTGATCCCAAACAGGCAGCCACTTTTCCTGCACGTAGGCAAAGTCATATGCCGCGTGCTCGCGCTCCTCATTCACCTTGTTATTCATATGTGGAGCTAAGGGGATTTGAACCCCTGACCCCCTGCATGCCATGCAGGTGCGCTACCAGCTGCGCTATAGCCCCGATTTTTGTGCGAGTGCAGACCTTACCGCATTTACAGCGGCGAGCCTTAAGCTGAAGTTGCACCGCTTTCCTCGCCATAGACAGGCTCTGGAATAGAGGCTGCGTTATGTTCAATTAAATTCCACTGACGCGGATTGCGCTCCACAATCGACCATGATGCATTTGATAAACCTCCGATAACGCCCCAATGGGACATCGGAAGTTGTAGCAACGATCCTAAAATGCAGCGAGCTGTTCCTCCATGGGTGGTGACCACTAACAACTGATCTGTCTTATCCCCCAAAGCCTTCCTGATTGCACGCACCGCACGATCGGCAACTTCACTACGTCGCTCACCAATAGTGCCGGCGGGGTTATCTTCGCCATCAATCCAGCGAACAAAGTTTTGGAAATCTTCGGCGCGATTTTCTGCACCAGTTTTTCCTTCCCACAGTCCACCATTTGTTTCGCGCAGATCTTCATCAATCTCAACTGTTAGCCCTGTTAAATCTGCAAGTGATTGTGCAGTATCGCGCGCACGCGAAAGATCACTTGAAATAATCATCGTAGGTTTCATGCCTGCAAGAATTTGTGCAGCATGGTTTACTTGAAAACGTCCAACATCATTGAGATCGATATCTGAATGACCTTGAAAACGATTGACTACATTCCAATCAGTTTGGCCGTGACGCCACAAAACAACGCGATTAGCGGCCATTGATGGCAGCCTCCCTCACCGCTTCCAAATCTATTGTTGGGCAGTCATTCCACAAACGATCTAGCATGTAGTACTTACGAAGCTCTGCGCTTTGCACATGAACAACAAGATCTGAATAATCCAGCAAGATCCATTCGGCACCATGTTCGCGACGAATTGGCTTGTCACCAATTGCAGCAAGTTGGCGCTCTACCTCATCGGCGATTGAATCTACCTGTGCTTCATTTTGACCTGTTGCAATTAAAAAGACCTCGCTGAGCACCAATTGATCAGACAGATCCAATGCCACAACATCTACGGCAATCTTGTCTATTGCCGCTTTTGCTGCGACTTGAGTGATCTCTAGTGTTCTGCTGCTAATTGTCATAGAGGTTATTCTCTCGTATAAATGAGGCCACCGATGACGAAAGATCTGCGCTCAAACCTTGACGAATTGTGGTGGCGGCAACATTTAACGCACCAATATCTACACCTTCACCTTCAAATCCAGGTCTACCAATTACTAAGAATTCGACCATGGCTCGCAGCTCATCGATGCGATGCCATTGCTCCAACTTTTCTGCAGCATCCTGGCCAATAACCAAAATAATGGTGTCGCCTGGATAATTCTGTGCGACCGCTTCAACTGTATCGATCGCATAACTAGGGCCCATTCGCAGGATTTCGATTGGATTAACTTGAACTTTAGATGCGATCGCTGGTGGCAGATCGGCTAACGCTAATTGGCACATTGTTCGGCGTTGTTGCGCAGTTGCAATGGGAGCTTTTTCGCGAAGCAGTGGCTCACCAGCAGGAATGACCAATAATTGGTCTACAAAGTTTTTTTCAATTAACTGGGTAATTACATGCAAATGACCCAAATGAATTGGGTCGAAGGTGCCTCCGTAAATACCTACTCGGGACAAATTAATCTCGGTCTAGGCGAAGTACTAAGTACAAAAAGAGTGACATCACGACAAATGTGAAGACTCCAAAAAACATTGGAGAGGCAGGAAGTTCGCGAGTAACCTCGCTAGCAAGAGTAATCATGGTTGGAATACTACTACTTGCCCGCCAATAGCTCTTTAAATCGCGCTTCATCGATTACCGGAACCCCTAATTCCTGAGCTTTGGCAAGCTTTGAACCTGGATCGCTTCCCACCAATACATAATCGGTCTTTTTCGATACCGATGATGCGGCCTTGCCGCCATGGGCTGCGATTGTCTCGGAAATTCCATCACGAGAAAATGACTCAAGTCCGCCTGTGACGACAAAGGTAAGCCCTGCCAAAGTTTGCGGACGTTGTTCGGTGCGCTGAACAACCATCCGTACTCCGGCTTTTTCCCATTGAGCGATGATCTCTTTGTGCCATTGAACCTCAAACCATTCCACGATCGACTCGGCGATGATCTGTCCGACACCATCGATGTCTGCCAACTCTTGCGCAGTTGCTTGTGAAATTGCCTTTATAGATCCCAGCGCTGTTGCTAAACCTTGTGCTGCAGTTGGGCCGACGTGACGAATTGATAGTGCAACAAGGGTGCGCCACAGTGGACGCGTTTTTGCTTCTTCTAACGCTTCTAACAACTTTTCTACATTTGCAGCTGG
>CAXNDW010000038.1:0-8781 GCA_964201405.1 Candidatus Planktophila sp.
CGCTATTGATGCAGAGGTGATAGCAATTGCTGATGCTGGCTTTAAATCCTTGGGTTTAAAAAAGTATCGTTTAGAGATCACCTCATTAGGAGATGCACAATCGAGAGCTGCTCACCGAGTTGATTTAGTGAAGTACATCTCGACACTTGGTTTGGATGAAGCAACCGCGGCTCGAGCTGAGATCAACCCTCTTCGCCTCTTTGATGACAAGCGCGAGGAGATGAAGAAAGCGATGGCTGGCGCACCGCTACTGATGGATTACCTCAGCGATTCATCTCGCCAACACTTTGAAACAGTTATCAAATATCTGGATGCTCTCAATATTTCTTATCACCTCAATCCGAGGATGGTTCGAGGGCTTGATTACTACACAGGTACAACCTTCGAGTTTGTACATGAGCTCCTTGGCGCACAATCAGGAATTGGTGGCGGAGGTCGATACGACGGGTTAATGGAGCAACTCGGCGGCCAATCCCTTTCTGGAATCGGATTTGGCTTAGGAATCGATCGCGCATTGTTAGCTGCAGAGGCTGAAGGGGTTATCGGAGAAGATGCATTTGTCTCAGATCTTTTCATCATTCCATTGGGGGAGGGTGCAAAACTTCAAGCGCTAACCATTGCGCAGGAGCTTCGAAATCGAGGAAAGAGGGTTGAAATCGCCTTTGGAGATAGAGCCCTCAAGGGTGCGATGAAGGGTGCAGATAAGAGTGGTGCAACCTATGTCATCGTTCTTGGTGAATCTGAGATATCCAGTGGAACAGTTGAGTTAAAAGAGATGAAAACTGGCTCCTCAACCTCCGTTAAGATTGACTCATTGTTCAAAGCACTCGAAAAGTAGAATTAGGAAAGAAAAATGTTGCGTTCACATGAAGCTGGATCCCTGCGTAAATCACACGCGGGAGAAACCGTCACCCTTGCCGGCTGGGTTTCACGCCGTCGAGATCATGGCGGTGTCGCCTTCATCGATCTACGCGATGCATCGGGATCGGTTCAAGTAGTAATTCGAGATGAAAAGGTTGCCGGCTCTCTTCGTGCAGAGTGGTGTTTGATGATCACAGGCGAGGTTGTAGCGCGACCAGATGGAAATCAAAATACAAATATTGCAACTGGTGAAATTGAAGTAATGGGTGACACCGTTGTTGTCCTCTCTGAAGCTGCACCTCTTCCCTTTCCTGTAGATAGCGGTGATGACACCGATATCAATGAAGAGGTTCGTTTACGTTATCGCTATTTAGATCTGCGACGGGAAAAGCCTGCGCACAACCTTCGTTTGCGCTCTAAAGTTACCTCGACGATTCGTCGCGTGATGGAGGATGAGAACTTTCTCGAGATAGAGACCCCTTATCTCACTCGCTCTACCCCCGAAGGTGCTCGCGATTTCTTAGTTCCGGTTCGCCTGCAACCAGGTTCTTGGTACGCATTACCTCAATCGCCTCAATTGTTTAAGCAGCTACTTATGGTCGCTGGAATGGAAAAGTACTACCAGATCGCGCGCTGCTTCCGAGATGAAGATTTCCGTGCAGATCGCCAACCTGAATTTACACAGTTGGATATTGAAATGTCCTTTATCGATCAAGAGGATATTTTGGCTGTTGCTGAAAAGATCGTAGCTCGAGTCTGGAAGGAAGCGGTTAATTACGAGATCCCTCTTCCTTTAAAACGTATGACATACGCCGATGCGATGACTCACTACGGTTCAGATAAACCAGATCTTCGATTTGGAAATGAGTTAGTTGATCTGAGCTCCTTCTTTAGTGAGACTGAGTTCCGCGTATTTCAAGCACCGTATGTAGGTGCGGTTGTGATGCCAGGTGGCGCCTCAACTGCACGTCGCGAATTAGATGCTTGGCAGGATTGGGCAAAAGCACGTGGCGCCAAGGGACTTGCTTACATTTTGGTAAATGAGGATGGAACCTTAGGTGGTCCTGTTTCCAAGAATATTTCTGAGAAGGAGAGCGCAGGTGTAGTCGCAGCGGCAGGGGCAAAATCGGGAGATGCGATCTTCTTTGCAGCTGGCGAACGAACCGCCTCACTCAATCTTTTAGGTGCGGTCCGTCTTGAAATCGGAAAGCGTTGTGGATTGATTCCTGATGGCAAGTGGGAGTTTTTGTGGGTAGTGGATGCTCCAATGTTTGAGCCGACCGACAATGGTGGATGGACAGCTGTTCACCATCCATTTACTGGACCAAAGCCTGAATTTGCTGCGACCTTTAAATCTGATCCAGCATCTGCCCTGGCTTATGCCTACGACATTGTTTTAAATGGAACTGAATTAGGTGGTGGATCTATTCGTATCCATGATCGAAATATTCAGAAGGATGTATTTTCTGTAATCGGTTTGAGCGATGAAGAAGCATCCAGCAAATTTGGCTTCCTATTGGAGGCGTTCAACTATGGGCCACCTCCACATGGTGGAATCGCATTAGGTTTAGATCGCGTGTGTGCATTGCTAACTGGCTCAGATTCAATTCGCGAGGTTATCGCCTTCCCAAAGACAGCAAGTGGAGGAGATCCATTAACTGGAGCGCCAACACCAATTACCCCCGCTCAGAGAAAAGAGAGCGGAATTGATTGGGTTCCACAGCCTAAAAACCCGCAAGAGAGTTAAAGGGTCGGGTAGGCTAACAACATGGGTCCAGGTGGAATTGCAACAATAATCGCGGCATCATCTCTTGCCGTTATCGCGATAGCTGTCGCCTACGTAGTTATTCGCATTGGGCGCTTAATCGATGAAGCCAAGGCCTCCCTCAAAACCTTGACTGATGAGACCGCTCCTTTGATCGATGAGGTACATACAACGGTGACCTTGGTTAATGGACCGCTGCATAGCATCAACCGGGTAAGTAAAAACATTGAAGAGATGTCAGAGAAGGTCAGTGAGGCAACTCAGGGATTTATGAATAAGAATGGCTCTGCGGTTAAGGTGGCAGGGGCGCTTATTTCAGCGGCGCAGATGAACAAGGGTCGCGCTAAGAAGAAGAAGGCTGAGTGACCCTAACTAGTGGAATCCGCCGAGATCCGTTCGCGCTGGCTGCGCTTCTTTGAATCTGACAACCGTCAAGGGCTAACCCACACAGTTGTTCCATCTGCATCACTTATCGCAGATGATCCCAATCTTCTACTGGTTAACGCCGGAATGGTTCCTTTCAAGCCATTCTTTCTCGGTGAAGTAACGCCACCGTATAAGCGCGCCACCTCAGTTCAAAAATGTGTTCGTACTTTAGATATTGATGAGGTTGGTAAGACAACTCGTCACGCCTCTTTTTTCCAAATGTGTGGAAACTTTTCTTTTGGGGATTACTTCAAAGAGGGCGCGATCGCACTTGCGTGGGAGCTTCTTACCCGTCCGATTGCCGATGGAGGTTACGGCTTTCCAGAAGAGAGGTTATGGGTAACTGTTTATCTCGATGATGATGAGGCCGCCGATATTTGGCACAAGCAAATTGGTGTACCGAAGGAACGAATTCAACGTCGTGATATGGCAGATAACTTCTGGTCGATGGGTGTTCCAGGACCATGCGGTCCCTGCTCAGAGATTTATTATGACCGCGGTCCTGCATATGGTGTTGAAGGTGGACCCATCGCGGATGAAAACCGTTACCTCGAAGTGTGGAACCTGGTTTTCATGCAAAATGAACGTGGAGCCGGTGGTGGAAAAGATGGCTACCCGATTCTTGGAGAGCTACCAGCTAAGAGTATTGATACAGGTCTAGGCCTAGAACGCACCGCTGCACTTTTGCAAGGTGTTGAAAATATCTATGAGATCGACACAACAATTCAGATTCTTAATCGCGCATCGGAGTTAACCGGGGTCAAATACGGTGCATCGGAAAAATCAGATGTTTCTCTGCGTGTTATTGCAGACCATGCACGTACATCAGCGATGCTCATTGGAGATGGTGTTACTCCGGGCAACGAGGGACGAGGGTATGTACTTCGCCGAATGATGCGCCGTACTATTCGAAATATGCGTCTTCTGGGCTCGATGGATCCGATCATGTCTGAGTTAACTATTGCAGCTATCGGTGCAATGGGTCCGCAGTACCCTGAATTGGTTTCAGATAAGAACCGCATCCTGTCTGTGAGCGCCTCCGAGGAGGAGAGCTTCCTTCAAACTTTAAAGAGTGGAACACAGATTTTTGATTTGGCTTCAACTGCCTTAAAAAAGAGCAAGAGCAATGTCTTGCCAGGTGAAGATGTCTTTAAACTTCATGACACTTATGGTTTTCCATTTGATCTCACCCTTGAGATGGCCCGCGAAGAAGGCTTAAGTGTGGATGAAGATGGTTTTAGACGGTTAATGAAGGAGCAAAAGGATCGCGCTAAAGCCGATGCTAAGGCGAAGAAATCCGGCCATACCGATGTCTCTGTTTATCGTGCTATCGCTGATAAAAAAGGTAAAACTGAGTTCCTCGGATATACCGAAATCTCCTCTGAATCACAGTTAACTGGAATCCTTGTTGATGGTCTTGCCGTTTCCACTGCATCTGAAGGTGATGATGTCGAAATCATCCTCAACCGAACACCCTTTTATGCTGAAGGTGGTGGACAGTTAGCTGATGGCGGTCGAATAACTTTAAGTAATGGCGCAGTCGTCGAGATTGATGATGTGCAATCACCAGTTCCAGGAGTTTCTGTACACCGCGGAAGAATCCTGAACGGAAGTATTGAGGTTGGATCAGATGCTTTAGCAGAGATTGACTCCGAAAGACGCTCTGCAATATCTCGTGCGCATACAGCTACACATATGGTTCATAAAGCCTTCCGTGAAATCCTTGGAGAAACCGCAACTCAAGCAGGTTCAGAAAACTCACCAGGTCGCTTCCGCTTTGATTTTCCTGCAACCGGCGCAGTACCTGGATCGGTTTTAGATGATGTTGAATCTCGCGTAAATACCTTGTTGCTCGATAACCTTGAAGTCAGGGCAGAGAGCATGTCCCAAGCCCAGGCAAAAGAGCTTGGTGCAATGGCGCTCTTTGTTGAAAAGTATGGAGATGTTGTTCGTGTTGTAAGCGTCGGCGACTGGGCCCGCGAATTATGCGGTGGAACCCACGTTTCACGTTCGGGTCAATTAGGTATCGTCAAGCTTTTGGGCGAATCTTCAATCGGTGCGGGTGTTAGACGTGTAGAAGCACTCGTTGGAGTCGATGCCTATCGATTCCTAGCTCGTGAACATCTCTTGTTGAACTCTTTGACTGATTTAATCAAAGGTTCACGAACAGAAGAGTTACCTGAGCGCATCTCCGATTTACTGAACAAGATGAAGGAGATCGAAAAGGAGCTTGCAACTGTGAGATCAGCCCAGGCCTTGTCTCAGGTCGGCGATCTGGCAAAGACAGCAACAGTTGTTAATGGACACACCTTTATTGGCGCTGTGATGGCCGATGGAGTTTCAGGAGATGATTTGCGCAAGATCGCTTTGGATTTGCGCGCACATAACAACAACAGTGTGATCGCTCTTATAAGTAGTAATGAGGGCAAACCTGTTTTAGTTGTCGCAGTCAGCGATGAAGCACGCGCGAGCGGTGCAAAGGCTGGCGCACTGGTCAAGATTGGTTCAACAGTTTTAGGCGGAGGCGGAGGCGGCAAGGATGATTTTGCGCAAGGTGGCGGAACAAATCCAGCGCAATCACTAGAAGCGATAGCGGCCATCTCTCAATCACTTCTTGGGTAAATGATGCAACGGGGACGTCGAATCGCCTTTGATTATGGAGATGTCCGCATTGGTGTGGCGTCAAGTGATCCTGATTCGATTCTCTCTTCACCTCTGACTACCTTGAAGGCCTCCGATAAAAACCTTTTTGCACAGATCGCCCATTTGATCCAGGAGATAGAGCCTGTTCAGATCTTTGTTGGTAATCCAGCTTTGTTAAGTGGTAAAGATGGAGCAGCCTCCGATAAAGCAGTTATCTTTGCAGAGCAACTTCGTGAAATCACAGATGTCGAAGTACTGATGGTTGATGAACGTATGTCGACCGTTAGCGCTGCTAGAAATCTTCGAGAGTCTGGAAAGAGCGCCAAGGATTCAAAGGAAAGCATTGATATGGCAGCAGCTGTAGGCATTCTGGAGTTTGGAATTTCCCTGCAAAAGAGTCGCTCATGATTCAAATTAAGAGGTTGGTGGCGGCAGCTTTAGTAATTTTCCTTTTCACTCTTTCCCTTTTTCTGGTGAGATCACAAGGCTCTTCGGTCGCAGATTATCCGCGGGTAATTTCGGTACAGGGATTAGAGGAGACGGTAATCGAGGTACCAATCGGTGCAACCGGCTCTGAAATTGCCCAGATTTTGTTTGATGCAGGAGTCGTTAAATCCTCGCAAGCATTCTTCGGAGTCGCTGTCGCCGACACAAGCTCTCAAAAAATTGCACCTGGTGCACATCGCTTAACGGTAGAGATTTCGGCTCAGCAAGCCCTTGAACAACTGTTGGATCCTGCACGAATTCCAAACCTTATTAGGGTAAACGAGGGGGCTCGTAAAAGCGAGATTCAGATTGCGCTGAAAGAAAATGGTTTCGCCGCAAGTGAAATAAGCGCTGCATTCTCGCAGTTAACTCTGCCAAAAGGGTTTAAAGATAGCGAAGGGTTACTCTTTCCAGCGCAGTACTCCTTCGTGGATGGAACAAGCGCTGTGATTGCGCTACAAGAGATGATCGATCGTTTTATTAGAGAACCCATTGCACAAAAACTACTTCAGGCAAACTCACAGTACTCAGCGCTCGAGCTGTTAACGATCGCCTCAATTATCCAGGCCGAAGGAGATGCGCAAGACTTTGCCAAGGTGGCGCGGGTGATTTATAACCGTTTAGCCATTGATATGCCATTACAAATGGATTCGACGGTCCATTACATAATGAATGTTCGTGGGGATATTTTCTTAAGTCGTAATTCAACTAAGTTGAAATCGCCCTACAACACATATCAGCGTTACGGACTACCACCTGGTCCGATAGGAAGCCCAGGAAGTGCGTCCATGGAGGCGAGTTTGAATCCCGTTGCAGGGGATTGGTTGTATTTCATTACCGTGGCCCCGGGAGATACTCGATTCACATCCAATTTTGATCAGTTCAACACCTGGAAGGCTCTCTATATCAAAAACCGAAATGCCGGTGCTTTTAAATGATTAATGCAGCGGTATTAGGCTCGCCAATCAATCACTCGTTAAGTCCCTTGCTACATTCCTTGGCCTACACACATCTTGGAATAGGTGCACGGTACGAAGCGATTGAGGTCAGAGCCGGAGAACTAGCTAACTTCCTTACCAATACCGATAAGAGTGCATTTTCATTGACGATGCCCCTTAAAGAGGAGGCGGTAGCTCTGGCTCGCAATACATCGCCTATTGCTCAACGTATCTCCAGTGGAAACACCTTGTTTAAATCTGATGGTGATTGGAATCTGACAAGTACAGATGTAGAGGGCTTTAAGTACGCTCTGTTAGGCCACGGAATTACTCATGTCAAAAAGTGTTTGGTAATCGGAGCAGGTGCCACTGCACGCGCAGCGGTAGCAGCTGTTTCGTCGCTATCGGACAGTATTGAAGTTATCAATCGCAACCCAGATCGGCAGCATCTAATGAATCAAGCTGCCGAAGGTGAACTTACCTTTTTGCCGTGGGAGCAACCCTCCGATATCAATACTGCTGATTTGGTGATCAATACAACGCCTTCACATGTTGCTGATTTTTTTCAATCTTCAATTGTTTCGCCTCAAGGCGTTCTTTTCGAAGTTTTATACCATCCGTGGCCTACGGCGATATCTAAATCATGGGCAGATTCTGGTGCAGTAGTTATCGATGGATTAGATCTACTGATCCATCAGGCCATTTCGCAGGTTGAAATCTTTGGACAGGTAACTATCAATCGCTCTGAGATGTATGGCCTTATGCGTCAAGCCGCACTAACCCATCTTGGCTAATCCACAACTAGTTAACGAGGCGGGATTTCTCACCTAATCTACATGGGTGTTTTTCACTCTACTTGTATCAGCCATTCCTATTTCGCTGGCCGATCTTAAGTACTCGAAAATTCCCAATATCTACCTTCTGTACCTATCGCTTTTTTCTGCCCCTTTTGTGATTATCAATGGTCTGGGGTCAATCCCGAAGCTACTTATCGCTCTTCTTGTTGTGCTGCTGTTGCATCTATGTGGCATGGGTATGGGGGATGTAAAACTCCTCTTAATAATCCTCATCACTCATAATTCAGATCACCAGTTTTTATCCTTAAACTTCTTTACTTTTCTGGTACTAATCGCAACTATGCATGTTCTGCTGCTTGGCCTTAAGGATCAATCTGTGCCAAGGAAAATACCGTTGGCACCCAGCATATTTGCGGGGTTAGCGCTTTATATGGCGACGAGATAACCCTGATATCTGTCACAATAGGCTCATGCGTTGGTTAACAGCAGGTGAGTCACATGGTCAGGCCCTCAGTGCAATCGTCGAGGGCGTTCCTGCATCGGTCTCCATTACGACCGCAGATATTGATTACCACTTAGCTCGTCGTCGCTTAGGTGTCGGTCGTGGAGCGCGACAAAACTTTGAGGCAGATAAGGTCACTATTCTCGGCGGTGTTCGCTTAGGTCTGACGCAGGGCGGTCCAATAGCGATTCAAGTAGGCAACTCTGAGTGGCCAAAGTGGGAAAAGGTTATGTCAGCAGATCCTGTTCCTGAGGATGAGATTAAGGATCTCGGACGTAACGCACCTCTGACCCGCCCACGTCCAGGTCATGCAGATCTTGTAGGAATGCAAAAATATGATTTTGATGATGCTCGACCAATTTT
>CAXNDW010000039.1:0-8764 GCA_964201405.1 Candidatus Planktophila sp.
GTTGCTGGCAAGAAGTTTGTTCTCTTTGTTGAAGATAACGCCTTCGGTGCAGGTAACATCGCAGCTGCTCGTGCATTGCTCACATCAAAGGGTGCTCTCTTTGAAGAGATCAAGGTTCCAACATCTACATCAGACTTCACACCATTTGCCAAGAAGGCTGCAGATGCTGCAGGAAGCTACATCTTTATCGCTTGGTCAAACGCTTTGACAGCTGGCGCGATGTTGACATCACTAAAGGTTCAGGGTGCATTTGCTAAGCAGCGTCCAATTACAGGTCTTGCTGGCGTTGCGTCATACAACATCTATGGAACATTGTTTGAAGGCTCAAATGCGATCTTGACAAATAGCTACTTTGCAGGAGCGGCGAAAACTGGAGCAGCAGCTGATTTAGCTGCATGGTATGCCACTAACAAGAAGACACAGGATCTCTTTACCTCAACAGGTGCAGATGCTGCAAAGATGATTGTTATGGCACTTACAAAGAATCCAACTCAAAATGTTGACACCATGATTAAGAACCTTGAAGGTAAGTCATGGACTGGCGTAAAGGGTGGCATGAAGATCGATGCCAATACACACCTTTTGATCCAGCCAATGTTCTTGGTCTCACTCAATAAGTCAGGTTCAAACTATGTTCCTAAGTTATTGAAGACCATCACAAACGTTGGTAAGTAACTTAAAACATATAAGTTAGGTGTAAATGAAGGGCCCCAGTGTAGAAATGCACTGGGGTTCTTTATATTCTTTGCCAGCGGCGATGATGCAGTTCTTAGATTAGGAGTTTTTGATGGATTTTGCTCTAAGCGTTAGAGATCTTTCGCTCAATATTGGTGGTGCGAAGATCCTTGATGGCATCACCTTGGATGTTCCCAAAAATGAAACCTTAGGAATAATTGGCCCTAATGGTGCGGGCAAGACCTCTCTCTTCAATCTATTGAGCGGTATCCGTAAACCATCTCGCGGAAGCATTCATGTAGGTAATCAAGATGTTACCCATCTAGAAACACACCAAAGAGCACAGGCTGGAATTTCAAGAACTTTTCAAACCTCAAGCGTTTTTGTAAATCTAACCTGCCTTGAAAATGTTCGAATTGCCGCTCAAGCAGCAAATGGTAAGTCTATGAATTTAACAAAGAACGCCTACAACTTTCCCGAAGTTCTTGAAGCCGCTCATGAAGCTCTAGCTAAAGTTGGCTTAAGTAAGAGAGCTTTACAGATCGCTGGCTCCTTATCTCATGGAGATAAGAGACGACTCGAGATTGCAATTGTCCTAGCTTCAAAATCTGACATTGTGCTTTTAGATGAACCAATGGCTGGAATGAGTGTTGAAAATGTTCCAGAGTTAGTTGAGATTATTCGTTCACTAGCAACAGAGCACAAGAAAACTGTTTTGATTGTGGAACACCATATGGAGGTTATTTTAGGATTGGCAGATCGAATTGCTGTGCTGAACTATGGCGAGCTTCTGGTCTGTGATACCCCAGATAATGTTATTAACAATCCTATTGTTCAATCTGCCTACATTGGAGAAGCGCTATGAACGCCCTCTCGGTAAAAGATCTTCATGTAAAGATTAATGAATCACACATCTTGCATGGTGTTAGCTTTGAAGTTCCTACAAACAAGGTGACTGCGCTACTGGGCCGCAATGGTGTTGGAAAATCAACCACCCTCAGATCCATCATGGGCTTCTACCAAGGTACCGGCTCAATAGAACTCAACGGCAAGCAAATTTTGGGGATGCAGACACACAAGATTGTTCAATCTGGTGTTGCATTTGTCCCCGAAGATCGTGAGATCTTCGCTTCATTAACCGTTAAGGAAAACCTCTCGCTAGCTGCACGAAGCAAGGACAGTACAGCTGCATACAGCTTTGTTTATGGCTTGTTTCCTGAGCTAGATACACGCGCTGCGCAACAGGCAGGATCGCTTTCAGGGGGACAGCAGCAGATGGTGGCTATTGCCCGAGCCTTACTTAACAAGAATGAGATTTTACTGGTCGATGAACCAACAAAAGGATTAGCACCTAAATTGGTGACTGAGGTCGCAGAAGCGCTCACAAAGGTTGCCGAAAACTCAACGATGCTCCTTGTTGAGCAAAACCTTGCTTTAGTAAAGCGGGTTGCACAGCATGTGATCGTTATGGATCAAGGGCGAGTTGTTTATCAAGGAGGTCCTGAAAATCTTCATGACGCCTCGTGGGTTCATCAAATGCTTGGTGTGAGTGGAGGTCATAAGTAAATGGATACATTCATTCTGATTGGTATCACCGGTATTGGCTTAGGTGCTTTGTACTTCCTCGTTGCATCAGGTCTTTCTCTCATCTATGGCTTGATGGGCGTTCTGAACTTTGCACATGGAAGCTTCTTAACTGTTGGAGCTTTTGTAGGGCTTTTTGTAGCAACACAGTTGGGGCCAGAGACCTCAATGATCGATTTCATCATTGCGATGATTATTGGTGGATTGGCTGCAGGCTTTTTCGCACTGCTCATCGAGCAGTTGTTGATTACAAGACTTTATGACAGACATATAGATCAAGCGCTGGTGACCGTTGGTGTTTCTCTGGTTGTAGGTGCTGTATTAGGTGGATGGTTCACAAATGATTTGAAGATGTTCCCATCTCCCTTGTGGTTTTATACAGCGATAAATATTGGCGGAGCTATGGTTCCTGCTGACCGAATCGTCTATATCGCCACCGCAATTATCTTGCTAATAGCCAACTGGGCTCTCCTTAAGTTCACTCGAATTGGTTTAATCATTCGAGCAGGAGTTGAGAACCGCAACATGGTAAACGCCCTAGGAATCAACGTTCGACGGGCTTTTAGCACCGTTTTCTTCCTGGGTGGTTTCGCAGCTGGTGTAGGTGGTGTTTTGGTTTCGGTCTACTCCAACGGTGTTTCACCTCTTATTGCTGGCACATATCTCATCTACGGCTTCATCGTGGTTGTGATTGGTGGCATGGGATCGGTGCCAGGCAGCTTCTTGGCAGCAATGCTGATCGGTGTTATCCGTCAATTTGCCAACTATTACATCACTGGACTTGGTGACTTTGTCATTGTCATCTTGCTGGCTGGAGTATTGCTCATCAGACCACAAGGTTTACTAGGAAAGGTGCGTGCATAATGTTGCGTTGGAAATACTCACGCCCGCTGCTAGCAGTCTTGCTCATACTTCTTGCAATTGCTCCAATGTTTACATCTCTACCTTTAGGTAGCCCTGGCTTGCAGCAAACCCTTGCAGTTGCATTTATTTGGGGAGCACTCGCACTTACCTACGATCTACTCTTTGGATTCACAGGTTTACTCTCATTTGGTCACGCCTTGTACTTTGCAACAGGTGTGTACGTCTCATGTATCTTGATAAATAAGGAAATCGTTTCATGGTGGCTTGCTGCCATCATCGCAACCGTAGCCAGTGGTCTATTAGCCGCTCTTGTCGGTGCAGCCTCACTGCGTACTACGGGAATTACCTTTGCGATGGTGACACTAGCTTTTGGTGAGGCTGGGCATGTAATTGTTGGAAGAAACTTTTTCAATCTCACCGGTGGAGAAAACGGAATCGCTTTAAATGCTGATTTCATTCCGCAGATTTGGATCGGTGTATTTAACACAAAGTACATCTACTGGACCGCTTTACTTGCACTGATTGTGACTTACGTAGTGATCTGGTGGGTTACAGAAAGTTCGGCTGGTCGTGTCTTTGCAGCTCTTCGCGACAATGAGCAGAGAGTTCAAGTGCTTGGGTTAAACACTCAACGCTTCAAGTTGTTGTCCTTTGTAATCAGCGGCACCCTGGCTGGAATGTTGGGCTTTGTCATGTTGATCGCTGCGGGTAGCGCAGCACCTCGATTTGCTGAATCCACCGTCACTATCGCCTTATTGTTGATGGTGGTTATCGGCGGAGCGGTTACACGTTGGGGCGCTGTGCTGGGAGGAATTTTCTACTCCTTCGCATCAACACGCATGCAGGATCTAACTCAGCAGGAGTCTTTTGCCTCAATTCCACACTGGATAGGTGGACCGTTGGCAGAGCCTGCACTTCTGCTTGGTCTGCTCTTTATCTTTATCGTGATGTTTGCACCTGGCGGTTTATCAGGTGCTTACTACAGGCTTCGGTTGAAGGCGATTACTCGTAAATCCTCATGATGGAAAAACTCTGGGAACCAACTTTACGTGGCAACACCGCCATCGAGAGGTTGCAGTCAGATAAAGGTTTTGACTCTTACTCATCGTTGCATGAGTGGAGTGTAAAAAACCCCGGAGAGTTTTGGTCACGTGCGTGGGATGACAATCACCTACTTGGAGAAAAGGGCTCGACCTTTTTTACCGCGGGCAGTGATTTTATTTCATCACAGTTCTTTCCCGAGGCACGAATAAATGTTGCTGAAAATCTTTTAGCTCATGGTGATGCAGATACCGTTGCAATAGTTTCGATTCTAGAAAATGGAGATCGTTGCGAAACAACATGGGCTGAACTTCGCGTCAAGGTCTCGGCAACCGCTGCTGCCATGCGCGCAGAAGGTGTTGTGGCAGGGGATCGGGTTGTTGCCTGGATCCCAAACATTTCTGAAGCAATAATTTATGGGTTAGGCGCATTAAGTATTGGTGCGGTGGTATCAACGGCATCACCTGATTTTGCTCCGCATGCAGTTGAAGATCGTTTTGGTCAGATCGAGCCAAAGATCTTTTTAGCTGCAGATGGTTATCACTACAACGGAAAATACTTTGATTGCTCAGAAAAATCTGCCGAGATAGAAAAGTTACTTCCGACATTAGTAAAGACGATTCGTGTCAGCCAGTTCCAGGCATGGATTGCACCATTTATGGGTGCCGAGGCCGTCTTTGAGCGGCTTCCATTTGATCACCCAGGCTTTGTTTTATTCTCATCTGGAACAACTGGTAAGCCAAAGTGCATTACTCATAGCGGTGCGGGGGTAATGCTCAAGGCTCAATCCGAAATGCTGTATCAATTCAATATTTCTAAGGGAGAAAAGGTATTTTTCTTCACCACATGTGGCTGGATGATGTGGAACTGGTTACTGATGGCACTAGGTCGTGGATCGACGATAGTTTTATTTGATGGCGCGCCTATGGCACCAACACCAACCCGTTTGTTTGATATTGCACAGGATGAAAAGCTTGATTTCTTTGGGGTATCTGCAAAGTTCATTGATTCAGCACACAAAGAAGGATTAGTACCTGCTAAAAGTCACAAACTTTCAACCATCAAAACAATTGGTTCGACTGGATCGGTACTTTCTCCTGAAAGTTTTGACTATGTGTACTCATCAATCAAATCAGATGTACATCTTGCATCGATGTCAGGCGGAACCGATATTTGTGGCTGCTTCCTTGCGGGAGTTCCAACCCAACCTGTTTACCGCGGCGAACTTCAAGGCCCTTGTTTAGGAATGGCAACGGATGTCTTTAATGCAAAGGGTGAAAGCGCTGCGATTGATGAGAAGGGTGAACTGGTTTGTACGGTTCCATTTCCATCAAAGCCAATTGGTTTTTGGGCAGATCCGAATAATGCAAAGTACAAAGCCGCCTACTTTGAAGGTTTTCCTGGGGTCTGGACACATGGTGATTTTGCATCAAAGTCCGCAACTGGTGGATTTACCTTATTTGGAAGAAGTGATGCAACGCTAAATTCAAAGGGTGTGCGAATTGGTACAGCAGAGATTTATCGAGTTGTTGAGACCTTTCCGCAAGTACAGGAAGCAATGGCGGTATCTCAGGATTGGGATAATGACACACGGGTTATTTTGTTTGTAGTAGTTAAAGCCGGACAAGAGTTCAATGAATCAGTTGAGAAGGAGATCAAGAGCGCATTGCGCACTCAAGCATCTCCACGTCACGTTCCCGATCTGATTGTTGTTGCACCAGAACTTCCACGTACCAAGTCCAATAAATTAGTAGAGCTTGCGGTAACTGATGTGATCAATGGTCGTGAGGTCAGAAATCGTGATGCGTTGGCTAACCCTGATTCATTGGATTGGTTCAAAGGGTTGGTGCCTTAGGCTTAGTCAGTGATCACAATCGCTACACCAGAGGCTATGCATCAACTGGGTCTGCAGATTTCAACACATCTGCGCGCTGGCGATCTTGTACTTGTAAATGGCCCGCTAGGCGCCGGCAAAACAGTTTTAGCCCAAGGCGTTGGCGCAGGCCTTGGAGTAACCGGAGTTACATCTCCGACCTTTGTTATTTCACGGGTTCACAAAGCAGCAATCCCATTTATTCATGTTGATGCATACCGTTTAGTGGAATCTGAAAATCCAAATCTGTATGTGGATGATTTAGATCTAGATGTTGCTAACTCAATAACTTTGATCGAGTGGGGTGGTGCTGAATCTGCTCGGCTCAGTGAGGATCGTTTAGAGATAACAATTGATCGCAGCAATGATGAACGCACCGTAGAAATCAAAGCTGTTGGCACGCGTTGGGCAGGGTTTTCATTATGAGTAAGGTGCTTGCAATTGATACATCGACATCACGCAGTTGTGTTGCGATTATCGAAGATTCCAAAGTTTTGTATAGCGGCTTTAGAGATGGAGCCACAGCTCACGGACCATCACTTCCGGCATTAGTTCAAGAAGCACTTGCTGTCAGTGATGTTGATGAGGTTGTTGTTGGAATGGGTCCAGGACCCTTTACCGGTTTGAGAGTTGGAATTGCTTTTGCACAAAGTTTTGCTCTAGCTCGCGAGATTTCAGTTCGCGGTGTGTGTTCACTAGATGCAATCGCAGCTCAGGTTAGAGAAAAAGATTTCATCATCACCGTTGATGCGCGACGCAAAGAGGTTTACTGGGCACGGTATACAGATGGAGCCCGTGTTGGAGAACCCGCAGTTAACTTTCCTACAGATGTAACTGGCGCAATGATTTATGCAGATCTTTTCCCTGACATGCTTGCCTTGGTAAATCTGCCAGGCAACATCATCGAACCCATGTATCTGCGTAGACCAGATGCGGTAGCAACGGTGGACAGATGATTATTTATCGCGTTGCAACTACCTTTGATCTTCCAGTTTTCGTTTCCTTAGACAAAGAGTTATTTCCATACTCACCTTGGTCTGCCTCGCAATACAAGGAAGAGTTCTCTGCATCAACCCGTCACTTTGTTGTAGCGGTAGATGAAGAGCAAAGCATCATCGGTTATGCAGGAGTCTTCGCACCAGGTGGCGCAGAAGCCGATGTGCTTACAGTGGGCGTAGTGCCAAGCCAGCGCGGAAAGGGCATTGCACGCCATTTAATGGCGCTCATTACCGATTGGGCGGGGCAGCAGGGATCTACCGCGATGATGCTCGAAGTAAAGGTAGATAACTTAGAAGCGATCGGACTGTATGAATCTTTGGGGTACTCAAAGCTCAATGTTCGCAAGGATTACTTTGGTGCAGGTTTAGATGCCCTAGTTATGCGATTGGAGCTTTCATGAGCGATCCAATTGTTTTAGGAATTGAAACTTCATGTGATGAAACAGCGGTCGGAATTGTTCGCGGCCGCACACTGCTTGCCAATGTCATCGCATCAAGTGTAGAAGAGCATGCTCGTTTCGGGGGAGTAGTTCCTGAAATCGCAAGCCGTGCTCACCTGGAGGCGATGATCCCAACCTTGCATCAGGCACTTAAAGATTCAAAGATTTCCTTGAAGGATATTGATGCGGTAGCTGTTACCGGTGGACCAGGTTTAGTTGGAGCGTTGCTAGTTGGTGTCGGTTCTGCAGCAGGACTTGCCCTGGGATTAAACAAACCAATTTACGCCGTTAACCATCTAGCAGCACATGTCAGCGTTGATTACTTAACTCATGACAATCCGTTGGACCCAACAATTGCTTTGTTAGTTAGCGGAGGTCACTCATCACTATTGCAGGTTGATGACATCACCGGTTCAATAACAAAACTTGGCGAGACCATGGATGATGCTGCGGGAGAAGCATTCGACAAGATTGCGCGAGTTATGAAGTTAGGTTTTCCGGGTGGACCTGCAATCGATAAGTTAGCCAAGGATGGCAGCGCGAGCGCGATTGATTTTCCACGTGGATTAACGACCTCAAATGATTGGCTGACTCGACCATTTGATTTTTCATTCTCTGGATTGAAAACCGCTGTAGCCAGATACCTTGAAGCCACACCTGATTATGCGCGAGCAGATGTAGCCGCCTCCTTCCAAGAAGCGATCGTGGATGTTTTGTTGCTCAAAGCATTGGCTGCATGTAAACAGACAGGGATCGATTCGCTAGTTATCGCCGGTGGCGTTGCTGCTAATTCACGACTTCGCGCTGTTGCCCAAGAGCGATGCGACAAGGTGGGCATTCAGCTGCGGGTTCCAAGCCCAGGGCTATGCACCGATAATGGGGCGATGGTCGCAGCCTTGGGCTCATTGATGGTTTCAGCGGGCCGCAGCCCCAGCCCTGTGGCCTTTGACGCGGATTCCAGCCTGCCTGTAACCGTGCTAAAACTTTAACTCTTGATTTGGGCCTGTAGATCCTCGATTTGCCCGCGGGGAATAGCGACCCTAGAGTTTGCGTTAGCACTCACGGCCCGAGTCTGCTAATTCGGGCCGCATGAGGAAACAACATAGGCAAAAACCTAGAAGGAGTCAGACCATGGCAGTTAAGCCACTAGAAGATCGCATCGTTATCAAGACAAATGAGGCTGAGACAACAACAGCATCAGGTCTTGTTATCCCAGATACAGCAAAAGAGAAGCCACAGGAAGGCACTGTTATCGCAGTAGGCCCAGGTCGCTTTGATGATGGCGTACG
>CAXNDW010000040.1:0-8501 GCA_964201405.1 Candidatus Planktophila sp.
CAAGACGAGAACTACAGGAAGGAAGAGAATGATCGCCTTGCCATCAAATGTTGGATTGGTAAATTCTGGAAGAGCCAACCACTTGGCAGCCTTGATTCCATCAGTATTGACATCGCCTTGAACAAAGGCAACTCCGTAACCGATTAGTAAGCCAAGGAAGACGCTGATGCGACCCATAAAGCCACGTGAAAATGCGGATATAACTCCGATAGAGGCCAAGGTAATAACACCGATCATTGGAGCGGCAACAAAGTTGTTCTTTGCCGCACCTGCAAGGTTGAGACCGATGACCATCACGATTGTTCCGGTTACTACAGGTGGCAACATCCAGTTGATCCAGCCAATTCCAGCTTGCTTAACAATCAGACCAACAACGGCCAAGATCACACCTGTGACAACAACGCCGCCAAGTGCTGCGCCCATTCCACCATTTGTCTTAGCTGCTGCGATTGGTGCTAGAAATGCAAAGGAGGAGCCGAGGTAACTTGGAACCTTGTTTTGAGTCAGGGCCAGGAAGATAAGTGTTCCTATGCCTGAGAAGAAAAGAGTTGTTGTTGGGGGAAATCCAGTAATGATGGGAACTAAAAATGTTGCACCAAACATTGCTGCGATGTGTTGAAGACCGACGCCGATTGTGCGGGGCCAGGTAAGGCGCTCATCGGTGGATACAACCTCACCTGAGTTAACCGTCTTACCGTTTCCATGCAGTTTCCACGAGAGTAGAGACACTTGAAACTTCCTTCCTGAGGGGCTCAAATCGAGCCTGAACCTTCAGAGTAGAACTGGGCTGGGTATTACCTGGGTGTACGCCACACCCCTTGGCGGGTGAAGATTTTCCCTATCTGCGTGTTCAGGTTGCGCTCCATGGGTATATCCCCATAGATTACGGCTCGATATATCGAATAGATACATTCGACGGAGCAACACCCTGCGGGGATACAGATTAGGCAGAGGGAGGGGATCAGATGCGCTCACGTTCAGAGTCTCTTGAGTTCGCCCTCCTAGGACTACTTTCGCAAGCCCCTCTTCATGGTTATGAGCTGCGCAAGCGAATCCAAACCATCTTCGGACCTTTTCGAGCGCTCTCCTTTTCAGTGCTCTACCCACAGCTTCGTCGCATGATGGAGGCTGGACTTATTGAAGAGTCAGCGGTTGAAACAACTTCGCGCAGATCTCGCATTGTTTATGCGATTACAGATAAAGGCGCTCGCAAATTTGAGGATTTAACAGAATCGGTAACACCTGAAACATGGGAGGACGAGGGCTTTGAGATTCGATTCGCCTTCTTCTCGCCAACTTCAGCAAATAACAGAGTAAGAATTCTTGAGGGGCGCCATCGTCGCCTTAAGGAGAAAGCCGAAATCCTTCGTGGTGAACTCGAGAAGTCACCTGTTGGAATCGACAAATATCTGGAGGAGTGGCGACGTCACTCACTGGAGACAGCTGATCGAGAGATTGCTTGGCTGGAAGACATGATCAAAACCGAGAGGAAATAGAGTGAATATCACAACCGGTAAAGGCGACATCCGTGTTGCAATCGTTGGCGTTGGAAACTGCGCTAACTCATTAGTTCAGGGCGTTGAGTACTACAAAAACGCCGCAATTGATCAAGAAATCCCAGGTCTTATGCACGCAGTTGTTGGGGGATACCACATCTCTAGCATCAAGTTTGTTGCAGCCTTTGATGTCGATGCAAAGAAGGTTGGACTCGATCTTGCAGATGCAATCTGGGCAAGTGAGAACAACACCATTAAATTTAGTGATGTCCCAAAGACTGGTGTTCCAGTTCTACGTGGCGTTACAAATGATGGTCTCGGAAAGTACTACCGCGAGACAATCAAAGAGTCAGATGCTCCTGCAGTAGATGTTGTTCAGGTTCTCAAGGATGAGGCGATCGATGTCTTGATCTGCTACCTACCTGTGGGTTCTGAAACCGCTGCAAAGTTCTATGCACAGTGTGCAATTGATGCAGGATGTGCTTTTGTAAATGCACTTCCAGTATTCATCGCTTCAGACCCAGTATGGGAGAAGAAGTTTGCAGATGCAGGTTTGCCTATTGTTGGAGATGACATTAAGAGCCAAGTTGGTGCGACAATCACTCACCGCATCATGGCTAAGTTGTTCCAGGATCGTGGCGTTCACCTAGATCGCACCTACCAGCTCAATGTTGGTGGAAATATGGATTTCAAGAACATGCTCGAGCGTGATCGTCTTGAATCCAAGAAGATTTCAAAGACAAACTCGGTTACATCTCAACTACACCATGATCTTGGTGAGAAGAATGTTCACATCGGACCATCGGATTACATTCCATGGCTAGATGATCGCAAGTGGGCCTACGTTCGCCTCGAAGGCCGCGCATTTGGCGATGTTCCTCTAAACCTCGAATACAAGTTGGAGGTTTGGGATTCGCCAAACTCAGCTGGTGTAATCATTGATGCGCTTCGTTGTGCAAAGATCGGTCTCGATCGCAAGATCGGTGGAGCCTTGCTCTCACCATCTAGCTACTTTATGAAGACACCTCCAACTCAGTACACAGATGAGGCAGCTCATACAAAGACTGAGGATTTCATTTCAGGAAAGCTAGATCGCTAATCAGTTAATTTGTTACAAGAGAAAGCGCCCCCGGGATAAACCCAGGGGCGCTTTTTTAACCCCTCACGGAGAGTTGGGGGTTAAATCATCGCCTCTTCAGGAGTGCGACGAATATGTGCCAACCCAGCGAATCCGAGTACAAGTAACACGAGTCCACCCATAAGTGATGCAAGAGCGGCATATCCTGCGATGACGCCCAAGGTTCCAAAGGCGTACGCTGTTAAAAGCATTCCGCGAAGCGTGTTTCCCATAAACAATGAATCACGAAGATCAGATAACTTCTGTATACGTTCTGCATCCTGACTTCCTCCGCGAGTAGCAGCCATGTATTCAGCAGATACTTCAGAGTATGTTGCTGGCTTACCCATAACCGCTACAGCTGATGCCTTCATGTGCTCCCAGATGTATAGATCTGAGTATCCACGAGCCATATCTCCAGTTGTTACCTTCATCCCAGCCCACTTGAGTAACTCATCCTTTGTCTCAGATGGAAGTCCAGCCTCAATTGGAAATGAAATGTTTTGATTATCTAACTGACTCTTGACTGAATCATTAGCAAATCCTGCACCAAAGTTCAATAGGCCTGCAAAGATAAATAGAAGTACTGCTAATCCCAGTCCAACAAATGAGACTATTTTGTCAAAGGTTCTACGTTTCATTCTTTACTCTCTCCCTTTTAGGCATTGATATAGAAAATCAATACAAGGCATGTTTACTCCGAGAGTGAGATCTAGATGAGGAAAAAGTAGAGGGTCACCTCTCTGCATCTAGGTATTGAGAGTTTGCCCTCAATCCATGTGACGATTGCACATTGAAGTTCCATCAGGGCCAACCTCAAAGTGTGAACATGGCACATTTAACTTATCGAAGGCTGAGTCTCCGTAATGTGTGCGATATGCAAGTGCTAGTAGGACTCGAAGATTAGTTACTCCATCAGATTTTATTCCAAAAACCTGTGCACTACGGCTGACAGTGTTTTCAATAACCTTTTCACTGTGTGAGGTTTGTGCAGCGATCGCCGCATTTGATTTGCCTTCGCATACAAGCTCTAGCACTAACTGCTCAAAAGGAGTGAGCTCTCTAGTTGAAATTGTGATGTCACGTACCATTATTGAAACCGCCTCTCCGCGTGTTCTTATTCTGCCTTTCTTTTTTTCCTGAGTCACCCCTTAGGATGGGTTCTATGAGCGAAATCTTGAGTAACCAGGCGAATAGAGTGCTAACCCTCACCTTTAACCGCCCTGAGAAGATGAATGCGCTGACTCGATCGATGTACTCAGGTTTAGCTAAAGGGCTCAATGATGCAGCGGGGGATTTTGGAGTCAGAGCGGTTGTATTAGCTGCATCGGGTGATCACTTCACCGCGGGCAACGACATCATGGATTTTATGAACAATCCACCAACCTCCGATGATTCAGAGGTTGCTCAATTTTTAGCATCTCTGCTCAACTTTCCAAAGCCGCTGATTGCAGCTGTAAATGGAAATGCGGTCGGAGTAGGAACAACGATGTTGTTGCATTGTGATGTTGTGATTGCAGGAGACACGGCGAAATTTTCAATGCCCTTTGCCTCGCTGGGTCTAGTTCCTGAGGCAGGCTCTAGCTACCTATTTCCTCAACTGGTTGGCTACCAAAGAGCTGCCAGAATTTTTATGACTGGTGAAAGCTTTGATGCAGATGCCGCGATCGAGATGGGCTTGGCTACCGCAAAGGATTCAGATCCACTTGCTCACGCTATGAAGATCGCAGAACATATCGCCGACCAACCCCCACAAGCGATAATCAATACAAAGGCGCTTCTTAAGGCGCGTAATCACGACTCTGTTGCAGCGGTAATGAAGGCGGAGTTTGAAATCTTTTCAATGGCCCTTCAATCTGAAGAAGCTATGGAAGCGTTCATGAAGTTCATGTCCAAGAAGGGGAAGTAAATGTCACTAGCCGGGAAAAGAATTTTCATCACTGGAGGATCTCGCGGAATCGGTCTAGCGATCGCGTTGCGAGCAGCACGTGACGGCGCATCTATCGCTATTGCCGCTAAAACCTCTGATCCAAATCCAAAGCTTCCGGGCACTATTCATACCGCAGCGGCAGAGATTGAAGCAGCGGGAGGAAAAGCCCTTGCAATCCAATGTGATTTGCGAGACGAGACTCAGATTGAAGCGGCGATAGCACAGGCTGCCGAAGCCTTTGGTGGCATCGATATTCTTATTAACAATGCAAGCGCTATCAATCTGACCCGAACCGATCAGACTCCGGCTAAGCGTTTTGATTTGATGTTTGATGTCAATGTTCGCGGAACCTTTTTAACATCACAAGCAGCGCTTCCTCACCTGAGAAAATCTGCTGCTGAAGGTCGCAATCCTCATATTCTCAATCTTTCTCCACCACTTTCAATGAAGCCGGTCTGGTTCAAAAACCATGTTGCCTACACAATGGCTAAGTATGGAATGAGTATGTGTGTTCTAGGTATGGCCGAAGAGTTCAAGCGAGATGGAATCGGCGTGAACGCTCTATGGCCTCGCACAGTAATTGATACTGCGGCCCTGCAAATGATTCCTGGCATCGATGCTTTAGCTGGACGTACACCTGAAATTTTGGCAGATGCCGCTTACATCATCTTCAACCGCGATGCCAAAGAGTGCACCGGAAACTTCTTTGTAGATGATGTTTTGCTGGCAAGTGAGGGAATAACTGATTTAGAAAAGTATTCAGTGACTCCTGGAACTAAGGATTTCCTACTGGATTTCTTTCTCGACTAAACTGCACTCATGCGCAAATTACTCTCTATTTTCCTGATTTCTTGTCTGTCGATTCTGTCTGTCTACGGATCTTCGGCACATGTCACGATCCTTTCCTCATTTCCAGAGCAGTTTGCCAATGTCAATCCAATTCCAACGCAAGTGTGGATTGAATTCAGTGGAGAGCTTCAAACCTTGGAAGGTGAAGCGGTTAACTCCCTTGAAATCGTTGATTCAACTGGAATTGCAGTTAATGTTGGTGATCCGATCGTTAGTGGCGGAAGAATCTCCACCAAGGTTTCAGGACAAAGCGCTCCAGGAGTCTTCGAGGTTAAGTACCGAGTTGTTGGAGATGATGGGCATGTCATTGAGGGTGAGTACACCTTTAACGCATCACCTGATTACTCCGCTGAACAGACACCGATGCCGATAAGCGCCCTTCCTGAAGAATCCTCAAATCCAGCAGGAGGCATATTGCTGGGATTAATGCTGCTTCTCTTTTTTGGTGGCATCTTTATGAGAGCTAAAAATCGGAGAAAGTAAATATGCCCGCCTTTGATTTAGAGGTAAATGGTCTCAATATCATTGCCGAGTCTGAGCGTTCCGGTAAAGCGCGATCCTTGTTTTGGCCGTGGGCCGGAGCAAATGTTTCTATGTTGGCTCTTTCATACGGCGCCTTTTTCTTAGGTTTTGGTATCTCATTTAGACAGGCCACCATCGCCACATTTATCGGAACACTTGGCTCCTTCTTGTTGGTTGGAATAAGTTCGCTAGCAGGCAAACGTTCTAACGCTCCGACTATGGTTTTATCGCGTGCATCATTTGGAGTGAAGGGAAGCCGGCTTCCGGGAGCGCTTTCGTATCTCATCTTTGTTGGATGGGAAACTGTTTTGGTTTCGCTGGCAACCCTTGCCACAGGAACGGTGTTTGCACGATTAGGTGGGATTGATAAAAATCTTGCTCTTATTCTGGGCTTTGTGGTGGCTGTGACCTTAACCGTTGTGGGTGGAGTTCTCGGTCATAGCGTGATTATGAAGCTACAAAAGATTCTCACCCTTGTCACAATCATTATGACTTTGGTGTACATATCCTTAACGATTGATAATGTGAATTGGGATGTAATAAACGCGATTCCTGATGGTTCTATTCAAAGCTTTATTGGTGCCGTAATTTTTGGAGTTACTGGCATTGGGCTTGGCTGGGTCAACGCCGCAGCTGATTACTCCCGCTATTTGCCTCGGAGCGTTTCAAGCAAAGGGGTAGTGGGATGGACTGTTTTGGGAGCTTCGATAGTGCCAATCATTCTTGTGATCTACGGTGCAGGCTTATCTGGAAGTAGTAAGGATTTAAGTGAAGCTATTGCTATGGATCCTATTGGGGCTCTTACGACCCTGCTTCCTACCTGGTTTCTAATCCCATTTGCACTGGTTGCAATTCTTGGTTTAGTTGGGGGAGCGATCTTAGATTTGTACTCTTCCGGCCTGGCTTTAGTCTCAATTGGTGTGCCGATCAAGCGTCATCAAGCGGCGATTATTGATTCGGTGTTGATGTTGTTAGGAAGTATTTACATCGTGTGGATCGCAGATAACTTCTTCTATCCATTCCAAGGCTTCTTGATTACTTTAGGCGTCCCTGTTGCTGTCTGGTCTTCGATATTCGTTGCGGATGTCCTGATTCGCAAAAAGGCTTATAGCGAAAAGGATTTGTTTGATCCACTCGGGGTGTACGGATCGGTGAATAAAGGATCTATCGCACTGATGCTTTGTGGCTCAATTATCGGATGGGGATTTGTTACCAATACCTTTGCTCCATGGCTTGAGTGGCAGGGATACTTCTTAGATCTTATTGGTGGCAAAGATGGTCCTTGGGCTTACTCAAATGTTGGGGTCATCTTCGCGCTTGTATTTGGCTTTATTGGACATCTACTGCTTGCTACTCGAAAAGTTCGAGCACAGGAGAGTTTGCTCAGTTAGAGTTAATCCATGAGACGTCGGATCGCACCACTTCGGGATTTCCTTAATCGCGAATCTACAAGCGGTCTGCTTATCTTGTTAGCTTCTGCGCTGGGTTTGATTACAGCTAACTCGCCTTTCGCCGACACCTACTTTTCGACCTTAGATTTCAAAGTATCTCTTGGCGCTGATTGGTACTTGATTGATCTGTCGATTCTCAAGGTAATCAACTACCTGCTCATGAGTATCTTCTTCTTTGTAGTTGGATTAGAAATCAAGCGCGAACTTACTTCAGGTCACCTAGCCTCATTGAAGAAAGCGATGCTGCCCTTTGTCGCAGCGATAGGCGGCATGGCCGTTCCGGCGCTTATCTATCTTGCGATAGCAGGTGGTGTTGCACCTGGCGGTTGGGGAGTACCGGTCGCAACAGATATCGCTCTTGCCGTTGGTTTGCTAGCGATGCTCGGCCCATCTGTTGCCGCTTCATTGCGTTCATTCCTGTTAGCACTGGCTGTTATTGATGACATTGGTGCGATCTTGATTATTGCTTTTGTTTATTCAACTGGAATTAAGTTCTCATGGCTGTTAGCTGCTGCGCTATGTATAGGGATTATTGCTGTTCTAAAGAAAACAGGCGTTGAATCAATGCTCGTTTACTCACTTTTTGCATTTACTCTGTGGTTCTCGTTCTACAAGACGGGGGTACACCCCACATTGGCTGGAGTAATTATCGGACTCATGACTCCGAATATTGTCCAGAAGCGAACCAAGGTTGAAGATTTTGAAGATGGTTCTGTCTCAGTCATCGAATGGCTTGAGCACAAGTTTCATCCGATTAGCACCTTCTTCGTCGTCCCTATCTTTGCCTACGCAAACACCGGCGTTGTCATCACCTCAGAATCAATCAAGGGCGCTTCACAATCCTTAGTCGCATGGGGAATTTTCTTTGGATTGGTGATCGGAAAACCGCTCGGCGTTCTCATCGCCTCAATAGCTGCCAAGCGATCGAATTTAGCTGATTTCCCAGATGGAGCAACAAACAGTTCAATTCTGGCAACAGGAAGTGCTGCTGGAATTGGATTCACCGTGGCAATCTTTATAGCCAATCTAGCTTTTGATGATGCACAGACTCAAGACATTGCCGTTCTTGCGGTCATTGTTGCCTCTGTCGTGAGCGCGATACTTTCAATTGCATTATTCAAATTGCTTTCCCGAAA
>CAXNDW010000041.1:0-8050 GCA_964201405.1 Candidatus Planktophila sp.
CGTGAGCTTGGCGACCACGCAGAGCTTTGCTTCTCTGACATGGCCGCCAAACTACCGCTTCTACTTCTTATTCTCTATTAAGGCTTCAAGACAGGTGCGCCAGCATCAGTTGCTAGCCACTTGTCTGTGATTGACGCCAATGTTCCATCTGCAGTGATTGCATCAACTGCGCCAGAAACACATGAAGTCAGCTTGCTGCCCTTGGTAAGCAAGAGACCGAACTGATCTCCTGAACCAGTTGATGGAAGCTGTCCAACGATAAGACCGTTAGGAACTTCAACTCCTGATAGGTAGAACGCTGTTGGAAGGTCTACTACTAGGCCATCAATCTGCTTGTTCTTAAGTGCTGATACACCAGCTGCGTTGTCATTGAATACCTGAGGTGTTGAACCAATCTGGTTTTCAATCGCATCCAGTGATGTTGTTCCAACAGCTGCGCCAAGCTTGGCTCCCTTTAGCTCCGCAAGAGTTGTCTTTCCATCAATCTTGCTTCCCTTAAATGAAACGATTGCCTGTGGTGCTGTGTAGTAAGGAGATGAGAAATCAACTGCGTTCTTGCGCTCCTCTGTGATTGAGAACTGCTGCAAGTTAAAGTCGAAGTTCTTTTCTCCTGGTGTTACAGCTGAATCAAATGTTGTGCGAACCCAAGTGACATCTGCTGCATCAAACCCCAGCTGCTTAGCAACTGCGTAGGCAACCGCACCTTCAAAACCATTTCCGGTCTCTGGAGCATCATCGATGATCCATGGGTAGTAGGCAGGCTCGCCAGTTGCGATTGTTAGCTTGCCCTCAGTTACTAGTGCAAGATCTTCCTTTGCACATGATGCCGCTTCAGATGTTGATGAATCTGATGACGAGCATCCTGAAAGTGTTAGCGCTGCTGCAATTACAACAGCTGAAAATATTCCGAAACGCTTTTTCAACGTAATCTCCTAATGTGTCAGGGGATCATCACTAACTAAACTAACTAGATCAGAACAGTTAGTTAGACCCACGCTTGCCGATGATGGTGGCTATCGGCCTGGTCTTCACCCGGAGCACCCCGCCGCGGTGGAGGGTTGCCGTCCAGTTAGCCGGGGCTTGATGCTGGAACTCGTGACCGTTGCCAAGATTACTTTCACCCTCTGGAATGTCAACACGTAAACCCTATTTTTGTCTACTGTTTACAATTATGGGGTATACGGCTACGCTCACTTCCTAGGCGTTATTTACTGGGGGCGGCAAATGACCAAGGGTGCAACTTTTATCTATCCATTCTCCTTTGGAGATAAATCCCAATCAGATCTATTGGGGGGCAAGGGTGCAAACCTGGCTGAGATGGTCAAGATTGGGCTACCCGTCCCCCCTGGGTTCACCATCACCACACATGCCTGCCGCGAGTTTCTAAAGACCGGGGCGCTGCCACACAAACTCATTGAAGAGTTGGATCTGGCAATCCATGAACTCGAGAACTCGCTGGGACGAACTTTTGGAGATCCCCAAAATCCTCTGATCATTTCAGTTCGCTCCGGTGCAAAATTCTCAATGCCAGGGATGATGGAAACAATTCTTAATGTAGGAATGACACCAGATGTAGCAGCTGGTTTAGCAGAACAAACCGCCAATCCTACCTTTGCATGGGATTCGTACAGAAGATTTATAGATCTATATGGGCGAATAGTTTGTGGAATACCAAAAGATAGTTTTGCTGAGATTGATAGTAAGTACCTTCGGGCCGAGAAAGTTCAACGGATAGACAAGATTGATTTTGAACAAACTAAGTTGCTGATAAAAGATTACATATCGTTGATTGAAAAGCATGAAGCAAAACCATTCTCTTTAGATCCCCGCGATCACCTGCTTCGCTCTATCGAAGCTGTCTTCCACTCTTGGAACTCTGAGCGAGCACAGCTGTATCGGCAGCGAGAAAGAATTCCATCTGATCTAGGTACTGCTATCAATATCCAATCAATGGTTTTTGGAAATTTAACCGATGATTCTGGTACGGGTGTTGCATTTACTCGCAATCCTTCAACTGGCGAAACAGGTAACTACGGTGATTACCTTGAGCGAGCTCAAGGTGAGGATGTAGTTGCAGGAATCAGAACTCCTATATCGCTACGCGAGTTTGAGCAGAAGTACCCTTCAGTTTATGCAGAGTTAGATTCAACAATGAGCCTTCTTGAGGACCACTACAGAGATTTATGCGATATTGAATTTACAGTTGAAAAAGGCAAGTTGTGGATCTTGCAGACTCGAGTTGGAAAGAGAACCGCCGAGGCGGCTTTTCGGATCGCTAGTCAGCTGGTAGATGAAGGAAAGATTGACATTAATGAGGCACTACTTAGAACTTCAGGTGATCAGTTAGTAAATCTCATGTTCCCACAGTTTGACCTAACGGCTTCGGCTCTAGAAATTGCTAGAGGAATTCCAGCATCACCAGGTGCTGCTGTCGGCGCAGTTGTGTTTGAATCAAAGCGAGCTCAGGATCTTTCTTTGAATGGCCAAAAGGTTATTCTTGTAAGAAGAGAAACTAGCCCAGATGATTTAGTCGGAATGGTTGCATCTGAAGGAATTTTGACGAGCCGAGGAGGAAAAACTTCACATGCTGCTGTCGTAGCAAGAGGCATGGGAAAGACCGCGGTATGTGGGTGCGAAAGTATCACCGTGGATGAAAAGGCTGGATTTTTCTCGATTGGCGAACATGTTGTTCATGAAGGTGAAGTTATCTCCATTGATGGAAGTACAGGAGCTGTCTATCTAGGAGAAGTGCCCGTTGTTGCATCACATGTGACTTCATATTTAGAAGGTCGGCTAGCTCCAGAAAATATCAATGCACCCGCGGTTGTAAAAGCGGTTCATCGAATCCTTACACATGCTGATTTGGTAAGAAAATTACATGTGCATGCAAATGCTGATACCCCCGAAGATGCTGTGCGTTCAAGAATTCTCGGTGCTGAAGGTGTCGGGCTTTGTAGAACCGAACACATGTTTCTTGGAGAACGAAGAAGCTACATTGAAAGATTAGTTCTCGCAGATAATGAGGATATTCAAAAGAGTGTAATTGCTGAAATGGAGCCACTGCAGCGTGCAGATTTTGTAGGAATCATGATGGCGATGTCGGGGTTGCCGGTAACGGTCCGTTTGCTTGATCCACCTTTACATGAATTTTTGCCACCCCTATCTGTTTTGACGGCAGAACGCGCAAGGTCTGAAGCACTTGGTTTAGAGGTATCTCCACGGGACACAGCAATATTCTCTGCTGTGCAACGTATGCATGAAGCTAACCCGATGCTTGGTTTACGTGGAGTAAGACTTGGTATTTTGATTCCAGAGCTATATAAAATGCAGGTACGAGCACTCGTGCATGCCTACATTGAGGTGCAAAGGCTAGGACATCGACCATTACCAGAGGTAATGATTCCACTGGTTGCTACCCAAAGAGAGTTACTCCACTTGCGGGAAACGCTTGAACAAGAGATTAAGCAGACATTTGCACATGCTGGGCAAACAACAGAGTTTCCAATTGGAACAATGATTGAAACTCCACGTGCTGCAATTACCGCTGATCGCTTAGTCCCTTATGCCGATTTCTTCTCCTTCGGCACAAATGACTTAACGCAGTTAACCTGGGCATTTAGTCGAGATGATGTTGAGTCCTCATTCCTGCCCCGTTATCTTGATCTGGAGTTATTGCCATTCAACCCCTTCGAATCGCTCGACGAGGCTGGTGTAGGAATACTTGTTAGAACCGCCGTCGACCATGCGCGAAGAATTGATCCAAACTTTAAATTGGGGATCTGCGGCGAACATGGTGGGGATCCCCGCAGTATTCACTTCTTTAACTCTCTCAATATCGATTACATCTCCTGCTCCCCTTTCAGGGTTCCCATCGCTCGACTCGAGAGTGGGCGGGCTGCAATTAGTAGCGGAATAGGTGTCAGCAATAATGCTTGAGTCACTTGTATTTGAGGATATTCAAAGAGTCACTTCCGCCGCTGCGGCAAGTGTCATGGGGCTCCATGGCTCCATGAACAAGCAAGAAATCGATGGCGCGGCGGTGGCAGCCATGAGAAGTGCGCTCAAAGAGATGCATATAACTGGAACGGTAATTATTGGAGAAGGACAAAAGGATAACGCTCCAATGTTTATGCATGGAGAAAAGGTTGGAAATCTTAATGGCCCGGCTATAGACATAGCAGTAGATCCCATCGACGGAACCTCATTGGTTGCTAAGGGAAAAACTGGTGCAGTAAGTTTGATTGCATTCTCACCCGAGAACACAATGTTCAATCCAGAAGATAACTTCTACATGCTCAAATTAGTAACTGGGTATGAAGCGGCAACTCAAATCTCTCTCAGTAAGCCTTTGCTTGAGAATTTACACATCATTGCAGAGTGTAAATCCAAGAGACTCCAAGAGTTAGTCATAAGTGTTTTGCGCAGACCAAGACATGAAAAACTGGCACTTGAGCTTCAAGCTCTAGGTATAAAAGTTAGATTCTTTGATGATGGCGATGTAACTGCAGCGATTGCAACTTGTCTTCCTGATAGTGAAGTCGATGCCATGATTGGAATTGGAGGATCACCCGAGGCGGTGATATCCGCAGCTGGAATTATCGCTTTGGGTGGCAATATTCAGTGCCAAATTGTCTCCAAAAAAGATATTGAACTCTTTACCTCTAACCCTTTGCTTACATTCAGACTGCCGATTTTGACAAAGTACGATTTGATTCATTCAAACAATGTGTTGATTTCAATAACTGGGGTATCGGATAACGAATTAGTTAAAGGAATAAAACAAATAGATGGAAAGCTGGTTTCAGATACCTTGATTATTGGAAGATTAAGCAAGGGCCCATTAATTCTTCGCATGTAACCTTAATTTGCTTGTTAGCTATTCAGGCTGAGCGCTGCTAGTGCACCATTGATAATCGACTCCGTATTTAAATCATGAATTGCATATAGATCTGGAATATTGCCAGATTGACCGAAGTTATCTACGCCCATAGCTACTTGTGGCACTCCAAGGGCAGAACCCAACCACGCCATCGCGTGGGAAGAGCCATCATGTATCGAAACTATCGGTGCCTTTTCGGTAAATGTTGCCCTTAAAACGCCCGGCAAGGATGGGGTTGAAGCGGTTCGAATTCCCTGTTTCAAAGTTCTCTGCCAACTACCAAAAACTCGACCTAGCGAAGTGATGTCAACAACATGTGCGACAACACCTTCATCTGCAAGTTGTTGAGCTGCTGCGAGTACTTCTGGCATCACCGCTCCACTTGCTACTAAGTAAACAACGGGGGCAAGGTGATTATCAATTCTGCTGAGCGTAGTTCTTCCATCTACAAGGCGATATGCACCAGCTAATACCTGAGATCGAAGAGTTGCTTCGCCTATTCGCTGTTTTGCTTCATAGAATGGCTGTTGCTCTATGGATCGAGTTGTCAATCTAAAGTAAAAAGCTAGCTCGTTTGGTCTAAGGTCTGGGGCTGTATTCTTTTTTGCTCCTGCAACATGTGCGATCGCATCACACAACATCCAATCTAATGCTTGCCCAAATGCTGGCTCCATAAGTACTACTCCGGGCAGTTCGACTCCAACAGATGGCGTGATTGTGGATTGGTGTGCACCACCTTCTGGTGCAAGAGTGATTCCAGATGGAGTTCCTGCAACGATGAATTTTGCCCCTGAATAAACACTATAAATAAATGCATCCAGGCCTCGTAGAACAAATGGATCGTAAACAGTACCTATCGGAATCAGAGATTGACCCGAGATATCTCCTGACATACCTAACTGACCCAAGAGAGTGAACAGATTCATTTCACTGATTCCAAGTTCGATATGTTGACCATTTGGACTCTCAGTCCACTTTTGGATTGAGTTGTTACTCCACTCACGCTTAAGGTCTCTATTAAAAATTCCATGGCGATTGATAAAGCCACCGAGATTAGTCGAGGTCGCAACATCAGGTGCCGTAGTTACTAGATAGGGACGGATCGCCTCATTACGGCTGATCTCGTTAAGAACTCTTCCAAATGCCTCCTGAGAGGAAGAAACTCCGCTTGGTGCGGTTCCAGTTCCATGCGGAAACTCTGCAGAAATTTGAGCATTACTCGCAGCCCTTTTCAAAGAGTTGCACCTTGCAATACAGAGCGAATCCTCAACGCTTCCAGGTTCAAACCTGCTCCACTCAGTTGAGTGATCTAACCCCACAGATTTACGTAAATTATCTATCTGCTCTTTACTTACTTGGGCAGAGTGATTTCTCTTGTCCCCAGCAATCGGTAGATGCCAGCCTTTGATTGTGTAGGCAAAAACAACACTTGATTTATCTAGCTCACTATCACACTCATGAAAAGCCTCGATAAGAGAGCTAATGTCATGGCCACCTAGATCGGTGAGAATTTCAAAGAGCTCCTCATCGCTGTATCTTTCAAGGAAATCACTGACACCATGCGGTGCGCCATCCAGAAATCTCACTCGAGCCTCTGTTGGTTGAAGCCCGAAAAGGGATTGATACTGTTCATTTGGAATCAGATCAAACCATTGCTTGAAGCTCGCACTAGCATCATCTTCAAATACTCTCTTCAACTTGGATCCGTACTTAACCTCTTTGACATGCCAACCTGCGGCTTCAAACTGAGCTCTCCACTGTTCGATTCGTACACCAGGAATAATCCGATCCAATGACTGTCGATTAAAATCGACAACCCACATAACATTTCCTAGATTTGTAGCAGCAGGATCAGCAAGTGCCTCCCAAATATTTCCCTCATCCAATTCTGCATCGCCAATAACAGAAATAAAACGTGACTTTGGTCTTGCTCCAAAGTGAGAGTCAACGTACTGGCGTGTAACTGCAGCAAAAAGCGGAGCAACGGCACCTAGTCCAACAGATCCTGTAGAAAAATCCACGGTATCTGGATCCTTGGTTCTTGAAGGGTAGCTTTGTAGACCACCCGCTTCACGAAGTTTCTTTAAGTAGGATTCATCAAGGTTACCCAACAGATATTGAATTGCATGAAAAACTGGTGATGCATGGGGCTTGACGCTAATTCGATCCTCGGAGTCCAAGTAATTGAAATAAAGGGCTGTAAGCACCGAAACCAACGAAGCACTTGATGCTTGATGGCCACCAACCTTTAAGCCATCTACATTGGGACGATCATTATTGGCGTAATCAACAATACGAGTAGATAGCCATAACACCCGGTCCTGAATACTTTCTAGAATCTCTAGATCTTCTTGGGCTACCTTAGATTCAATTGGGTTGTGTAACTCGGAATTGATCTTCATCGGGACCCTAACTCAATTTTGATTCTACTTTCCAATGGATACTCTTTCGGAGACTTGTCACCTTTCTTCATCCACCATTCAAAATACTCAGAAAGCATGGCCTCAAGGTCATAGCTCGGTTCAAAACCAAGTTTTGTCAAAATACTCTCGGAGCTCAAATATGCATTATTTTCAGGGAAAGGAAAGGCGACGTTTTTTAGATCAAAATTGATTGTGTCGATTTGAAAATCTTCGGGTTGATAAGAAACTACTTTAGGTTCAATTCCGCAAACTTCGCTCGCTAAATCTACAAAACCTCGACTAGTTGTTGCTTGAGGTATAGCTAAGTTGAACTCTTCGCTTCCGCCTGTTCGACTCAAACTTAAAATTCTGACAATCGCACTTGCAACATCGCCGGCATAGATGAAAGAGTGAATAGACTTTCCGCCATTAGCTAAGAAGATTGGTTCATTGCTTAACAAACGGCTAAATACAAATGACTCTCTATCTTCATAATTATCTGGACCCAATACAAATGGAAGACGTAGAGCTGTAGTGTCAAAGGCTCCTTGTGAATTGAATTCTCTCAGCAATGATTCGGATCGAATTTTCTCCGCCGCATATGGGGCAAATGGATGCGGCGGGCCTTTAGGGAAATCTTCTGTTATCGGGAAAACTTGGCTGGATGTATAGACAGCACCGGTAGAAATGAAAATGTATCGAGAGATCTTTCCAGCAAAGAATCTTCCTGCCTCTTCGACCCAATCCGAGGCGTAGGCAGAGAAATCTA
>CAXNDW010000042.1:0-7992 GCA_964201405.1 Candidatus Planktophila sp.
AAACTCTGTAGAGGTTGAGATTCAAGCGCTTCAACTTCGTTATAGAAACTCAGCAGAGGCGATTGCAGATCTTGAAGGTGGAGATGCTCGTTTGCAGGAGTTAGAGAAAGAGTTAAACGCGGTCAAGAAAACATTATTGGCTGAGGCGAAGAAGGTTTCAGAGGCACGTACAGAAGCGGCGAAGAAGTTATCGGCTTTGGTAACTCAAGAGATTCAGCAATTATCAATGCCCCATGCAACCTTTGTGGCACAGGTGCAGTCAGCTGATTATTTGGCACCTAAGGAATCAGATTTTACTTCGCAGGGTTGTGATGAGATTTCCATGTTCATCCAGGGACATAAAGATGCGCCACTTGTTCCATTAGCAAAGGGTGCATCAGGCGGAGAAATGTCACGCGTTATGTTGGCCCTTGAAGTTGTCATAGCTACAACCCATCCGATCGGAACATATGTATTTGATGAGGTTGATGCTGGAGTTGGTGGAAAGGCTGCGATTGAAGTTGGTCGTCGACTTCATCAACTTGCACAACATGCACAGGTAATTGTTGTCACCCACCTGCCTCAAGTTGCGGCGTGGGCCGACTCTCACTTTGTAGTAACTAAAAACAATGATGGAACGGTAAGTCAGAGCGATGTGCGCCAGGTCTCTGGTGATGAGCGGGTTGAAGAGGTTGCCCGCATGTTGGCTGGCCTGGAAAACTCCGCTAGCGCCCGCGAACACGCCACCGAACTGCTTTCTTTGAAGGTGTAAGAACACAACGCCGATAAATGATAGGTTTGACTCCCATGGGCCAAGCACATGTGACTAAACACTTATTTGTAACCGGCGGAGTCGCCTCAAGTTTGGGCAAAGGACTCACAGCCTCAAGTCTTGGACGATTACTAGTAGCCCGCGGTATCCGTGTCACCATGCAAAAGCTTGATCCTTATCTCAATGTAGATCCGGGAACCATGAATCCTTTTCAACATGGCGAGGTCTTTGTGACCGATGATGGATCTGAAACTGATTTAGATATCGGCCACTACGAACGTTTTCTAGATCGCAACCTTCATGGCTCAGCAAATGTAACCACGGGACAGGTCTACTCGCGCGTGATCGCTCGTGAGCGCCGCGGAGAGTATCTCGGTGAAACAGTTCAGGTGATCCCGCACATCACTAATGAGATCAAGGAACGGATCATCGCGATGGCCGGTCCTGAAATTGATTTAGTGATTACCGAGGTAGGCGGAACAGTTGGCGATATTGAATCTCAACCATTTTTGGAAGCCATTCGCCAGATTCGCCAAACAGTTGGCCGCGATAATGTCTTCTATCTTCATGTTTCTCTTGTTCCATACATTGGGCCATCAGGTGAGTTAAAAACAAAGCCAACGCAGCACTCAGTTGCGGCACTTCGCAGCATTGGTATCGCTCCAGATGCGATCGTTCTGCGTTCAGATCGTCAAATCCCAGATGGTGTAAAGAAGAAGATCTCTCTAATGTGCGATGTCGACTCTGAGGCGGTAGTTGCAGCTGTTGATGCCCCATCGATCTACGACATTCCGAAGGTTTTACATAGCGAAGGCTTGGATTCTTATGTAGTAAAGCGTCTTGGTTTTGATTGTCATGATGTGGTGTGGGGTGAATGGGATGCTCTTCTAGAGAAGGTCCACCACCCAAAGCATCATATAAAGGTGGGCCTTGTTGGAAAGTACATCGATCTTCCAGATGCTTACCTTTCAGTTTCAGAGGCGTTACGCGCTGGAGGTTTTGCTAACGAGGCAAAGATTGAAATTGTCTGGATTGCAAGTGATGAGTGCGAAACTCCGGAAGGTGCCAAAAAGCATTTAGAAAATGTGGATGCAATATGTGTTCCTGGTGGATTTGGTATTCGAGGGATTGAAGGAAAGGTTGGAGCCCTTAAGTTTGCTCGTGAAAACAAGATTCCAACTTTGGGATTGTGTTTAGGTTTGCAATGCATGGTGATTGAGGCAGCTCGTAACCTTGCAGGTATCAACGATGCGATCTCTGCAGAGTTTTCAGATTCTGGTACACCGGTTATTGCAACTATGGATGATCAAAAGGATGTTGTTTCAGGCAAGGGGGATATGGGCGGAACAATGCGCCTGGGTCTCTACACCGCTGATTTGTTAGCCGGTTCCGTAGTCGCGCAAACATATGGTTCAACTGAGGTTTCTGAGCGACATCGTCATCGTTATGAGGTCAATAACAAGTACCGTGATCAAATTTCTAGTGCTGGTCTTACTTTCTCAGGCATGTTCAAGGAACAAGATCTCGTGGAGTTTGTAGAACTGCCCTCGCAGGTGCATCCTTACTACGTAGGCACGCAAGCTCATCCTGAGCTGCGGTCACGTCCCACTCGACCACACCCATTGTTTATTGGTTTGATCGCAGCGGCGGTAGCGGCGAAAGGTTAACCATGATCGTTGGTGTTCCAAAGGAGATTAAGGTTCATGAGTCTCGAGTAGCAATTACTCCTGAGGGTGTTTCAGAGTTTGTGCATGCTGGACACACTGTAATTATCGAGGATAAAGCTGGCCTTGGATCATCCATTACCAATGAAGAGTTCATCACAGCGGGTGCAACCATCGTTGCGAACGCAGATGATGTCTGGCAAAAAGCTGATCTAGTGTTAAAGGTAAAGGAACCGATCGAGCCTGAATACTCAAAGATGCGTAAGGGACAAACACTCTTTACATACCTTCACCTTGCAGCTTCCAAAGCATGTACAGATGCGTTGATCAAATCAGGTACTACCGCAATTGCATATGAAACTGTTGAGGTAAATGGAACCTTGCCGCTACTAGCGCCGATGAGCGAGGTTGCCGGACGTCTTGCTACTCAAGTTGGTGCTACAGCGTTGCAAAAGCCACACGGTGGTCGTGGAGTTCTCTTGGGCGGTGTTCCAGGTGTGGCTCCTGGTCGAGTCGTTGTTATCGGTGGCGGAGTTGCGGGTTTAAATGCAGCTGTAATCGCAGTTGGAATGGGCGCTGATGTTACGGTTTTTGATCGATCTATAAATCGACTTCAGTTCATCGATACAACCTACGGTGGACGGATTAAAACTCTGGTTGCATCCAAGCATGCCATTGAGCGCGAAGTTAAACAGGCAGATCTTGTAGTCGGTGCAGTTCTTGTTCATGGCGCTAAAGCTCCCAAGCTAGTTTCCAACGCCTTGGTAGCTCAGATGAAGAGCGGTTCAGTTTTGGTCGACATCGCGATTGATCAAGGTGGATGTTTTGAGGATTCAAGGCCAACAACTCATGCTGAACCTACATACACAGTTCACAACTCAGTTTTTTACTGTGTAGCAAATATGCCTGGAGCTGTTCCTGTCGCTTCAACATATGCACTTACTAATGCCACCCTTCCTTTCGCACTTGCGTTGGCAAATCTTGGCTGGGAAGCGGCGTGTAGCAAGGATAAAAACCTGGCTAAGGGTCTCAATGTCCACGAAGGAAAGATTTACTACTCCGCTGTCGCAGAAGCACATGGTTACGCAACCACCCAGCTTTGATCTAGCTGCCTCCTCATTTCTCAATCATCTTCAGATTGAGCGGGGGTTGGCATTAAATTCTGTTGCAGCCTATCGCCGAGATTTAGAGAAGTTTCGGATTTTTTTGGGTACAAAGGATTTGCACAAGGTATCTCCTGAAGATATAGCTACCTTTCAAAGTTCATTACGGGAAGCAAAGATGTCTGTTGCAACAATCAATCGTGCGGATTCCACTCTTCGCTCATTCTTCAAGCATATGCAACAAGAGTTTGGTTATGCAGATCCAACACTTGAGATATCACCCAGTAAGTCCACCAGGCGTTTACCAAAAGCGTTAACCATTACTCAAATACTTTCAATGATTGATGCGGCCTTTAGAGAAGGTGAACCGATCACCTTGCGAGATCAAGCGATGCTAGAACTTTTGTATAGCAGTGGCGCGCGTGTCAGTGAATTAATTGGGATAAATCTCAATGACTTGAGCACAGTGCAAACAGATGATGGTGAGATTACAACTTTAAAGTTGCGAGGAAAGGGATCTAAGGAGCGAATTGTGCCGTTGGGATCATTTGCCTCGAAAGCCATAGATGATTATCGGATTCGTATCCGTCCCGATTTGCTCGCAAAAAATGCCAAAGGTAATTCAGCCCTGTTTCTTAATTCAAGGGGAGGAAGAATTTCGCGACAATCAGCGTGGCAGATGGTTTTGGATGCCGCTGCGGCAGCCGGAATCACAGAGCATGTATCGCCCCATGTCTTCAGACACTCGTATGCAACCCATCTATTAGATGGCGGCGCAGATATTCGTGTGGTGCAGGAGTTATTGGGTCATGCATCGGTTACAACAACGCAGATATACACCCTGATCACTATCGATAAGGTGCGTGAGAGTTATTCAATGGCGCATCCACGCGCCAAATAATGTCTTACTGACCGCGAAGTCTGCGTGCCAAGATGCTTTGATCACCCTTAGCTTCAAGATCTGCGATGATCACAGCGATTGATTCGCGGACGATGCGACCGCGATCCACTGCTAGGCCAAGATCTCCGCGCAACTGTAAGCGGGCTTGATCTAAATCAAATAGTTCATCTGGTGATAAGTAGACAGTGATTTTTTCATCATGGCGTTCACGTCCTGAAGGGGAGCGATCCACTGTTGTGACGCGGCGACGGGCAATGGTGCGCACACCTTTTTTCGAAGAAGCCGCCTTAGGCGTTGCAATTGCAGGAGGTACCAATGGTGCTGCAACCTCTTGAGAACTTTGTGCAGGGACTGCACTGAGTGCTGGTGCGGTTGAACGGAAGAGTTCATCTGCACCTGGAAGGTTTGCTCTACGTGTCATCGTGCGCCTCCTCTGGCGATTAGTTCTCGAGCTAGACGACGGTATGAAGCCGCGCCTCCTGAATTTGTTGCATATGTTGTTATTGGTTCGCCAACAACAGTTGTTTCTGGAAAGCGAATAGTCTTTGCAATGATGGTTTCAAAGACATCCTCAGGAAATTGCTCAAGGATTCTTTCAAGTACCTGACGATTGTGTGAAGTTTTCTTGTCGTACATTGTTGCCAAGATACCGATGAGGCGAAGCTCTGGGTTGAGGAAGTTTTTCACCTTATCCAAGTTGCCTTTGAGTTCAATAAATCCATGCAGAGCAAAGTACTCACACTGCATTGGCACGATAACCTCTTGCGATGCAACCAATGCGTTAATAGTTAACTGACCCATTGTTGGTTGGCAATCAATCAAAATGACATCGTAATAATCGCGAAGAGGCGCTAGTGCGCGCTTGAGATATTGCTGCCCACCGATCTCAGCACCCAAGGTTGTTTCAGCTGTTCCTAAATCACGGTTAGCTGGTAGAAAATCCAAGCCGGGAACGGATGATTTCAAAACTATTTCATCGACATTGGCTGTTGGAGTCATCAACGCGTAGTAAACAGTTTGTTCTAGTGGAAGCGAGTGTGCGTTCACACCTAATCCCAGTGATAAGCCACCTTGAGGGTCAAAGTCGACCAACAGGACACGACGACCCATTTCAGCAAGAGCAGCGCCCAGGTTGATGGTGCTTGTCGTCTTACCAACGCCACCCTTTTGATTGAAGATTGAGATGACCTTTGCATTGCCGTGATCGGCCAATGCAGCAGGAGTAGGAAAGCTCTTAGCAGCGGTGCCCAGCAAGGTAGATGTTGTTGCAACATCCTCTGCAATTGTCGATTTAGCGTTCAATCTTCAAACCTCTTTCCTGATATAGCAAAGAGCCTAGGCGTTACACAGAAAACAGGCAAGCGTGAAGTAGGGTGCCACAATGGATCTTGCAGGGGGAGTTGCGGTCGAAGAGAGCGTTGATGTTAACGCCACTTCGGGTGGCTTCTCCGTGCACCTATCAAACTTTGATGGCCCCTTTGATCTTCTGCTTCAGCTGATCTCCCGCCACAAGATGGATGTGACAGAGGTTGCTCTGAGCATCGTCACCGATGAGTTCATCTCCTTTATCCGCGGTCTAGAGGCATCGGGTGAGGGATGGGATTTGGATCAAGCCACTGAGTTTTTAGTTGTGGCAGCTACCTTGTTAGATCTCAAAGCTGCCCGATTGCTTCCAAGTGGCGAGGTTGAGGATGAGGAGGATCTAGCCCTTCTTGAGGCCCGTGATCTACTCTTTGCCCGTTTATTGCAGTACCGAGCCTTCAAGGAGATCGCTGCAACCTTTAGCGAGCGGATCGCCGCCGCCGATAAATCCTTTCCACGTGTCGTGGCCCTGGATCCAGCCTTGGCAAGCCTGCTTCCTGAGGTTCTGATCGGTGTCGGCGCACAGCGCTTTGCCGCCATCGCCGAACGGGTTCTGACACCGAAGGTTTCACCAGTGGTGGCGGTAGAGCACCTCCATATGGCCCTTGTGAGCGTCACAGAGGAGTCAAAGCGGGTAGTTGAAGCGCTGCGCCACTCAACATCTATGAGCTTTAGAAACCTCATCTCTGATGCCGACAGCACCCTGGTTGTCGTGGCCCGCTTTCTAGCCTTACTGGATCTCTATCGACAGGGTGTCTTACGGTTTGATCAGGTTGTGGCCCTTGGCGAGCTACAGATCAGATGGATTGGAAGCCTCGAGGGGGAGGTTGAGATCACCGATGAGTTTGATATTCCCGTGGTTTTAGAGATGGATGACTCGACAGAAGGTAGCGATAATGTCTAATGTAGAAGTTGAACGTTCCATAGAGGCGATCTTGATGGTCGTGGATGAGCCGGTCACAGAGTTGGTTTTAGCCCAAGTACTCGAGCAGCCGGTGGAGGAGATCGAGGCAGCCTTGTCCAGGCTAGAGAGCTCCTACGAGGAGCGTGGCTTCTCCCTTCGAAAGATTAACGGGGGATGGCGTTTTTACAGCCACCCAGCCTATTCAGCGGCGGTGGAGAAGTTTGTTCTAGATGGCCAGCAATCCCGTCTTACCCAGGCTGCTTTGGAGACCTTGTCAGTTATCGCCTACCGCCAACCTGTCTCACGAGCACGGGTCTCCGCTATACGTGGGGTAAATGTTGAAGCGGTGATGAAGACCCTGGTGACCCGCGGCTTGGTGGAGGAGTCGGGGCTGGAGCATGAGACCGGCGCGATCCTGTACAAGACCACCAGCTACTTCCTTGAAAGAGTTGGTTTGAACTCCCTTGAGGATCTTCCCGCTCTGGCTCCATACCTGCCAGATCTCGATGGCCTCGATGAAATCCTTGATTCGCTAACCGACTAGAGTTTCCGCTACCCTTACCTCCTGACTGTCGGGAGGATAGCCATGGCCCAAATGAGGCTTAACAAGATCATCGCAGATGCTGGAATCACAAGCCGTCGCGGTGCTGATGAGTTAATTGAATCTGGTCGCGTGAGCGTCAATGGAATCACCGTTCGTGAAATGGGTAGCAAGTTCGACCCTGAAAAAGATAAAGTCATGGTTGATGGTGAGACAATTACACGTACTTTGACTAAGTCTTATCTTGCACTTCATAAACCAAAGGGTGTTTTGTCCACGATGTTTGACCCGGAGGGTCGTCCATCACTTGATGATTTCATCGATCTTCGCAAGGAGCGTTTATTCCATGTGGGACGTTTGGATAAGGACTCTGAGGGGCTAATTTTGCTCACCAATGATGGAGATCTAACCTTTAGAGCCACCCACCCCTCATTTGGTCTGGAGAAGACCTACATCATCGAGTTTGATGGCGCACTGCCAACTGGTGTGGATAAGGTGCTTTTGAAGGGTGTCGAGCTTGAGGATGGGATGGGTCGAGTTTTGAGCTTCAAGCAGCTCTCTCCACGTTGGATAGAGGTCTCGATCCATGAAGGTCGATATCACATCATCCGACGGTTGATGGAGGCGGTTGGCGTGGATGTCCTTCGATTGATCAGAACCAAGTTTGGACCGATCTCTCTGGGTGACACCCCAGAAGGACGTTGGCGAGATCTCAATGACACAGAGTTAATGAATCTACGAAAGGCTTTAGATATTTAACGACTTT
>CAXNDW010000043.1:0-7983 GCA_964201405.1 Candidatus Planktophila sp.
CGGTGCCGGTCAACATGGTGTTGCATCTGCAACGGCAGCTGCATTGATGGGGCTTGATTGTGTTGTGTACATGGGAGAAGAGGACACCCGTCGTCAAGCGCTCAACGTTGCACGCATGAAGTTGCTTGGCGCTGAAGTAGTTCCAGTTACTTCAGGATCACGCACCCTTAAGGATGCAATTAATGAGGCGATGCGTGATTGGGTTACTAATGTTGCAGATACACATTACTTACTAGGTACCGTTGCAGGTCCTCATCCCTTTCCAACCATGGTCCGTGACTTTCATAAGATCATCGGAGAAGAAGCGCGCGAACAGATGCTTGCCCTCACCGGAAGATTGCCAGATGCAATTTTGGCCTGTGTCGGCGGTGGATCAAATGCAATCGGTATTTTCAATGCATTTATTCCAGATAGCGATGTGCGACTGATTGGCCTAGAAGCAGGTGGTGATGGAGTCGAAACCGGACGTCACGCTGCAACTATTACAGGTGGTACCCCTGGAGTTCTTCACGGAACACGTTCCTATGTTTTGCAGGATGCCAACGGCCAAACAATCGAGTCTCATTCAATCTCTGCTGGTTTAGATTATCCAGGCGTTGGCCCAGAACATGCATACCTGCATGACATTGGCAGAGCAGAGTATCGAGCGATCAATGATGATGCAGCGATGGCCGCCTTCTCATTGTTGAGCCGAACTGAAGGAATCATCCCTGCAATTGAAACTGCACATGCATTAGCTGGTGCAATCCTTGTTGGTAAAGAGCTTGGTTCTACAGCAAATTTGTTAATCAATCTTTCAGGTCGCGGAGATAAGGATGTCCAAACCGCCGCCGAGTACTTTGGAATTCCACTTTAATGACTCAACTTGATGCGGTTATGGCCAAGGTTCGGGATGAAAATCGCGCCGCTTTAATTGCATATATTCCAGCTGGTTTTCCCTCACAACAAGGATGCGCAAAGGCGATACAGGCGCTAGCTGCTGCTGGTGTTGATGCCATTGAAATTGGTTTTCCATATAGCGATCCAGTTATGGATGGTCCAGTGATTCAAGAGGCTGCTGAAATTTCTCTTAAAGGTGGAACGAGCGCCGCTGATGTGTTTGCCGCATTGAAGGTTGCAACAGATACCGGAGTTGCCGCCGTTGTGATGACATACTGGAATCCCATCGAGCGATATGGCGTTAATGAGTTTGCACAATCAATCGCAGACAATGGAGGATCGGGTGTGATTACACCGGATTTAACAATTGAAGAGTCTGATCGCTGGCTAGCCGCCACTGAAAAGAGCCAGATCAATCCAATTTATGTAGTGGCTCCAAGTACAAATGATTCCCGATTAGCCGATGTCACCGCAAAGACCGGTGGTTTTGTCTATGCAGCAAGTTTGATGGGGGTAACAGGTACTCGTACGAGCGTCTCATCTGATGCCAGTAACTTGGTTTCTCGTGTTCGCTCGGTGACAGATCTTCCTATCTCTGTAGGTCTTGGAGTTTCAACTCGAGAGCAAGCAAAATCTGTTGCAGCCTACGCAGATGGTGTAATCGTAGGTTCAGCATTTATTAAATTATTACTGGAGGCAAAGAGCGAGCAAGAAGGCCTTGATGCTATTTCCCATTTAGCTCAAGAGCTTGCACAAGGAGTTCGTGAGGGGCGATGAAAACTTTTCTTGTAAAAAACCAACCATGGATCACCCTGCTCTCACGATTGATATTAGGCGGAGTTCTACTTGCTGCCGGCGGACTCAAGGTCGGAAAGCCAACTGAATCTGCAAATGCAACAGCTGCCTACAAGATCTTGCCGACAGAGTTAGCTCATTTAATTGGGTACGCCCTTCCATGGATCGAAGTTGCTGTTGGTCTGCTCTTGATAATCGGAGTAATGGTCCGATACTCAGCAATTTTCAGCGGATTGCTGATGATCGTGTTTATCGGAGCGATTGCTTCTGTGTGGGCCAGAGGCATGCTCATTGATTGTGGCTGCTTCGGAGGAGGGGGAGAGATCGACCCCGCGCTGAAGTCTCAGGTACATCGCGCTTATTTCACAGAAATCATGCGGGATTTGGGGTTGGCTCTGTGCGCCCTTTATCTATACTTTTTCCCATACGGCAAGTTCAGTATTGAAAAATCAGCTCAACCAATCGAGGAGTAATAATGGCCAAGCAAGTTGCAAAGAGCACAGATAACACAACCCGTTGGATCGTGGTTGCGATGGTTTCCCTGGTTGTAGTTACAGGCGTTGTTTTCTCGCTCTTTAGCCAAAACAGCAAGGAGAGCGCATCTCTTGCAGGCCTTGATGGCACAACACTGAGCTCAGCTATTACATCGACAATCGATACAACAAATGGCTCAGCGATCCTTTTTGATAATGGCGCGGCAACAACTATTGATGTCTGGGAAGATCCACAGTGTCCAGTTTGTAAGTACTTTGAGGATGCAAATGGCGAGTACCTCGATTCATTGATCCGCGAAAAGAAGGCAAATGTCCGATTCCATGTGCTCTCCTTCTTGGGGGATGAGTCGGTTCGTGCAGCTAATGCATCTTTCTGTGCAGCTGATGAAGCTCAGTATTTAGATTTCCACAAAGCCTTGTACAAGGTTCAATCTCCGCTGGAGAACTCTGGCTTCTGGAGCAATGAGACCCTTGTAAATATTGGAAAGAAAATTGGAATCAACTCCACACAGTTTGAAAAATGTGTAACTGAAGGCCTAAAGGTTGATTTGGTTCAGGCTAACTCTGACTCAATGTCAAAGTTTGGAGTTCAAGGAACCCCAACAGTCTTTATCAATGGAAAGTTGTGGGAGCGCACACAGAACGCATTCTCACTTGATGAGTTCAGAGCTGCTGTCGAGGGGGCATAACTTTTGAGAGCATCTATTCCAACTCCAGCACAATCGGTGCTGGAGCTTGGGCCTTTAACCATTCACTATTACGCGCTATGCATCATCACCGGTATTGCATTAGCAATTTGGTTAGGTCATACACGTTTCAAGATTAAAACCGCTCAGGGTCAATCAGTTGTCTCGGAGGTCGCGATAGTTGCCGTTCCTTCGGGGATTATTGGTGGACGTATTTATCATGTGATCTCATCACCTAACGCTTACTTTGGCAGCGGGGGTGCACCTCTTGATGCCTTGAAGATTTGGGAGGGCGGTCTGGGAATTTGGGGTGCAATCTCAATCGGATTGTTGGGTGCATATCTTCGCTATAGATCCCTCGCCCGCACTATGGAACTTCCATCATTTGCAGTTTTTGCAGATGCCCTAGCGCCCGGAATCTTGCTTGCTCAAGCCATCGGTCGCTTTGGTAACTGGTTTAACGGTGAACTCTTCGGAAGGCCGCTAGATACTTGGTGGGCGCTAGAGATCCCAGTGCGATATCGCCCAACTGGCTATTCACAATTTGAAACTTTTCATCCAACATTTTTATATGAGGCAATTTGGTGCACAGTAATTGCATTTGTGATTATCAAATTTGGTAAATCGCTTAAGGCTGGCCAGAGCTTTGCGCTGTATGTCGCGGCGTACTGCGTAGGACGTTTTTTCATCGAACTGATTCGCATTGATACCGCCAACACAATCCTAGGTTTGCGGGTAAATGTCTGGGTCAGCCTGCTGGTTGGCGCATTAGCAACGCTTTACTTTGCTCGCGCCTCTAAAAAGAATCAGTAACTCTCAGGTAGGCTCTCAACCATGAGTTTGGAAGAGGTCTATCAAAGAAACAAGGAACACCGCACCAATCGTGCGGGTTGGTTGCGTGCGGCAGTCCTTGGTGCAAATGATGGACTTGTTTCAACGGCAGCATTAATGATTGGTGTTGCAGCAGCAGGAAAACAGGATTTAGTAATCACAGCAGGTGTTGCCGGAATCTCTGCCGGTGCAATGTCGATGGCTATTGGCGAGTACATCTCTGTTCGTTCTCAAAATGATGTTGAAGATTCTGATCGAAATTTAGAGATTGCACATTTAGCCGCAGATCCTGAAGGTGAGTTACAAGAGCTTCAGCAGATTTATATCGAGCGTGGATTGACCCCGGCCCTTGCGCTACAGGTTGCCTTAGAGATGCACCGCAAAGATGCGCTCGAGGCACACCTACGTGATGAGCTAGGTCAGCAGCCAAGTACAAAGGCACAACCTGTACAGGCGGCGGTTGCCTCAGCGATCTCATTCACCTTGGGTGGATTGATCCCATTCATCGGCGCCCTCGTACTCTTGTTTTCAAGTGCGGCTTGGAGCATCGTCCTCTTTACCTTGGCAGGTCTGGCTATGACTGGGATGCTCTCGGCCAAAACATCAGGCTCAAAGCTGCTTTCACCAACCCTTCGCGTATTGATCGGCGGCTCTCTAGGTATGGCGATTACCGCTGGAATTGGAAAGATCGCCAACATTTCAGGGATCTAGGGCGCTCACCCCTTTACCAAATTATCTCCCTTTGACTCTTCCGAATGGCTGGCTTGTTGCTACCATTTCGACCTTAAAGCATCGCAGTACGGGCCAAGGATGTCCCTTCATTTGTAAGGACTAATCCGTAGGAGCGCGCCCATGGCAGTTGCATCCAATTACCCACAAGCACAGGGACTCTACGACCCTGCTCAAGAACATGATGCTTGTGGTGTTGCCATGGTTGCCACGCTCAACAAGGTGGCAACGCACCATATTGTTTCGCAAGCACTTACCGCACTTCGCAATATGGAACATCGCGGCGCATCAGGTGCTGAACCAGATAGCGGTGATGGTGCAGGAATCCTTATCCGTATCCCAGATGCTTACTTTCAGGCTGTCGTTGATTTCAAACTTCCAGCTGCAGATGCATATGCCACAGGTATCGCATTTGTTGCAAAGGGTGCAGATGTAAAGGGTGAGATCGCTCAGCTTGCCGATGAAGAGGGCTTAATTGTTGTGGGATGGCGCGAAGTGCCGGTTAACCCTTCATCATTGGGAAAGACCGCGTTATCTGTGATGCCAGATTTCCACCAACTCTTTATCGCCGGTAAGAATGGTGAAACTGGAGTTGCCCTTGACCGTCTGGCATTTTGTTTACGCAAACGCGCAGAACATGATTTGGATCTGTACTTTCCTTCTTTATCTTCACAGACAATTGTTTACAAAGGAATGCTTACAACTGGTCAGCTCGAAGAGTTTTTCCCAGAGCTTTCAGATGAGAGAGTTGTTTCACCGCTAGCGCTAGTGCACTCACGGTTTTCCACCAACACATTTCCATCCTGGCCACTGGCCCACCCATACCGTTTCATCGCCCACAACGGCGAAATTAATACCGTTAAGGGAAATCGCAATTGGATGCGCGCTCGCGAATCCTTGTTGCAAAGCGATCTGATTCCTGGTGACTTAAAGCGTTTATTCCCCATCGTTGAAATGTCAGGCTCTGATTCAGCATCATTTGATGAAGTACTAGAGCTCTTGTATCTCGGAGGACGTTCACTTCCACACGCAGTGTTAATGATGATTCCCGAGGCGTGGGAAAACCATGCCACCATGCCGGAGAATCGTCGCGATTTTTACGCCTTCCATGCATCAATGATGGAGCCTTGGGATGGTCCTGCATGTGTCACTTTCACAGATGGCCATCAAGTAGGCGCGGTACTTGATCGAAATGGTCTACGTCCATCGCGTTACTGGGTCACTAAGGATGGAATGGTTGTTCTCGCATCTGAGGTTGGCGTTCTAGATGTTCCAGCTGAAAATGTTGAGCGTAAAGGTCGCTTGCAACCAGGCAAGATGTTCTTAGTTGATATTGAACAAGGTCGAATCATTGAAGATGGCGAGATCAAAGATGGTCTAGCCAACGCAGCACCGTACGGTGATTGGTTGCATGCTGGAATTATCAAGCTGAGCGATCTGCCTTCTCGCGAGCACATTGTTTACCCCCATGCATCTGTTGTTAGAAGACAGCGCGCATTTGGTTACACCGAAGAGGATCTACGAATCTTGGTAACGCCAATGGCAAAGAGCGGCATGGAGCCACTTGGTTCAATGGGTACAGATACACCTATTGCCGCGTTATCCGATAAGCCACGATTGATCTTTGATTACTTTTCACAACTTTTTGCTCAAGTTACAAATCCACCTTTAGATGCAATCCGTGAAGAGCTGGTAACAAGTCTTGGAACTTCAATGGGACCCGAGCACAATCTTTTGGATCCAGGACCAAGCAGTTGTCGTCAAATCTCCTTAGCATTCCCGGTTATTGATAATGATGAACTTGCAAAGATTATTCACGTAAATGCCGATGGTGATCATCCTGGTTTAAGTGCACATGTCATCAGAGGATTATTCAGTATCGCTGATGGCGGAGATTCATTACGTGAACGTCTCAATGAAATCAAAGCCGAAGTCTCACAAGCAATTAGTGATGGCGCACGAATTATTGTTTTATCTGATCGCGATGGGGATGCTGAAAACGCGCCGATTCCATCTTTGCTTTTAACATCTGCAGTTCACCACCACCTGATCCGTGAGAAAACTCGAACATCAGTAGGTCTTGTTGTAGAAGCCGGAGATGTACGTGAAGTTCACCATGTTGCGCTATTGATTGGCTATGGAGCAGCGTGTGTTAACCCATATCTTGCAATGGAGTCTGCAGAAGATTTGGTTCTTCAAGGTGTAATTACAGGCATCACTCCTGAAAAGGCTGTTAAAAACTTGATTAAGAGTTTGGGCAAGGGTGTTCTTAAGGTGATGTCCAAGATGGGCATCAGCACAATTGCTTCTTACACAGGTGCGCAGGTCTTTGAAGCTATCGGCTTGTCACAAGAGGTTGTTGATGAGTACTTTGTCGGAACAACATCTCGACTCGGTGGAGTGTCACTGGATGTCATTGCTCAAGAAACGATTGCACGACATCACATCGCGTATCCACCTGGGGGAGAAGTACCGGGTACAAAGCGTTTACCTATTGGCGGCGAGTATCAATGGCGTCGCGAAGGCGAGCCACACCTATTTGATCCAGAGACTGTATTCACATTGCAGCACTCAACCCGCAACAAGCGTTATGACGTTTTCAAGCGATACACAGATCGAGTCAATGAGCAGAGCAAGCGGTTGATGACCTTGCGTGGGTTGTTCCAATTTAAGGATGGAGTAAACCCTGCAATCTCCATCGACGAAGTTGAGCCAATCAGCGCGATCATCAAACGCTTCTCAACAGGTGCAATGTCCTATGGCTCAGTCTCGGCGGAGGTCCATGAAACTTTAGCGATTGCAATGAACCGTATTGGTGGAAAATCCAATACAGGCGAAGGCGGAGAAGAGCCAGAACGTTTTGTTCCAATGGCAAATGGGGATTCAAAGCGATCTGCAATTAAGCAAGTAGCATCAGGACGATTTGGTGTAACCAGCAACTACTTGGTTAATAGCGATGACATTCAAATCAAAATCGCACAAGGTGCAAAGCCTGGCGAGGGCGGCCAGTTGCCGGGTAACAAGGTTTATCCATGGATTGCTAAGGCACGTTATTCAACACCTGGCGTGGGACTTATTTCACCTCCGCCGCATCATGATATTTATTCAATCGAAGATCTGGCACAACTTATCCATGATCTAAAGAATGCGAACAAGAATGCACGTGTGCATGTAAAGCTGGTTGCTGAAGTTGGTGTTGGCACAGTTGCGGCAGGTGTTTCCAAGGCCCACGCCGATGTTGTTTTGATTTCAGGCCATGATGGTGGAACAGGTGCTTCACCTCTGACATCTCTGAAGCATGCAGGCGCACCTTGGGAGCTAGGTCTTGCTGAAACTCAACAGACTTTGCTGCTCAACGGTTTGCGTGATCGCATCGTTGTACAGGCAGATGGTCAGTTAAAGACCGGACGCGATGTTGTTATCGCAGCGCTGCTTGGCGCTGAAGAGTATGGCTTTGCGACAGCACCACTCGTTGTTTCTGGTTGCATCATGATGCGCGTATGTCATCTAGATACATGTCCAGTAGGTGTTGCAACACAAAACCCAGAGCTTCGCAAGAAGTTCAGCGG
>CAXNDW010000044.1:0-7550 GCA_964201405.1 Candidatus Planktophila sp.
CGAAGCTTTGGAGCTTCACCACGTAGCGCGGTTGCTGCTGTACGAAGGAAGTTAGAGACAGAAACACCCGGTACCTCTACTGGGTACTGCATTGCAAGAAATAATCCCGCCTTTGCACGCTCATCAACTGTCATCTCCAAAACATCCACGCCATCAAGAGTCACCGAACCACCTGTAATTGTGTACTTAGGGTGCCCTGCGATTGAGTAAGCAAGTGTTGATTTACCTGAACCATTTGGGCCCATGATCGCGTGAGTTTCGCCTGAGTTGATTGTTAGATCTACTCCCTTGAGAATCTCGATCATTCCATCATCTGTGTTAACAGATACCTGAAGATTACGGATTTCTAGTGTGCTCATAGTTTTCTCTCTTCTCTCGTTACTAAATCTCTACCGTGACGGCGTTTCCGTCGATTGATACTGCGTAAGTCTCAAGTGGAATGTTTGCTGGAAGGGTCAGCGCCTGTCCGGTGCGAAGATCGAACTCCGCTCCGTGCAGCCAGCATTCAATTTTGAAGCCGGTGACATCGCCTTCGGAAAGTGATGCATCTGAGTGAGTGCATGTATCTGCAACTGCAAATACCTCATCCCCCACACGTGCCACACAAATGGATTTGCCATCTTTTTCAATCCGCACAGGCTTACCTTCTGCGATTTGGTCTAATGCGAGATCAGCCATTTCGCGCTGCCTTTTCTAGCTCATCATCGATGCGATCCATGATTCGGTTTTGAACCTCTTCATTACCAATTTCAGTGACGATCTCATTGAAGAAACCACGAACCACTAAACGTCGTGCATCAGCCATAGCGACTCCACGTGACATTAAGTAAAAGAGCTGCTCATCATCAAAACGACCTGTAGTGCTTGCGTGTCCCGCCCCAACAATTTCACCGGTTTCAATTTCTAGGTTAGGCACTGAGTCAGCACGTGCACCATCCGAGAGTAAAAGATTGCGGTTGAGTTCGTAGGTATCAGTTCCTTCAGCAGCAGCGCGAATCAATACATCGCCGATCCACACTGTGTGTGCATCTTGGCCCGCTAACGCGCCTTTGTAATTCACATTTGATTTAGCATGTGGAACAGCGTGATCAACATGATTTCGGTGCTCAAAGAACTGTCCAGCGGTTGCAAAGTAAACGCCAAGAAGATCTGCAGATGCACCTGGAGCTTTGAAGGCAACTGTTGGAAGAATCCGCACAACATCTCCACCAACGGTTACGGTAATTGACTTAAAGGTTGCATCCTTATCAATTATCGCGTGATGGCGAGCTGTGTAAACAGATTTGGATTCAAACTCTTGAAGAGTCACAAACTTTAGATTTGAGCCCGGAGCTAGATATATCTCTAGATCCTCAGCCAAAACCGTATCTGTTGTATTTTCAATAATCACAGTTGCAACCGCGTGGGTTCCGAGTGAGATGCGAACACGTGAGAACTCAGCGGTATCTAACGCACCAGCTGAGCGTCCCAAGAAGATCGGCTCTGAGAGCTCAGTGTTGGCAGCGATAGACAGGTGTGCAACTGATGCAGATGCGCCTCTAACTCGTTCAATGATTACATCATCAGATTCAGAGAGAGGTTCCAGATTCTCGCGAGTAAATGCAACTCCCGCAGGCAAGCCAGCCTTCAGGATCAAAGAGTTGCGGTCTGATTGAATCGCGGCACCGTCATGAAGCCCTCGAAGTCGCTTAAGTGGCGTAAAACGCCAGGCTTCTTCCCGACCTGTCGGTATTAAGTAATTAGTAGTTAAAACTGACATTAACCGACAGCACCTTCCATCTGAAGTTCAATAAGGCGGTTGAGTTCAAGTGCATACTCCATCGGAAGTTCGCGAGCAATAGGTTCGATAAATCCACGAACGATCATCGCCATTGCTTCATCCTCATTCAAGCCACGCGACATGAGATAGAACAACTGATCATCACTGATCTTTGAAACAGTTGCTTCGTGACCCATAGAAACATCATCTTCACGAATATCAACATATGGATATGTGTCAGAACGTGAAATTGTGTCAACCAAAAGCGCATCACACTTAACCGTGCTTGCAGAATGGTGTGCACCTTCTTGAACCTGTACAAGTCCTCGGTAAGAGGTACGACCTCCACCACGTGCTACAGATTTAGAGATTACAGATGATGATGTGTATGGAGCGGCGTGAACCATCTTTGCTCCTGAATCCTGGTGTTGACCTTCTCCCGCAAAAGCAAGTGACAATGTCTCACCCTTTGCATGAGGTCCCATCAGGAAGATCGCTGGGTACTTCATAGTTACCTTAGAACCGATGTTTCCATCGACCCATTCCATAGTTGCACCCTCAGCACATGTTGCACGCTTTGTTACCAAGTTGAACACATTGTTAGACCAGTTTTGAATTGTGGTGTAACGAACACGTGCACCCTTTTTAACAATAATCTCAACAACTGCAGAGTGCAATGAATCTGATTTGTAAATTGGTGCGGTGCAACCTTCAACATAGTGAATGTATGAATCTTCGTCAGCGATAATTAAAGTGCGCTCAAACTGACCCATGTTTTCAGTGTTGATACGGAAATACGCCTGCAAAGGAATATCTACATGAACACCCTTTGGAACATAGATAAATGAACCACCAGACCACACAGCTGTGTTGAGCGCTGCAAACTTGTTATCTCCGACTGGGATAACGGTTCCGAAGTACTCTTTGAAAAGCTCTGGGTGCTGCTTTAAAGCGCTATCTGTATCAAGGAAAATAACTCCCTGTGCTTCTAAATCTTCGCGGATCGAGTGGTAGACAACTTCAGACTCGTACTGCGCAGCAACACCCGACACAAGGCGTTGCTTTTCAGCCTCAGGAATACCTAAGCGGTCATAGGTATTTTTAATCTCATCTGGCAGGTCATCCCATGTTGTTGCCTGCTTCTCAGTTGAGCGCACGAAGTACTTGATCGTGTCAAAGAAGATCCCTGAAAGGTCTGATCCCCAATTAGGCATTGGCTTTTTCTCAAACAAGGAAAGTCCCTTTAGGCGAAGATCAAGCATCCACTGTGGTTCAGATTTCTTTGATGAGATGTCACGTACTACATCTTCATTGAGACCACGCTTAGCGTTATCGCCAATCGCACTCTTATCTGACCAACCGTATTCGTAGTTGCCGAGGCCGTCGAGTTCTGGATGTGCTGTTGTCATGCACGGACCTTTCCCTTGCTTGTGTTTGTTGGTGAACTTTGGTTTTTTGTTGGTTGTGCTTTGGGGATAAAAGTTGTACATACGCCATCGCCGTGGGCGATAGTTGCTAAACGCTGAACATGTGTTCCGAGAACCTTTGAAAGCGCTTCTGTTTCTGCTTCACACAACTGGGGAAACTCTGCTGCAACATGTGCAATTGGACAATGATGCTGACAGAGCTCTTCGCCCATTGGTTTTTGAGTAACACTTGCCGCGTACCCCTGATCTGAAAGAAATGTTGCGAGCGCATCGACTTTGTGTGAACGCTTTGCGAGCGCAACCGTTGCCTTTCGTTCAATGTCATCGGCGCGTGATTGAGCAAATGCATGAACAAGATGCTCGCCAGATTGCGCAGACATAAATTTCAGTGCAGCTACCGCCAAATCGTCATATGAATGCTCAAAGGTTTCACGACCCTTATCTGACATCACAAAAACCTTTGAAGGGCGACCACGACCTCGAATAGATGAAGAACGAGGATCACGAGCTTCCAGTACTCCGTCAGCAACCAGTAGATCTAGGTGTCGGCGAATTCCAGCTGGCGTTAGCCCTAAACGCTCCCCCAAAACTGCGGCAGTTGAGGGGCCATTCTCAAGAATTGAACGGGCTACAAGGTCACGGGTGCGGGAGTCATCTCCCGCTTGGTACCCACCGGTCATTTTCACAACAGTATTGTGTCGTAATTCGACACGTTCAGCCACTCGGGAGCGTGCGGGTCGGCGGAGTCATAGGCTACGGCCATGGGCAGATTGCAGGCACGGGCGGTTCGAGTTTTATCCCCGGCTAGCGCTTTTCTACTCTTTGCCCAAGCCGCCATCGTTGTTACAGGCGGAGCGGTTCGATTAACCGGCTCGGGGTTGGGTTGCCCCACCTGGCCCGAGTGCACACCTGGTTCCTACACCCCAAAGCCTTATCAGGTTGAGGAGCAGGTAAAGGTTTGGATCGAGTTTGGCAATCGTTTACTTACCTTTGTACTTGTTCTAGCTGCCATCACCGTCCTTGTAAGCGTCCTTGCTGCAGGTAGAAAAGATCTGCGTGGGCTTGCGCTCGGTCAAGTTCTGGGAATTTTAGGACAGGGCATTCTCGGTGGGATAACAGTACTTACTGGCCTGCACCCTGCAACAGTTGCAGCGCATTTCTTGTTGTCAATTATTTTGATTGCCGGTGCAGCATCTCTTCGGGCTCAAAGGTTGGCACCATTTGAAAAAGAGGAGCCAACCTCCTTAGTAAAGAAGATAGCCACCGCACATATCACAGTTACCTTTTTCGTTCTCTTCCTTGGAACTTTAGTAACGGGTTCTGGCCCACATGCCGGAGATGCCACCGCAAATAGATTCCCCTTTGACCTACGAACAATCGCTTGGCTTCATGCAGATTTCGTGATCGCGCTCTTTGGAATAACCTTTGGATTGTTTGTAGCTAGCGGAGTTTCTTCGCACACAAAAAAACGATTAAGAATTTTTCTCGTTATTGCTCTGTGCCAAGGTCTGATTGGGTATGTGCAGTGGTTTAAAGATTTACCTGAAATATTGGTTGGTATGCATTTAGTGGGATCGACCCTGGTGTGGATTTCTTCATGGAGAGTTTGGTTATCGGTAACGAAGAGAATGGACAGCAAATGAGCACACAGACAAGTTGGACAGAACTTGATGACCAGGTAGTTGCATATGCACGGGCTCTAGCAGCAGATGCTGTTCAGAAGGTCGGCAATGGACACCCTGGAACTGCGATGTCTTTAGCGCCAGTTGCTTACACCTTGTTTCAACGCCATTTGGTACATGATCCTTCAGATGCGCATTGGCTAGGACGTGACCGATTTATTCTTTCCTGTGGTCACTCTTCATTAACCCTCTATATTCAACTGTTTTTAAGTGGTTATGGCCTTGAGATGCAGGATTTAGAGAGCTTTAGAACATGGGGATCTCTGACTCCTGGCCACCCTGAGTTTGGTCACACAGCTGGAGTTGAAATGACTACAGGTCCACTTGGTCAAGGTGTAGCAACCGCTGTTGGAATGGCAATGGCATCTCGCTATGAGCGTGGATTGCTGGATCCTGATACACCTGCCCAGCAATCAATCTTTGATCACACAATTTGGGTGATCTGCTCCGATGGAGATTTACAAGAAGGTGTAAGCGCTGAAGCACACTCTTTAGCTGGTACGCAGGAGCTTGGAAATCTCAATGTCATTTACGATGACAATCGAATCTCAATTGAAGGCGATACTCACAACGCCTTCACGGAAGATGTCTCTGCGCGTTACCGAGCATACGGCTGGCATGTCATTGATGTCGCAGCGGCTGCAGATGGCAGCGTGGATATAGCAGCACTTGATGCGGCAATGGTTGCGGCTAAGAAGGAGAATTCAAAGCCTTCATTGATTCGGATGAAATCTGTGATCGCTTGGCCCGCTCCTAAAGCACGAGGAACAGCCGCCTCACATGGTTCAGCGCTGGGTGAAGAAGAGATTAAGCAGACAAAGATCGCCCTGGGGTTAAATCCAGATGAGCACTTTGCAATGCCTGCACATCTTTTGGCACATGCAAGATTAGTAAAGGATCGTGGCTCTCAAACTCACGCGCAATGGAATACACAGTTTGAACAATGGGCAAAAAGTAATCCCGATAAAGCAGCTCTTTTAGCACGATTGCAATCACGATCGCTTCCATCAGGATGGGACTCAAATCTTCCTGTCTTTGCAACGGGTAAAGATGTTGCAACTCGCGCAGCCTCTGGTGAAGTTATCAATGCAATTGCACATGTACTGCCAGAGTTCTGGGGAGGATCGGCAGATCTTGCCGGATCAAACAACACAAGTATTAAGGGTGGCGGTTCCTTCTTGCCCGCAAGTAGCGCCATTGAAGGTGCAAATCCCTACGGACGAATCATTCACTTTGGAATTCGCGAACACGCGATGGCTTCAATTCTCAATGGAATTACTCTGCATGGATTGACACGTTCCTTTGGTGGAACCTTTGCAGTCTTTAGTGATTACATGCGTCCTGCGGTTCGACTTGCTGCGCTGATGCAGATTCCTGCAACCTTTGTGTGGACACACGATTCCATTGGCGTGGGTGAGGATGGCCCTACACACCAACCGATCGAACACTTTGCTGCTCTTCGAGCTATTCCTGGCTTTGATGTGATTCGTCCAGGTGATGCCAATGAGGTGACAGAAGCTTGGAAAAAGATCATTACTCGCGATCGTGCCTGCGGAATACTGCTATCTCGCCAAAACTTGCCGGTCTTTGATCGAACTGTCTGCGAGCCCGCTTCAGGGACTGCAAAGGGTGCATATGTATTAAAGGATCTACCAAATCCGAAGGCGATCTTGATCGCTACAGGATCAGAGCTTTCTCTCGCAATTGATGCTCAAGCAGCGCTGGCCGCTGAAGGAATACATGTTCGCGTAGTTAGCGCACCATGTCTTGAATGGTTTGCTGAACAAGATCAACAGTACAAAGAATCCGTTCTCTCACCTGGTGTCGTAAAGATCAGTATCGAAGTTGGAATTGCACAAGGTTGGCGCGAACTTATTGGTGATTCTGGTGTGGCAATCTCCCTTGAACATTACGGAGCTTCAGCTGATGCAAAGAGATTGTTCAAGGAGTTTGGTTTCTCCGTTGACAATGTTGTAGCAGTTGTAAAGAAGGCGATCTAATGTCGGTTCAAGAGGTTTCAGCAGCAGGCACATCGATTTGGCTCGATGATTTGTCTCGTGCCAAGATCACATCTACCGACGCTCACGCATTGCCTGCTCGTATTAAGAGCAGCGGTGTTGTTGGGGTAACCACAAACCCCAGTATTTTCAGTGCGGCAATCAGTGGCGCAGCAGAGTACGCAGCAGATATCGCTCACATGAAAGACTCAACTGTTGATGAGGTCGTCAAAAAATTGACTACCGATGATGTTCGTCAAGCATGTGATTTATTCACCTCTATTTATGAATCCACCAAAGGTGTTGATGGACGTGTCAGTATTGAAGTTGATCCACGCTTGGCTCGTGATACCGAGGGAACAATTGCAGCGGGTAAAGAGCTGTGGTCAATTATTGATCGCCCCAATTTGATGATTAAGGTGCCAGCAACAGTTGAAGGATTGCCAGCGATAACCGCCTTGATTGCTAGCGGGATTAGTGTCAATGTCACCCTCATCTTCTCTGTAAAGCGGTATGGACAGGTTATTGAAGCCTTCATGAAGGGCGTTGAACAATGCGAGGATCCCTCCACAGTTCATTCCGTTGCCTCCTTTTTTATAAGTCGTATTGATTCATCGGTTGATGCACTTCTCAAGAAGAACGGTTCTCCTGAAGCAATCGCATTACTTGGTAAGGCTGCAATCGC
>CAXNDW010000045.1:0-7503 GCA_964201405.1 Candidatus Planktophila sp.
CCATTGATACTCAATGCAATCGTTGGAGCGGCGTTAGCTGGAGTTGCTCCAATTAGCGACACTAGAAGTCCGCCCGCCAGTAATGATGAGATTAATGACTTTCTTGAAACAGACATGCCTTACTCCATTCAAAAGGTAAACCTGGGGTACTTCCCAGACGCTCTAACCCTAGCCCCGTGCATTCTCTGGGCTTGGATCAACACACTATGACTGTGATTGGAAGCCCTCACACCTTCCCAATGCAATGAGGTGGAATTACGATGAGGGCGTGAAGCGGAGTCTGATTGCCTTAGTAACTATCGCTCTTTTTCTCACTCCACTCAGCGCCGTGGCCGCGATCAAGGCTGGAGATCCCTGTAAGAAAGCTGGCATAACCGCGACAGCTAATGGCAAGAAGTTCACCTGTGTGAAATCTGGGAAAAAACTTGTGTGGAACAAGGGCGTTGCGGTGAAGAAACCAACTCCAACACCAACTCCAACACCAACAGCTTCTCCTTCGCCAACACCGACTCCAGAAGAAATCTCGCTCCGTAACGATTCAAGAATTTCACCTAGTTCGTTGCTCACAAACGTGGAAAGTTGCAAGACAACCGATAACACGCTGGACTATGTTGGACAGGACACAATACTTAGGAACGGATTCCCGCGACCAACAGATTCACTCTCTGGAAAATCCTCTGCAAAAGTACTTGTAGTTCCATTGGTATTTACAAACCTTCCATTCACAACAAAAGCAGTGGCCCGAGGCCCCTTAATTACTTCAGATTTACTCAATCTCCAAAATGTTATCTCTGAGGTGGAAAACAGCTATACGAGTGTTTCTGCAGGTAGGTTTCAGGTAAAAATTGATGTTCTTCCAGAATCACAATGGTGGAAAGTCAATACAAACTTCCCCTTTGTTTCTGGAGCTCAGGTAAGCAATCTTTCAACGCTATTTGAAATTGCAAAGAAGTACGCCCCGGATTTTAGGTATGACCAATACGACACCTACATTTTTGTCACAGGCGAAGGCGAGGTTGGCCAAACCGGTCTGGAGGGATTAGGTGGCGGTGAAGCAGGTTTCAGAGCTGAAATTGATCCAGTAAAGAAGACATCAGCCAATGTTGCATTATTGACTGGAAGACCCTTCACTTCGACATGGGTTCATGAATTAGGCCATTCCTTATTTGCCTTTGAAGATCTCTATTTGTTTATGAATGAAAGTGTCAAGGAGAATTTTCCTGGCGCAACAACACCTGCTAGATGGGATTTAATGGCAAGTGCGGGGCGAAAAGATTTCTTGCTATGGAATAAAACTCTTATGGGCTGGCTTTCAGATTCAGAAATACGTTGTGTTTCAGATCAAGAATCCACTGTTCACTACTTAGCAGAGTTTGGAGTTGATCCAGGGCCAGCTCTAACTCTTATCAACTTAGCTCCAGGTGTAACACTGGCAGCAGAGATACGAAACGCCTCCGGTGCCGATAAAGGACTGCTGGTCTATTTAATAAATACAAATATCCCCCATGGCGCGGGTCCTATTATTTCGCGGGATTCACTTTTAGGAAAAGGTCAAACGGCAACTATTTATGACCGAAAATTCACAGTACTAGATTTAAATACGCGCGGAGTTCTATTTGAAGTTTCAAAAACCGGTACGAATCGATTTGTTCCACCAGTGGCTAAACCTTCACCAACTCCAAATCCTGATCCTAATGCCAATAAACCACGCCCAACAAGCGGAGAAGTTGTTCAGACTGGTCCATCTGAAGGTCGTGCAACGTGGAATGTAACAAATTATCAGTCGTACAGAGTTTATGTCACAGCTGTTGATGATTTTCAGAAAGTATTCTTCGAAACTGGTTATGTAAATAGCACTTCAAATCCATTGATTGTGGATATCAAAGGGCTTCCTTGCGGACGCGAGATAAGAACAATGAATGAGTTCTATCTTGAGAAAGATGGAAAAGGTGAAAGTGTAAAGATCGAAAGTCGCCAGTTGAATTCGCTGAAATGTTCACCAACACCAACACCAACACCAACACCGACACCAACACCAACACCAACACCGACACCGACACCTTCTCCGTCTCCAACACCAACACCTTCTCCGTCTCCAACACCAAAAGGCACAGAAAAACAAGAGTTTCCCTCAAAGCCGACCCTAGATTTGAATGCTTGCAGAGTCACAGAAGTTGGAACACAACGTCAATTTTTCTCTAACAACCAAATTAAATCTATTTCTGGATTTCCTATGACCCAATCTCGACTTCCGAGCAAAGGCACAATCAATTTTCTGGCTATTCCAGTCGATTGGGCAGATGTTCCTGGAGATTCAAACGCTCTGAAGGAATCAAGAAATCAACTTGAATTGCATTCAGAGTGGTGGGCCACGGTATCCGAAGGTAATTTGAAGATTAATTCAATAATGCATGATAAATGGATCCGATTGCCAGGTGAGTCAAAATCATACGCTGTGCCATTCTCCGAGGCTTATCCAGAAACAGGCGAATTCTGGAGCAAGGTTATAAAAACTATCGATCCGTACATTGACTTTACCGAAGTTCAAGTCATCACTTTTGTGTTTCCAACTGGGCAGCGGGTTATACCCGCAAGTGTTCAGGAACTCTTTTCGATCGGAGCGATAAAGGACTACCCAACTCAAGAAGGAAAGCCTGTGGCATTTATTGGGCCCGGTTACATGTTCTATCAATGGAACACTACCGCTTGGTCTTACTGGGCACACGAAATTGGGCATTTGATTGACTTTGCCCACGGTGGAAGTCCAAACGGAAATACGCTAATGAGCGGCTACGACATGATGTTTTCGCAGGACGGTCCTATAAGGACGTTCTCTGGATGGTGGCGTTTTCTCGCAGGTTGGTTTTCTGAAGAGCAAGTCTATTGTGCTGATTTTCGAAAATCATTTGAATACAAAATTCCGATAGTGCCAATTGATTTAAGTGTTAATGGAATAAAGCTTTTAGCTATAAGACTTTCAGAGACAAAAATCCTCTTAATCGAATCTCGTTCATTTTCGAAATTTGATAACACAAACAGAACCGGTCAGTACCAGCAAGAAAAACCAGCGAGCGAATGGAGTGGAGTTCTTGCCTATATCTACGATGGCACGAAGGGTCATTTAGAGGATTTTTTCACACCTCTCGCTTCGAACTCAGCGTTGAGTGAATACAACTGGGATGGTCAAACAAGATTTATGTCTAAGAGTGGAGAAGTTATTGAGTTTGAGGAAGTGAAAATTAAAATTACTAAAAGTGATGAAAATTTCTTGATTAATATTTCGAGACTCCCACTAGAGGAAATTTCCAAACAACGCCCAACCCCGAGTCCTGCCCCATCACCTAGCGCCAGTGATTTCAATATTGTGCCAACTGCAGAAGGAGGGGCTGTGCGCACTGGTGAAACTACTGGACTTTCAATTTGGTACGGTCAAAATTATAGGTCTTTCAGAATTTACGTCGTATCAGCTTCAAATCAGAATTCGACTCCTATCTTTGACACTGGAATCATCAATGATTACAAATCGCCAATCAAGGTGGAACTAACCAATTTGACCTGCAAGCGAGACGATCTCGAGGTAGCTATCTTCTACTCCGGGCTTGATGGCAAAGGCTTATCAAAGAGGGTTGAACAAAGTCATCTTTTATCAAAAGTGACGATTGATCCTATAACTGGAAAGTGCCTTGGGAATTGGATAATTACGCCGAAGGGTTAAACGCTAGATTTGAATGTAGCCTCACAGATTACATAAATTGGAGGTATGCGAGTCCAAGAAACCAGGTGAGTGACAAGTCAATGGCTTCAACTCAAAGTGTGCCCTTGCCGGTGGTAAGAGTAGAAATAACTGCTCAAACCTCAAGAAGTTTTGATTTTCCCATTATTCTTTTGGAATGCGAATTAAGTGGAGTCTGGCCAAGGGGTTAGTTGCAGCCCTTGTCTTTACTTTGGTTCCACTCGTGGCATTTTCTGCCCAAAAGATTACCCCTGGATTCACCTGCAAAGTTTTGAACCAAAAAGTTGTTTATCAGAATAAGACTTATACCTGTGTTAAGTCAGGTAAGAAGCTGGTTTGGAATAAAGGTGTCAGGCTAGTTAAAGCATCACCAACCCCTTCTCCTGCTCCAACAGTTACTGAGACTCCAACACCAACACAAAATGTGGATCAAAATAAAGGGTATGTAAGGAATGGGCAGTTCCTTTATCGTGTTGTTGACGATGTTCTACAAAGACGGATCTACGGAACAAGTAACTACACATCGGAAGATACGCGTACAGAAAGTGATTTTGATTCTATTCGAGTCAGAGCTTATAAAGAGATCTGGGGATTAAAACGCAGCGTTGGTCATCCAAATGTGGAACTTGTCTACACAATTTCCCAAAGTTATCCAAAAGCGCATGCTGACGCTGTAAAGCGAGGCGTTGAGTTTTCTGCTGAAATGTTTAGTTCGTTGTTTACTGAAAAATTCAAAGTAGCGGTCACGTTGGTTACAGAGAAAGATGCTGAGTTTATTACAAAGAATGTTGGTGCCCTTTCGCGACCGGACGAAGTGGGTGGAACCCTTGGAAATATCGAAAGATATAAGCCAGATTCGACCGGAGTTGGTTCTGGATCTGCAGGTTTTAATCGAGGCGGCCAGGGATTCTTAGGTGGCTTTTATATTGGAACTTTCCGCTCTTTCCTAGGAATTGATTACTTATGGCCAGAAATCGCAACTCATGAGATGACTCATGTTTTACAAACTTATTTTGTTTCAAAACGTGATTTTAATTCTGAAAGCGAATGGAACAAAGTTGTACCGGTGAACTTCATCGAAGGGAGTGCGAATACCATTGGACATGCCTTAGCAGTCCAAAACTTAGGTTGGTACAGCGATGAATCGGATTTGACGGTCAAGAGATATATGTCAGGCTTTAATGGTGCGAATAGAATGGAAAGCGAAGCTGAAATTTTAGAGATGCTCGAAAAGACCAAAACTAGAACAGATTCCAGTTATGGTGAGATGGCCTATCCAGTTGGTCAGGTTCTTTGGGAATACATTATTGGAACTTATGGAATGAGTGCTTACTTGAATTTCTTGAACAATATTCCAACAGTAGATTCGTATGAAACAAACCTTGCTTTAGTAACCGGTTTATCAAGAGATACCCTTTATAAAAACGCTGCGCCTTACATTATTTCTGTATGGAAGCGAGCGATGGCGCTTCCGAACCGCTAAAGGCTAGTTAAACCCTAACGAGTCGTACAGCTTCAGGCCTTTCTCATTATCTGCATCCACATACAAGATCGCGTGTTTAAGCCCTTTACTTACAAGGTAATTGATCGCCTCGACAGATAGGGCTCGGGCGATGCCTCTTCCAGCGTGTTCTGGGTGGGTTCCAACGACATATAGCTCGCCCACTGGGTCCTGGTTGATTAAGTCCTGATGGATCTTGGTCCAGACAAAGCCTTCAATAGCCCCGTTTTCGGTAGCTAAAAAGAATCCTTGTGCATCAAACCATGGTTCATTCATACGATTTTCTAAATCTTGCATCACCCAATTACCTTGATCTGGGTGGTGAGAAAAGATTAAGTTGTTGAGGTCTAACCATTGTTGTTTGTGAAGGGCAGGATCAAAGCTTTCGATTGTGTAATCGTGCTCTGCTTGTGGAAGTGAATGTGTATCTAAATCACGGTGCAGTTTGAGTATGTGTCTCATCTTTAAGCATCAACGGTGAAGCGATAACCAACATTTCGTACAGTTCCAATGATCGCTTCAAACTCTGGACCTAGCTTGGAACGTAGTCGACGAATGTGAACATCTACTGTGCGAGTTCCGCCAAAGTAGTCATAGCCCCAAATCTCTTGTAGCAACTGTGCTCGCGTAAATACGCGACCTGGATGTTGCGCCAAATACTTTAGAAGTTCAAACTCTTTAAAAGTTAGATCGAGAACATTTCCTCTTAGACGTGCTGTGTAAGTACTTTCATCAATTGCAATTTCACCGCTACGAATTTCTCCACCATGGGGATCTGCGGCAACCATTTCAATTGCATGCTTTCCAAGTGCAATGCGAATTCGTGCATCCACTTCTGCCGGACCTGCAGTATCCAAAATGACATCATCAATTCCCCAATCAGCGTTAAATGCTGTGAGGCCACCTTCGGTTGTGATCGCAATAATTGGACAACCAACACCGGTGGAATCTAAAAGTTTGGTTAAGGATTTAACAGCTGGAAGATCTCGGCGGGCATCGATGATTACTACATCAGAATCTGGCGCATCAACGAGAACACTTGCTTCGGCAGGCAAAATACGTACTTGGTGCTGCAGTAAACCCAGTGCTGGAAGCACCTCAGCACTGGCACCAAGAGTGTTCGTAAGTAGCAGAACCTTCGCCATTGAGACAGACTACTCCCGTGAAATCCTTGCTTCCAATTGTGATCGTGCTGGTCTTAGCCAGTGGATATGGCGTGTGGCATAAGCGCACCCGCGGCAGGATCGTGGTCACCTCAGACAAGGGGTTGATTACACCAGCGATGATTGGTGCGGATTTAGGCTCTCGCGCCACCCTTCTGCAGTTCTCATCCGCCTTTTGTGGGCCATGCAGAGCGACCCGGTTATTGATTGAGGATGTCACTACCGAGATCGCAGATGTGGCCCATGTTGAAATCGATGCCGAAGCAAACCTTGAACTGGTACGTCAGCTAGATATTCGCAGTACCCCAACCACTCTGTTTCTAGATGCAGTTGGGCACGAGGTTGGCCGAGCGGTAGGTGCGCCTAAGCGCGATCAATTGCTACATGCAATCGCTGCAATCCGTTGATGCGAATTAGTTGCAACTCGCATAACCGGTGCAACCTCTTTACTCTTACCCTATGTTGTTAGCAGCTACTAAGCGCCGTGTAATTGACTACGGTCGTATTGCTGCATCTTTGTGTCTTGCTTAATTGTTTCTTTATTTAACAATTAATCAACTACCAAAGGAAATGTATATGTCACAGGTAACACAATCAAAAAGGATTTCAACTGTAATTGATGCACGGGGTCCACGTTTTGGAGCAAGCATCACAACCGTAGTTTTAGCAGCGGCGCTGGCAACGAACAATGTGTGGTTCATTGTTGCGCAAGCGATTGTTTTTGCAGTTGGTGCATTCAAGGGTCCTCAGTTCACACCGTATGCATTTGTTTACAAAACTCTTGTAAAGCCACGTCTTAAAAATGAGTTTGAAAAAGAGGATGTACGTCCACCACAGTTTGCACAAAGTGTTGGATTGCTATTTGCATTGGTTGCGATCGCCGGCGCGACATCTGGGTTGAATCTTCTCTTTTCAATCGCTGTTGCTGGTGCATTAGGCGCGGCTTTCTTGAATGCAGCCTTCAAATTCTGCCTAGGATGCGAGATTTACCTCCTCTTACTTCGCGCACGTACAAAGTAAGGCTGTAGGCTTGTCGTATGGCTGCCAAACATGAACTACATGAAAAGGGTTTGCGCTTAACACCACAGCGTGAGCTTGTTCTATCT
>CAXNDW010000046.1:0-7383 GCA_964201405.1 Candidatus Planktophila sp.
GGTACGGGGTTACGGGCTAGTGCGCCTGATGGAGATTCGGCAGGTCTTTAGACCAGCTTGCGGCCGCGTTCGATTGGAAGAGGCCATGGGATTTTCATGCCAAGTTTTTCTGCGGCGTACAAAGGAAAACGTGGATTGCGCAGGAACTCACGTGCCATAAAGACCGCATCTGCTTCACCGGTTTGGATGATGTGATCTGCTTGCTCTGGCTCGGTAATGAGGCCAACAGCGGTAGTCATGATTCCGGTCTCTGCGCGGATAGCGGTAGCAAAGGGAACTTGGAAACCTGGGGTTGGCTTAATCGGTGCGTTGTGAACATTTCCACCGGTTGATACATCTACAAGATCAACACCGTGTGCCTTTAGCTGTGTGCACATCTCGACAGAGTCAATCAGGTTCCAGCCTCCATCAACCCAGTCGGTGGCAGAGATGCGAACAAAAAGTGGTGTGCCTGCAGGGATTGCCGCCTTTACCGCATCAACGGTTTCGATTAAGAAGCGGATGCGGTTTTCAAATGATCCGCCGTATTCATCGGTTCGGTCATTGGCAAGAGGTGAATAGAACTGGTGGAACAGGTATCCGTGAGCAGCGTGGAGTTCAATAACATCAAAGCCAACGTCAACTGATCGCTTTGCAGCAGATGCGAAATCCTTTGTTAGTTGATGGATCTCATCAATAGTTAGCGCACGTGGTGGGGCGTAACCTTCAAAGGCAATTGCAGATGATGAAACAGATTGCCAGCCGCCTTCTTCAGGGGTAGCCATGCGGTGATCTGCCCAAGGCAGTGCGGTTCCACCTTTGCGACCCGCGTGAGCTAATTGAATTCCCATCTTCACATTGTGTTGGTGGGCAAAATCAATAATCGGTGCAAAGGCTGCAGCATGCTCATCATCTTCAATAGATGGGCAACCAATAGAGATACGTCCTTCAGGAACAACACCTGTTGCTTCAACCATGATTAAACCGGTGCCACCTGTTGCAAAGGAGCCTAGGTGCACATCGTGCCACTGGCCGACAAAGCCATCTTTGGCCATGTACTGGCACATTGGTGAAACCCAGATGCGGTTGGGGAATTCAACATTTCCGATTGTTAATGGATTAAAGAGTGCGCTCATGCGTGCAGTCTATGTGAACTCGCCAAAACTCTCAGCCTGACGAAAGGGGCAGATGTGGCTGTGATTGTTATCATTTGGCATGCAAAAAAAGCGCAGCATGCTCACCAAGCTAGTTGGTGCTGCCCTTATTTTTCTTACTCTTGCAAGCACTGCGGTTGTAGTTGCAAAGAGTTGCCATGATGAACCTATTGCCGTAGCTGCGGCAACAACAGTTGCTCATGCATCACACGGGGATCATGTTCATACGCAGTCTGCAAACTCAGCCACTAATTCAACCGCCGCTCAAGGGGTACTTAATAGCGGATTAATCTCTGATATTTGTACTGGAATCTTTTATCTTGTCTTGATACTTGGCACCAGGTTCTTGCTCAAAAATCATTTCGCAACCTTTAAGGTCAATGTTGCAGCGCTTAACTCTGTAGTTGCAATTTATCGAGCCAAGATTGAAAAGAATCTGACTCTCTCCTTGCCTCAGTTAGGGGTCTCCCGAATCTAGAACCTTCTCGCCCCTGTCCAGGTTTTGCGAGAAAGGTTTACCCATGCACGGTTTTATTATTATTTTTGCTTTGCTGCTTGGTTTGATACCCAGTAGCAATAGTTGGGCTGTCCCCACAGTTGAAACCGCCCAGAACGAAGTGGATCGATTGCGCACCTTGGCGGCAGAAAAGTTTGAGGCGGCAAATGAAGCAACTATTCGAATCAAGCAGCTAGAAAAGCAAACCTCACTGCTTGAGGGCAGGGAGTCAGCTCTACGCAAAGAGCTGGATTCGGCAGGACTTACTTTGTCTCGGATAGCTGTTTCCCAATACACCAGTTCAGGGTTGGGGCAGGGGTTAGATCTACTTTTCTCATCAGATCCCACCAAGTACCTATCTGATGCAGGTGTGCTCGAGATGGTTTCTAGAAAGTATGGACAACAGTTACGCGAGTTTGCACTGAAAAAGCAAAATGTTGAGGCAACTCAATTGGTTGTGCAGGACAAAACGGCGCTCCTTAGAGCCGAACGTGCCAAGTTAAACCGACAGGTTACTGATGCGAAAAAAGATTTAGCTGCGGCACAAAAGATTCTCAACAGTTTGAAGAAAGAGGATAGAGAAAGACTTGCCCGTGAAGAGGCGGCTAGAGAGAGCAAAATATTAAATGAGTCTAAAAAGTATGCGCAAAGTTACAAAGGGGATAACACGCGAGGCTCAATTGCACTGAAGTACGCCCTTGCTCAAGTTGGAGATGTCTATGTGTGGGCTGCCGCAGGTCCTACCCGTTGGGATTGCTCCGGATTAACCATGCGCTCTTTTCAAAAAGCTGGTGTTTCATTGCCACACTCATCGCGCATCCAAGTCAAGTATGGAAAAAACATTCCAGCATCATCCTTGAAACCTGGAGATTTACTATTTTTTGGAAAGCCAATTAGCCATGTATCTATCTACATGGGTGGAGGAAAGATGGTTCAGGCACCTCGCCCCGGAAAAAGAGTTGAGGTTGTTAAGTTTGTAAAGATGTTTGGAAAGAAACCTTTTGTCGGAGCTCGTCGATTGTAATGAGAGATAAATCCTTTATGAAGAAAATCGCGTTTGTATTGATGTTGGCCTTATTTGCTCCGATGTCGGTTGGCAGCGCAAGCAATCACAAACCTACCCTTGCTCAGATCGAGGCTGCCAAAAAAGCTGAGGCTGCAAAGAAAAAGGCTGCCGCTGAAGCCTTGAAACGCCTTGAAAGTGCTCGTGGAAATTTACGAGCCTTAACCGCGATCGCAAAGGCAGCCGATGCAAAGTATCTTGCAGCGCGAAATGAGCTAGCTCGCGCTACTGCAAAATCAAATGCTGCGGCACAGGTGTACCAAGAAGCGGTTGCATCGGTTGCCTTTACACATCGAGAAATTGGAAAGTTGGCGGTGCATGCATATCGCACCGGTGGTGGGTTAACCGATATTGAAATGCTCCTTGATGCCAATGGGCCTCAAGAAATAATTGACCGTATCTCTACCCTTGATAATTTGGGTGCGGCAAATAAGACCGCCTTGTCTCGGTTTAAATCTGCAGAGGACAAGGCGCAAAAAGCAAGAGTTATCGCAGATGCTGCACGTGAGGTGCAACGAGTAGTGACAATTCGCGTTGCCGATGCCAAGAAAGAGGCAGATGATGCCCGCGCAGAGCAGCAAAAAGAGGTCGACAAGTTGCAGGCGGTTCAAGACAAGTTGCAACGTGATTTGGCATCAGCCAAAAAAGTTCGCATCACATTAGAGCAACGCCGACAGTTGGCGATCCTGGAAGAAACACGCGCAAATGAGGCGACTAAGGTCACCGGCCAATCAAAAATCTGGCGTACAGGTGGGCCAACAGGAGCAAAGAGTTCCAGAACAACCCAAGCGCAACGTTTGCAAGCCGTTGAGTTTGCAAAGCGACAGGTGCTTGCCAAGAAGCCATATGTATGGGGCGATGAAGGTCCGAACTCATTTGATTGTTCAGGTTTGGTTTACGCCGCATATAAATCTGCAGGGCTAGGGTGGCCGATTTGGGATCGACTTAACTCTGGTTTGTATTACACCTATACCAAGCAGATTCCATTGGCTGAAATGGAGCCTGGAGATCTTCTCTTTTATTCATACAAAGGAACTATCAGCACAATCCACCACATCAGTATTTATGCTGGTAACGGCATGATGTGGGAGGCACGTTCGACAAAGAGCGGCTTGCGTTATTCAGATATTTACAGCATGCCAGGCATGATGCCATTTGCAGGAAGGGTGTAGTGATGAAAAAAATCGTAATAGCGGTATTGATTACGCTGGGAGTATGGGCACCTGCTGCAACTGCTTCTGGGGAAAGTATCGGCACCTTGTCACATATTCACGTCGTGCGAGCATTTGGTGATCAAATCATTCTTGGTACCCACGAAGGTCTGTATCAATACTTGAGTGAGAAAAGCGTAAAGAGAATCAATCCTGAACGATTTGATGTCATGGGTTTGGCTGTATCCAACAAAGGATTGTTTGCCAGCGGACATCCTGGTGCAGGCTCAAAGTTAAAAGAACCTGTTGGTCTGCTCTTTACACCTCGGCAAGGAGGAAAGTGGCAGGAGATATCTCTTTCAGGTGTTGTCGATTTTCACACCTTAGAGAATGTCGGTAATGAAATTTATGGAGCAGATTCTGGTTCTGGCCAGCTGATGTACTCGGCAAATGGTGGAAAGAGTTGGAGCAAGCGCGGAGTAAATACTTATACCGACATCGCTCCTAACCCCAGCAGAAAAGCATCAGTAGTTGTGGTTAAGGATGCAAAGTTGTTCCAATCAACTAATGCACTTAAAAATATAAAAGAGATGAAAACACCATTTGTTGTTGAATCAATTGACTGGATTAAGGGAAGTCTGATTGCAGCATCAGACAGAGATTTGTACCAATCTAAAAATGCTGGAAAATCATGGAAGAAGTTAGTGTCAATGCCCAGCACCATTAGCTCAGTTACTCAATCAAACAAGTTGATTGCATTTGTTATGGGAAGTTCTATCTACTCATCAAGAGATGGCGGAAAGAGCTTTGCCAAATACCAGAGCAAGTAAAGTTACGGTTGAGGTCAGTCAGTTTTTACAGAGAGAGTTGGCGCTCTTCTAGAAGCGCCTTTTGTAGCAACTCTTGTTGTTGCAGTTCAATATCTCTGCGGGTGCGGGCAAACTTTGCGCGCTCATCTAGTTCAAGTTGATGGTCAAATTCGGGTACAGATCCGAAAATGCGTAGTGATAAGAATGAATCTGGCGAAATCATGAATTAAGGATTACATGGGGAAATTATCCACTGATATTAACGGAGTGAATGTCAGGTAAGCAGGTGGTGAATTCAGGTGGCTAAGAAGCCTTTGTAATAGTGATGTCAGCTGTGAAATCTTCGAAGGTGGAGACCCAGCTGTAACCACACTGAGTGCATGCGGTCATAGGACCGAAGTCATCGTTGTGAACTATTTCTAAATCAATTGATCTACATGCATAACACGTTGGAAAAAACTCATACTTTGACATGACGCTTCCCTTCTTTGTTTGAGCTTGAATGGGGAAGCGGTTCAATAATCCGCCTCTACCAATGGGTAGGGCCAGATTTCTCGTGAAATGTCAGGTGAACTTTGGGTTAATCGGTCCTGCCCGAGCAATTAGGGATGTTCGGCCAATTATCACTAACTGTTTGCATGGAGTTCAACATGAAGTAGCACCCTTTACGACATGACACATTCAGCATTTACTGAAGTTAATGATCGGGTCGCACAAGCCGGAGAAATTCTGGGTTTAAAGCCAGGGCTGATCTCCTCGCTGCAGAGTTGTGAACGCGAGGTAGTTATCTCAATTCCTTTGCATCGTGATGATGACATTCAAGTTTTAACTGGATATCGAGTGCAGCATTCCAGTGCTCGCGGACCTCGCAAAGGTGGAATTCGATTTCACCAATCCGTCGATCTAGACGAGGTCCGCGCGCTGGCATCGTTGATGACGTGGAAGACGGCATTGATTGATGTTCCATTTGGTGGTGCAAAAGGTGGCGTCGCAGTTGATCCATCAACCTTGTCAGTAATTGAAAAGGAAGAGGTCATGCGCCGCTGGACCCGCTCTTTGGTCCACGTTTTGGGACATCAACGTGATATTCCAGCACCTGACATGGGCACGGATGCACACACCATGGCTTGGTTGATGGATGAATTTCATCGCCTAGAGGGTTTTCAGCCAGCATGTGTTACAGGAAAGCCTGTCGAGTTATTTGGTGCAGCTGGACGCGAGGAGGCAACAGGCCGAGGTGTTGCACAAATTGCAGCTGCGACTTTGGAGAAAAGTGGGGCCGAAGTTAAGGGTGCAACAGTTGCAATACAAGGATTTGGAAATGTAGGTCGCTATGCCGCACTTGTTTGCCAAGAACTGGGAATGAAGGTTGTTGCAATCTCAGATGTAACCGGGGGTATTTTTTATCCTAAAGGGATTGATATTGAGTCTATTTTTATGCGTAAAACACTTGCAGGACTAGAGGTAGGAGAAAGTATTGGCGCTGCAGAAGTCCTTGAGATCAAGTGCGATGTTTTGATACCGGCAGCACTTGGTGGCGTTATAAATGAAAGCAACGCTTCAAGGATAAATGCCGACTTCATTATTGAAGGAGCTAATCAACCTCTAACCGCTAGCGCCGATAAAGAGTTGCGTATGAATGGGGTAACGATCGTTCCAGATATTTTGGCCAATTCTGGCGGTGTTATGGGCTCTTACTTCGAATGGACGCAAAACATTCAACAATTTAGTTGGCCCATCGATAAATTCCGTCGCGAACTGGATACACGAATGGAAAAGGCCTTTGGAAATGTTCACGAAGTCTCCAAAAAGTACTCGGTAGATCTGCGTACTGCAGCTTTCATAGTTGCTGTTGATCGAGTTGCAAACGCATTTGAAATGAGAGGGTCATTGGTGTGATTGAAAAGATTAGGCAGATTATCCAACATATTCGTTGGGTAAGAGAATCACAGCGGTTTAAGAAAAATAGATTCAAAAAAGGTCGTGGCGAGGACTTCCACCACGATTAAATCAAACCTTTTTCTAGGCCAGACAAAACCTCTTGGGCTCGTTCACGAAGTTCGGGCAGATCGGATAAACGATTAAGGCCAAATACTTGTTGACTCATGCGGTGATTTTTAGCAAAGGCTTCTTTGTGACGATCTAGGAAATCCCAGTACAGGGTTGTGAAAGGACAAGCGGTCTCACCTGTGCGCAGCTTTGGGTTATAGGCACATGTTTTGCAGTAGTTAGACATTCGTGAAATGTAAGCACCACCTGCTGCATATGGCTTGGTCATCATCTGCCCACCATCTGCATGAACTCCCATGCCAATAACGTTGGGAACCATCACCCATTCCGATGCATCGATAAAGACTTCACGCATCCAATCCAGAAAGGCTTGCGGGTTTGTCCCGGTTATAAGGGCAAGGTTGGACAACAACATTAAGCGGGGGATGTGGTGAACCCATGCGCGGTTTTGAATATCTGTCACTGTTTCTTTGATGCAGTTCATCTGGGTTTTAGATGGATCAGAAAAAAGCGGCAGTAGTTTTCTAGCTGCCTTTAACTGATTGTTTTCGCGGTAATCAGGGCCTAAGAACCAATACATGCCATTGACATATTCTCGCCAGCCAATGATCTGGCGGATAAAGCCTTCGGCGGATTCGATTGGGACGGTGCCACCGTTAAATGCCTTCACCGCTGCATGAATGACCTCTGATGGATGGATCAAGTTGTTGTTGATGTAGGG
>CAXNDW010000047.1:0-7059 GCA_964201405.1 Candidatus Planktophila sp.
GCATGCCACTCAAGTGGACTTTCAGTTCAAACATTTCTGCGCGGATTGCACTTTATTGAGTATGGCCAGAAGGCCTTTACCGAGATTGTTGACACCGTAGTGACCTTGGCAAACTCTGAAGATCTTCCTGCACATGGTGAGGCAATGACGGTGCGTCTGGAGAATTTGTCATGAGTTGGCCAAGTTGGTTACCTCTGCGTGAAACTCTGCGTCCAATGACACCGTATGGTGCCCCGCAACTTCCGGCTAAAGCAACCTTGAATACCAATGAGAATCCTTATTCACCCTCACCAGCCTTACAAAAGGCGATCACCGATGCGGTTGCAAAGGTTGCATCTGATTTAAACCGTTACCCAGATCGTGATGCAACTCTTGTGCGTACCAAATTGGCCACATACATTAATGAAGGCTGCGGTACTGATTTCACCGCAGACAATATCTGGGCGGCTAATGGCTCCAATGAAATCATTCAATCAATTTTCTTAGCTTTTGCTCAAGATCTGGTTTTAGGATTCACGCCTTCTTATTCAATGCACCCGTTGATAGCAAAAACGACTGGTGCTCAATGGCTCGATGGAAAGCGCAATCCTGACTTTTCTCTCAACATCGATGATGCCGTGGCCGAGATCATCAAAAACAAGCCAACCCTTACCTTTATTACTACACCTAACAATCCAACGGGTGGTGCGGTAACAATCGATGAGATTAAACGGTTAGCTGATGCCGCCAAGAGCGTTGGTGGATTGTTGGTTGTTGATGAAGCGTATGCAGAGTTCTCTCAAGAAATATCTGCTGTTACATTGATCAGCAATAATCCTCATGTCATCGTTATACGCACAATGAGCAAAGCCTTTGCCTTTGCCGGAGCTCGGGTCGGTTACTTAGTAAGTGATCAAGCGGTTAAGGATGCGATGATGATTGTTCGATTGCCGTATCACCTCAGCGCGCTCACCCAAGCGGCAGCACAGGTAGCGATTGATCATCGAGCCGAGCTGTTAGCAGGGGTTTCAGCCCTAATCGCTGCTCGCGAAAGTATGGTCGCAGCCCTTGGTGCATTGGGATTAAGCACGATTCCTAGTAGCGCCAACTTTGTTCTCTTCACAGGTTTTAAGCAGGATGCGCCACAGCTGTGGTCGGCCTTGCTTGAAAAGGGTGTTCTGATACGAGATGTGGGATTATCAGGGTACTTAAGAGTCACTATTGGCAATGACGCCGAAAATCAATTGTTTATTTCAGCCCTCAAAGAGCTCATTTAAAGGAGATACCCATGAGAACAGCACGCGTCGAGAGAAAAACAAAAGAGTCGCATGTACTGGTTGAGATCAATCTAGATGGCCAGGGCATCATCGATGTAGATACTGGCGTACCCTTCTTTGATCACATGATGTCTCAATTAGGTAAGCACTCAGGCTTTGATTTAACTGTTAAGACAACTGGTGATGTAGATGTGGATTCACATCACACCGTTGAAGATACATCTCTTGCATTTGGACAGGCGCTTCGCGAAGCGCTGGGAGACAAGGCTGGCATCCGTCGCTTCGGTGACTCAATGGTTCCGCTTGATGAAGTTCTAGTACAGGCTGCCGTTGATCTTTCAGGTCGCCCATACCTTGTGCACCGTCAACCAGAGATCGTTGAACTTATTGGCACCTTTGATACTACCCTTGGAAAACATATTTGGGAGTCAATAGTTGCAGAAGCTCGAATCGCTCTTCACATCCGCGTACTCGAAGGTCGCAACGCACACCACGTCTTAGAAGCGCAGTTCAAGGCTGTTGCACGTGCCTTGCGCGATGCAGTCTCTCTTGATGGCAGAGTTGCCGGAATCCCTTCTACAAAAGGTTCTCTTTGATAGCAATTCTTGATTACGGCTCTGGAAATCTACGTTCTGCAGAACGTGCATTTGCGACAGCGGGGAAAGAGGTAGTTGTTACCTCTGATCGCTCAATTGCAGTTGAAGCAGAAGGATTAGTAGTTCCAGGTGTTGGCGCATTTGCAGCATGCATGAATGGATTAAACGGTGTTGATGGTGCAGCGATTGTCCGTGAGCGTTTAGAAAAGGAACGGCCCACATTAGGTATCTGTATCGGAATGCAGATTATGTTTAGTGAGGGTACAGAGCACGCAGAATCCGGTGCGCATGCAGGAGTCGGTGTGTGGGATGGAACAATTTCTCAACTCGAAGCTCCGATTCTGCCTCACATGGGTTGGAACACGGTGGAATCCAGCCCCGACTCAATATTGTTTAGGGGGATTGAAACAGAGTCTTTCTACTTTGTGCACTCCTATGCAGCAAAGAAGGCGGTTGGAAAAACTCAGGCGTGGAGTACTCATGGCGAAAGATTTTTAGCAGCTGTTGAAGATGGCTATATCAGTGCAACACAGTTTCACCCAGAAAAATCTGGGTCGGCTGGTCTTGCATTGATTAAGAACTGGGTGGGATCGCTATGAGTTACTTAGAACTTCTTCCGGCGGTCGATGTTAAAGATGGTCGCGCAGTTCGCTTGGTCCAAGGCGAACTCGATAAAGAAAGCATTTACGGAGCACCTCTTGATGTTGCACTTGAGTTTCAAGCAGCGGGTGCTGAATGGCTTCACCTGGTAGATCTGGATGCAGCCTTTGGTCGTGGTGAAAACTCAGCGCTTTTGGCCGAGGTTGTTGGAAAGTTGGATATCAAGGTCGAGCTCTCAGGTGGAATTCGCGATGATGAATCTTTACGTCGCGCACTTGCAACTGGTTGTCGCCGAGTGAACTTAGGCACCGCTGCGTTGGAGGATCCCGACTGGACCGCACGAGTAATCGCAGAACATGGCGATCGCATCGCTGTTGGCTTAGATGTACGTGGACATACATTGGCGGCACGTGGATGGACTAAAGAGGGCGGGGATTTGTTTGAGACCCTAGCCCGTTTAGATCGTGATGGATGTGCCCGATATGTTGTAACAGATGTTGCAAAGGATGGAACTCTTGCAGGGCCAAATATTGAGTTATTGAAATCAGTGTGTGCTGCAACGACAAAGCCAGTTATAGCTAGCGGTGGAATTTCATCATTAGATGACATTGCAGCCTTGGCTGCTCTGCGTGCAACAGGTGTTGAAGGTGCCATCGTGGGTAAGGCTTTGTATGCAGGAAAGTTCACATTGCAAGAGGCTCTCAAGGTCAGCGGTAAATGACACTGTCAGTTCGAATCATCCCGTGCCTTGATGTAACTGATGGCCGAGTGGTCAAGGGTGTCAATTTTACCGATTTAGTCGATGCGGGCGATCCCGTTGAAATGGCTTCGTTGTACAACAGCGAAGGTGCTGATGAGTTAACATTTTTAGATATTTCTGCAAGTGTGGCGGGGCGCGAAACAACTCTTGATGTTGTGCGTCGCACTGCAGAACAAGTTTTCATTCCATTAACAGTGGGTGGTGGAATCAGATCTGTTGAAGATGTTGATCGCTTATTGCGTGCAGGTGCCGACAAGGTTTCGATAAACACCTCAGCGCTAGCTCGTCCGCAACTGATAGCTGAAATCGCGGATCGATTTGGATCACAGGTTCTTGTCCTCTCAGTAGATGCACGACGGGCACGAACCGATTCTGGTTTTGAAGTAACAACACATGGTGGTCGACAAAGCGCTGGTGTTGATGCACTTGCCTGGGTAGAACAAGCGTGCGCACTTGGTGTTGGTGAGATCTTGCTCAATTCGATGGATGCTGATGGAACTCGTGCAGGTTATGACATAGGGATGATTACTGCAGTTCGTGCGGTTTCAAAGGTTCCTTTGATTGCCAGCGGTGGCGCTGGTTCGCTTGAAGATTTCTCAGCCGCCCTAGATGCTGGCGCAGATGCGCTATTGGCAGCAAGTGTTTTTCACTTTGGCGTTCACCGCATAGGGGATGTGAAGAGCTATCTCGGTAAGCACAATTATCCGGTGCGCGCCGTACCCATTAGGTAGGGCAGAATAAGCGCATGACAACTTTGGATCCGCAGGTAGCTGCTCTTCTCAAGGATCCGCAGGCGTTAATTCCTGCAATTGTCCAAGATTCAACAAGCAAAGAGGTGTTGATGTTGGCCTATATGAATGCCCAATCACTGGAGTTAACCCTGACTACAGGTAAAGCAACGTACTGGTCACGCAGCAGAAATGAGCTGTGGGTTAAGGGTGCAACCTCTGGACATTATCAAGATGTACAAGCAATCTCTTTAGATTGCGATGGCGATGCAATAGTTATGCAGGTAATCCAAACCGGTGCAGCTTGTCATACAGGAGATCGCACCTGTTTCCACACTCCACTAGAGCTGCGATCGTAAACAATGAATCTAGAAGAGTTTCGCGCCTACGCGAAGGTTTCCAATGTGATCCCAGTGTCGCGGGTACTTTTGGCGGACTCTGAAACTCCACTAGGTGTTTATAAGAAATTAGCAAAGAGCGCTGAAAATACCTTCTTACTGGAATCTGCAGAACATGGTGGTGCTTGGTCTCGATATTCATTTATTGGAGTTCGTAGCGAAGCCACATTAAGTGAGAAAGATGGATTGGCGTATTGGCAGGGGAACGCTCCCGCTGGAGCACCTACAGGTATTGATCCATTAGATGCGTTGCGTTTATCTGCTGCACATTTAAAATCTCCCAAGATCGCAGGTCTTCCACCACTTACTGGTGGATTAGTTGGTTTCATGGGCTACGACGTTGTTCGTCGATTAGAAAAACTTCCTTCACTTGCCCAGAAAGACATTCCGCTTCCAGAACTTTCCTTTATGCTAACAAGTGATTTAGCGGTGATGGATCACAGCAATGGAACTATCACTTTGATTGCTAACGCGATCAATTGGGATGGAAGCGATGACCGAATCGATGAGGCTTATGCATCGTGCATCGAACGATTAGATCGCATGCAATCTGATTTGGCTGTTTCACTTCCTGGAGATGCCGCGGCGATCCCCGATTTTTCCTTACCTGATTATGAAGGCAATATTTCAGCAGAAGCGTTCAAGAAAAATATTGCACAGGTCAAGGAAGAAATCCTTGCAGGAGAGGCTTTCCAGGTTGTTTTGTCACAGCGCTTCGCAATGCCTTGCTCGGCAGACGCGATAGATGTTTATCGAATGCTTCGACTGAATAATCCTTCACCATACATGTATTTATTCCGTTTTACTGATGGAGTCGAGATAGTTGGCTCAAGTCCAGAGGCACTGGTTAAGGTAAACCAAGAGGATGTAATGATTCATCCAATCGCAGGCACCCGTAAGCGTTCAGCAAATCCTGAAGAGGATCATCGATTAGCTGAAGAGTTGTTGGCAGATCCGAAGGAACGGGCAGAACACCTGATGCTTGTAGATCTGGGTCGAAATGATTTGGGACGAGTCTGTGCACCAGGCAGCGTAGAAGTTATTGATTTCATGCATATTGAACGCTACTCGCATGTGATGCACATTGTTTCGACAGTTATCGGAAAGCTCTCCAAGAAATCTTCCCCGGTGGATGCTCTCTTCTCAGTATTTCCTGCCGGTACCTTGTCAGGTGCGCCTAAACCCCGCGCTATGGAGATCATTGAAGAGCTTGAAACAACCAGACGTGGTGTCTACGGTGGAATCGTTGGTTATATCGACTTCACCGGAAACCTTGATACATGTATCGCCATTAGAACCGCTTTGCTATACAAAGGAACCGCCTATGTTCAGGCAGGTGCAGGTGTCGTTGCAGACTCAGATCCAGAATCAGAAAATCAAGAGTGCCGCAATAAAGCAGCGGCGGTATTAACCGCAGTTCACGCCGCTAATCGATTGGTGCAATCCCAATGAAAGAGTTTGTGCCTCTACTGATTTCTCTAGCTCTTGTATTTGGTTTAGTGGTGTTGATATCCAAGCGATTTAAACTCTCATCCCGATACGAACGCAAACCTCGACAACTCAACACCTGGAGCTCCTTGGATCATGGCATTGATCCAACGGTGGATGAGAAGCCATGAGTGTTTTAGATTCAATCATCGAAGGCGTGCGGGAGGATCTTGCTGCCAGACGTTTGTCTATGGCACAGTTACAAGAAGGCATAGAGGTTGCTCCGGCGGTTCGTGACTGTTTACCAAATTTATTAAGTGAAGAGATCTCATTGATCGCCGAAGTCAAGCGATCTTCACCGAGCAAAGGTGCGTTGGCCACTATCACCGACCCCGCCGGATTAGCTGCCCAGTATGAAGAAGCCGGTGCACATGTTGTGAGCGTTTTAACTGAGCAGCGTCGATTTGGTGGATCACTTGCTGATTTAGATGCGGTCAGAAAAGCGATAGATCTTCCGATTCTGCGTAAAGATTTTATGGTTGATGAGTATCAATTTTATGAAGCGCGCGCACATGGTGCAGATGTTGTATTGCTTATTGTTGCCGCCTTAAGCAAGTACCAACTAGAGGATTACTTTCATCTGGCTAAAGAGCTCGGAATGAGATCCTTGATCGAGGTTCATACCCACGATGAGCTAGAACGTGCACTGGAGATTTCTCCTGACATTATTGGCGTGAATTCTCGCAACCTAAAAACTCTAGAGGTCGATGCTCGAGCATTTTCTGAGTTGATTCCACAGATTCCTATATCAATGGCACGAGTTGCAGAGTCTGGAATCTCAACCCGCCAAGAGGTTGCATTTGCTCAAGAGTGCGGTGCAACAGCGATTTTGGTTGGTGAGGCACTGGTTCGTTCTGGATCTCCATCAGTTGCGATCAACCAATTGCTCGGTAGGCTTTAACTATGAGCAGCGCAGGTCACTTCGGAGAGTACGGTGGACGTTTTGTTCCTGAAGCTTTGATCGGTGCCTTGAATGAGCTGGAGATCGCGCACAACACCGCGCAAAAGGATCCAGAGTTTTTAGCTGAACTTGCCGAGCTTCACAAGAGCTATACCGGTCGCCCAAGCATCATTACTGAGGCAAAGAGATTTTCTGAACATGCAGGTGGTGCACGAATCTTCCTTAAGCGAGAAGATCTCAACCACACCGGTTCCCACAAGATCAACAATGTTTTAGGTCAAGCCTTACTGACCAAGCGCATGGGTAAGAAGCGAATTATCGCCGAAACCGGT
>CAXNDW010000048.1:0-6997 GCA_964201405.1 Candidatus Planktophila sp.
AGACCTTTACGGTTCCCTCGAATTCACGCTTCTCTTTGCACTTAACGCAGTAAGCGTCACCTTTGTATGTCTCTGCAGTCATTCTTTTCCTCCTATCGACGCTTGCGATCCCGTCGGGATGCTCCCCGTGTGGGGCAGGCGTTCGTGTATGAGATTACTCGCCAATACGCTCAAATGAGCCTATCTACACCCCTTTATTTAGGAGTTTTTTTAGAGCCTCAGGGGCGGTCAAAGCGTTCTCGGCCGCCTCATACCCGCTCAAATAGGCCTCAGCCTGGGCTTCCAGGGGGAATCGGGCGAGCAGCGCCTTGAATTCAGCGCCATGGTCAAAGAACTGCAGGTGGATCGCCTCATGAAAGAGGACATAATCCAGAACGTAGTCGGGAGCGCCCTTGAGCCGGTCGGAGATTCGAATGGTGCGGTCGGTTCCGGTGCAGGAGCCCCAGCGCTCGCGCATTCCCCGCCAGTTGATGGAGGAAGGCCGTAGGGAGATTTCAGGGGCGAGCTCGGTCAGCAGCTCATCAACCCTGGAACTCAGCCGCTCCTCGCTCATCGTGGCCGCGGCCTCTTGTGCTCGGATCTTGGCCACCATCTCCGGGACCATCGCCCGCTCATCCGCCTTGCTCATACGTGCAGGGATGGAGACAACGATGCGACCACCTTGGCGGTAGGCGGAGATATTTTTCTTTCGACGGGTAGATCTAATGACGATGATCTCGCCCTCTGAGATCCCTGGCAGAGTGTCGCCATCCAAGGTCTGTTCAACAAAGGCGGGAGCGTGATCAGGGCTGTCGGAATCTTCAGAGTTTGTGAAGCTATTCATTTGCGCCAGCTCCCTTCACATCGTGGATTGGCCAAGCTCTCCTTTGAGAAAAGTGAGCCTTGCCTTTGAGAAAAATAGTAGGTCATCTCTCAACTTAACCTTGAGAGATTGAGGGATCGATGGCGCGATTTCTTTTTCTTGCTGCACAGATCATCATCGACGCCTCCATTGATGGGATCTTCAACCCTTTCACTTCAATCGAGTAGCTCGAAAAATTCTCCACTATCGGAGAAAAATACCCTTTGTCAACGTCGCGCTCAGTTGATAATCAGCCGAGAAAGACTTACTTTACGACAACGAACTCCTCGGATAACAGTTCTACGTCAGCAAGGGGAAGGCTGACTTAGAGCAAGTGACCGGGGAGTTCGCTTTTCTATTGAGTGCAACCCCGACAAAACATCGGGGAGTTCGGTCTTCTTTTTAGAGCAACCCCGACAAATCATCGGGCACTTCGAGGCTCTTCATGAAACTCTCAGGTGTTAATAAATCATCTGCAGAAGGAAGAATTCCACTCCACACGCGATCTCGTGATTCAACATCCTTTAATTCACGTATCTGTTTCCAAAAAGCAGCTGACTCTCGAGCAAGTCGTGGTGAAACCTGCAAACCTAAAAGAGATGAGAAAAGTTGCTGCGCCGGTGCAGATGTTGCACGACGACGACGCAAAGTTTCTTGAAGCGCTCCAATGTTAGGAAGTCGCTCACCTGCCGCAAGTGCGACAACCTCTTCGCTCCATCCATCAATTAATGCAAGAGCTGTCTCCAATTTTGTTAAAGCTGCGCGTTGTGCTGGGCTCTCTTGCGGGGTGAAAATTCCATCATTGAGTGCAATCGTTAGGCTCTCTGGATTTGATGGATCAAATCCATTTCCAGATTCAAAGGCGCGCTGTGCTTGCTCTTGAATCGCTTCCATATCAATGTTGATGCCCTTGCCGTAATCGGTAATGGCGGTGCGAATATAAGAAACCAGCCATGGGTTGTGAGCAAACAAACGTGCGATCGCTGATTCACGTAAAGCGTGAAAGATTCGAACCTCTTCCATCGGAATATCTAAATCCGTCGCCCATTCCTTAACATTTTGCGGCACCAAACTCGGATAAGCAGCATCAATAAGGGGTAAACCAACATCATGTGCACCTGTCACCTTGCCTGCAAGCCCACCAATTGCTTGGCCAAGTTGGGTAGCAATAAGCGAGCCAATAAATGAGTTGAGCAGTGCAGAGATCATTCCAATCGGCAGTTGCATCTGCTCTTGGCCAAATGGATTCTCTTCGCCGAGAGGATTTGCCTCACCCTGTGCTTGTTTAAGTAAATCGCCAATTGCAGATGACAATCCAGTAGCTAATGGCTCTACCGTTGTTTGCCATCCCGCCAGGGTTGAATCCACCCAATCGGTACGAGCCAGTGCAACATTTCCAGAGTTAGGTGATTGCGGGAAGAAGGTTGCATCATTGAGCCATAACTCTGCGATGGAAAAGGCTTGCTCGACATCTGAAACATCATTTGCGCCGATTGGTGCCGAACCTTGAGCGGTTGCAAACTTCTTGGCTGTATCGCGCACAATATTTTTTGGAAGCGCTTCAGTTGAACCAGTAAACCCTGGACCATTGATTCCAAGCTTTGAAAACTGCTCTTGAATCTGTTCCTGCATCTGTTGCATCATGGCAGCAAAATCAACCGGTTCATTAGAACCATCTGAGTTATCTGGTGTGAAGCCAAAAGGTGTCATGGATCAATCCTCCCAGTGTTGGAACAACTTCGCACTCCGTTCTATTCCTGTTCTACTCCATACTTTTGCTGATCTCTTGAGGATCCATTGGAATTTGCCTCTCTCCCGACACCTGTCAGCGCTCAACACCATCAACCAGTAGGCTGGCCTCATGTCCAACGCATTCGCAGCTCTCATCTGGTGGGTAGTCCCAGCAATTGGACTCATTGGTGCACTCGGATATGTTGTTTGGGTAACAAAGTTTGAGGGAAAGTTTCAGCAAGAAACACAACGTTCCGTTGGTCAGTTCCAACGTTTTCAGGACTCACTCAGAGATTCTCAGGCGCGTGATGCTGCAACTGGCGCAGCGATAATTACTTCAACCACTTCTGCAGGTAAGAGCGAGCTGCACAGTAAAGGCTCAACTGGTTCCTCTGATTCAGCAGCTAATGAATCTGGAACTTCGGCAAGCGGTTCACTTGATGCCGGGTCCTCCAACTAGGTCACCCCTTACCAATCGCGAGAACAGATAATTTCTAAACGATGAGATTCTCGCGCCTGCCACGATTACTCACTGCAACTTTAGGAATCTTTTTTGCTTTAGCAACCCTTGCTCCACTCCCATATTCAATTGTCTTACCGGGAGAAGCGCAAAATATTTTCAAAGGGGTTATCACCTTCAAAGGCCTAGTCAATTACCCTGCTAATGGACGCATCGATTTAATGTCAATCAGAGTGACAAACCCCGATACATGGATATTTGGCCCTGAGCTTGTGTACTCATGGATTAGTGGAGAGCGCAGTGTCTATCCAAAGTCATCGATCTATCCACCTGGCACAACCAGTGAGGAAGAGAAGAAGCAATCAAAAGCTGACATGGTCAAATCCCAAGATAAGGCGATTATTGCTGCAGTTAATTACTTGCAATCCCACCCAGAGATTATGGGTACAACTAAATCCCAAGGTTTAGAGCGGGCAAGCCAATTGGATTCAGAAAAAATCGTATTTAAAGTTGGTGAAACTGGCGGCCCAAGTGGTGGTCTTGTTTTTTCCATCGGCCTGGTTGAGTTGTTGACGGAAAAGGATCTATTGCAGGGTCGCCACATTGCAGGAACCGGCACAATTACAGAGCGCGGAGTTGTTGGTCCAATCGGTGGCATTAATGAAAAAATCAACTCTGCCCACAAGGTAGGAGCGACGGTATTTTTTGCACCGGTCGATAACGCCGAAGAGATCGGCGAACTCCCAGATGGCATAAAGGTGATCACCGTTGCCACATTGGCACAGGCGATCAACTATTTGGAGAGTTCTAGCAAGTAGTTTCTACCTTAAAGCCTGCTTAGAGGGCTTGAATTGGTGGCGCAATTCCCGTTGCGATACTTTTGGCCCATGACGAATAACCCTCAGTTTCAACGACCATCCTTCCAAATCAAAGGTCGCAAGAGTCCACTGGCATTAACAATTGGAATTCTTGTAATCACCGCAGCCCTCTTTACAGCGCTCAGTGGTTTTTACGCCGATTGGTTGTGGTTCAAATCTGTTGACTTCACAAGCACCTGGTCAACGATTCTGACAACAAAGGCAACTCTATTTATAGTTGCGGGATTAGTAACTTCACTGATTGTTATGTTCAATGTTTTGTTGGCATACAAGCGTCGTCCGCTCTATGTACCGATGACCGTTGAGGCCGATAACCTCGAGCGTTACCGTTCACAGGTCGAACCAATTCGTCGCCCGTTGTTTATTGGTTCGAGCATTGCGCTCTTCTACTTTGCAGGATCTGCAGGATCGCAAATGTGGAGCACCTGGTTGCTCTTTAGAAACTCAACTCCTTTTGGCGTGAAAGATCCACAATTCAATATGGATATTTCATTTTTCGCATTCCGCCTACCTTTCTGGCAAACATTGATCTCGTGGGGAATTTCAACAGCGATTCTTGCGATTCTCGCCTCGGTTGCGGTGCATTATCTTTACGGCGGAGTTCGTTTACAGGTGCAGGAAGATCGCACAACCGTTGCTGCACGTGTTCAGCTCTCTGTTTTACTGGGTCTAGTTGTTTTGCTCAAGGCGGTTGCTTACTGGTTTGATCGCTACGCCCTTGCGCTCAAGGAAAGTCGCTTGATTACTGGACTTACCTACACAGATGTAAATGCGGTGTTGCCAGCTAAGGCGATTCTTACTGGAATTGCAATTGTCTGTGCGCTTCTATTCTTTGCCAATATTGTTCGCCGTTCATGGGTTCTTCCTGCTGCAGGCACAGCGCTATTGGTTGTCTCATCGGTTCTAATTGCAGGTTTATATCCAGGAGCAATCCAGCAGTTCCAGGTCAAACCAAGTGAGTCATCAAAGGAAGCTCCATTTATTCAACGCAACATTGATGCAACCCGCGCTGCATATGGCTTAGACAACGTCACAGTAAGTGACTATCAGGCAACGGATTCAACTAACACAGGCCAGCTCGCAGATGATGCAGCAACTATCGCCAATATTCGCTTGATGGATCCCAATGTCTTGTCTGCAACCTTTAGACAACTTCAGCAAATTCGTCCGTACTACAGCTTCCCAGATTCACTCGATATCGATCGCTACACAGTTAATGGTGTAAAGCGAGATGTTGTCGTAGCTGTTCGAGAGTTAAATATCGCTGGAAATCCTTCACGTAACTGGATCAACGATCACCTTGTGTACACACATGGTTTTGGGTTTGTTGCAGCCTACGGAAATGAACGAGATGCAGATGGAAAGCCTTCCTTTACAGTAGGAAATCTGCCTCCAACTGGTGCGCTAGGTGAGTTTGAGCCACGCGTCTATTTTGGTGAGAATGTTCCGGATTACTCAATCATTGGTGGAGTCAAGACTGATTCACCAGTTGAGTTTGATTACCCTGATGACACATCAGCAAATGGTCAGAGAAACTACACATACAGCGGTTCTGGTGGTGTGCCGGTTGGTTCCCTGCTGAACAAGGTTGTATTTGCATTGAAGTATCAGGAGCAGAGAATTCTTCTCTCTAACTTGATCAACAAGGACTCAAAGATTCTCTTCGAACGTAACCCTCGTGAGCGTGTTGCAAAGGTTGCTCCATGGTTAACCCTTGATGGAGATCCATATCCAGCTTTAGTGGATGGAAAGATCATGTGGATCATTGATGGGTACACAACAAGCTCTGGTTACCCATACGCACGTCAAACAGTGCTTTCAAACGCGACAGCGGATGCACTTACTACCAACTCTGCATCAATAGCTTCACAGCGCAATCAGAGTGTGAACTACATCCGTAACTCTGTTAAAGCAACTGTTGATGCATACAACGGAACGGTGACCTTGTATCAGTGGGATGAGAAGGATCCAGTTCTAAAGACCTGGTCAAAGGCCTTCCCAAACACTGTGAAGCCAAAGAGCGAGATCTCTGCCCAGCTTCTAGAGCACATCCGCTACCCAGAAGATCTCTTCCGCGTTCAGCGTGACATTCTCAGTTCCTATCACGTCAAGACAGCTGAAGCCTTCTACGGTGGACAGGATTTCTGGCGCGTACCTCGTGATCCTTCAACATTTGGAGCTAACGCATCAGCGCAACCTCCTTACTACTTAACACTTCAAATGCCAGGTACGAAGAAGCCTGTCTTCTCGCTTACTACTCCATTTGTTCCACGTGGTGGTCGTGAAAACCTTTCAGCGTTTGCTGTTGTGAACTCAGATCCAGGCCCTGACTACGGAAAGATGACTGTTCTGCAGTTACCTCGTAATACAAACGTTGCCGGTCCTTCACAGGTAGCCTCTAACTTTGAAGCAAAACCTGAAGTTGCAAACTCATTGTCACTACTTCGTCGTGGTGGCTCTGATGTTGTGCTCGGAAACTTGCTCACACTTCCAGTTGGTGGAGGCCTCTTGTATGTACAACCTGTATATGTAAAGGCGACATCAAACACAGCTGCATATCCATTACTTCAGAAGGTTCTTGTTTCCTTCGGAGATCAAATTGGATATGACGACACATTAAAGGGTGCGCTTGATCAGGTATTCGGTGGAAACTCCGGCACCGCTGCAGGTGGAACAACTGGTGGTTCAACAACTGGTGGTTCAACAACTAACTCTTCACTTGCAAACTCATTAGCTAGTGCAAAACAGGCCTATGCAGATGGTCTTGCTGCTCTTGCAAAGGGAGATTTTGCAGCCTATGACAGAGCACAAAAGCGATTGAAATCTGCTCTTGATGCAGCGATCAATGCGCAGAACAAGAAGTAGAAGGAAGAAGTAAGAGAAAAACCAGTAATTAAATCTTCGTAGCAATTATGAAGATTGGGTTATTGATAGCTTGAGATAAGGGCCAGATTCATGCGAGCAATTGCATGGATTTGGTCTTTATCTATATCTGCACATAAGATTACATCTACCGACGCGGGGTGGAGCAGCTCGGTAGCTCGCTGGGCTCATAACCCAGAGGTCGTAGGTTCAAATCCTGCCCCC
>CAXNDW010000049.1:0-6966 GCA_964201405.1 Candidatus Planktophila sp.
AAGGCTTGGGCTAGGGAGCTGGCTAGAGGAGCCCGTTCAATTAATGAACGGATAGCTAACTCGGTGGCTGGGTTTGATCTCACAATAAGTAAGGTTAAAGCACTATCCTTGCTCCATGATCCCGGCACCTGGTGCGGGCAGCGAAGGCATGAAGAAGAAGCGGAAGCGCAAGCGTTCCGGTAACCGCGGCCCACAATCACAGACTCAAACGGCTTCCAACAAAAGCCCTCAACCAAAGCGCCCGTATGCAAAGCGTGTTGATGAGGTTAGTGCTGGCGGTTTAGTCATTGATTCAACAGGGACAAAGGGATTGTTGATCGGTCGATACGACCATAAGGATGCAACTGGAAAACGTGTTTTGTGGTCCTTGCCAAAGGGGCATATTGAAGAGGGCGAAACCCCTGAACAAGCTGCGGTCCGAGAAGTTGCAGAAGAAACTGGAATTACATCTAGCATTACAAAATCTCTAGGGGTTATTGATTTTTGGTTTATGGCTGGTGGAAAAAGAATTCATAAAACTGTGCATCACTTTATGTTTACTGAGGTGGGTGGGGTTTTAGCTGCGCAAGAAAGTGAAGTCGATGAGGTTTCATGGTTTCCATTGGGGGAGATCGTTGATCGACTTGCTTATCCCGATGAGAAAAAGTTAATCGCGCGCAGTGCGGAGTTAACTCAATGAGAAAGTTACTTTCGCTTTTCATATGCACACTTATCTTCTTGCTGGTGCCGCAAGTATCGGCGGCAAGCACTGTTATTAGAATTACAGCACCGATGCATCAAACCTTTACAGGTGAGTTTCGCAATGATGATTTAGTTGAGAAGCTAACACCATCGGGACAGTATGGTCAGCTTGTCTTTCGGCCAATCGAAAAGAATAGAACTTGGGTAATCGATCCAGCTTTTATTGATGAGGTACTTGTAATGACTAGTACCTACACTTTGGCTAGTGGTGCTGAACCTTCTGGGGTTGATATTGCATTTGACTGGTTGGTTCAATTAAAAAAAGTCTCTGCCGACAATGATGTTATTGCGCTGGCATATGGAAATCCTGATGTTCAACTTGCCAAGCGGTTAGCACCCAGTGAACTCCGCTCTTATTACTCATTTGGAAAAGAGCGTCTGCAGTTGGCTCTTGGGCGAGAAGTTAGAAGTGAACCAGATGGGGGTTGGAGCATTGGTAATTCTGGCTTAAACAATGATTTAAGAAGGAGTTACACCGAAAGTCGCAAGGCTTTAACCAAGCTCTCACAAGTCGTGGACTCCTCTGAATTAGTCATGATGCGGGCTCGATTGGCTCAACTTCTTTCACCATCATTAAACAAGGATTCGAGAAAGTATTTTTCTTACAGCGCATCAAATACTGTTAAGGATGTTGTAAATAAGCTTCGAATAAACAGTGGTAAGTATCAAATAACTTCATCTTCAGTTGAGCTGCCTGTAACTGTTATTAATGAGTTTGATGTCGATGTAACTGTAGATGTTTCTATGGTTCCTGTTAGCACGCGTGTAAAGGTTGATAGCTTCAAAAATATCCTTATCCCTGCTGGATCCAAGAGGCAGTTGGGGATGGCGGTGGATGTGGTTGCTCCGGGCCAAACCGTTGTCTCGGCAACAATCACAGATAATGAAGGTGATGAGGTTGTTCCACCTGCGATGCTCACCTTGAATTCAACGGTAATTGATCCAAAGGTAACCTGGTTTACAACAGGGGCGGCCATACTTGTGCTGCTGGCTGGAGTTGCTCAAAGTGTTCGTCGCGTTCGAAGGAGGGGTAAATGAAATCTAATGATCTCTTTCGTGCCTCCGGAATCATGGCGCTTGGCACGATCATCTCGCGCATTACGGGTTTTATCCGCGGAATCTTAATTGTTGCAGTTTTAGGTACAGCTTTACTTGCAGATACTTATAACGTCGCAAACACAATGCCTAACATTTTGTACAACTTACTTGTGGGCGGCGCACTTACCGCAATCTTTATTCCGCAATTGGTTCGATCTTTTGATCATGAAGATGGCGGAGATGGTTTTGCCTCACGGTTGATTACAACAATCTCACTGATTCTTCTTGTCTTGGTCACAGTAGGAATGATCTTTGCTCCAGCTTTAGTTCGTTTATATGCACCAGAATTTTTCACCGTTGGTTTTGAGAAAGAGCAAGAGATTGCAATTGCCTTTACTCGTTACTGTCTGCCGCAAATCTTCTTCTTAGGTTTGTTTACGATGCTTGGTCAGGTCGCTAACGCCCGGGGTTCATTTGGCCCACTTATGTGGGCTCCTATCGCTAATAACCTGGTTGGTATCGTGCTATTTGGCGGGTTTTTACTCTTTTCACCAGGGATAAAGATTTCAAATATCACCTCCGCCCAAGTTCAGATCCTTGGATGGGGAACAACATTTAGCGTCGTTGTTCAAGCCTTGGTTTTGGTCCCCGTTATTAAGCGGTTAGGAATAACAATCAAGCCACGACTTGGTCTTGAGGGTTTAGGAAAGTCATTTAATTTGGCTGGTTGGACCTTGGTCTATGTTTTGATTTCACAACTGGGGTATCTGGTGACCGTCAATGTCGCTACCTCTGCCGCTGTTAGAAGCGCACAAGAGGGAGTTACCACTGGTGTGGGTTACACGCCTTACACATATGCATACTTTGTAATGCTCTTGCCGTATTCAATTGTCACGATTTCTATCATTACTGCGATCCTGCCCCATATTTCTAAGTTAGCTGTTGATGGAAAGCGCGAAGAGGTAAAAGCACAACTAATTCGCGCGATCCGTTTGGTTGGAGTCATCACAGTGCCGAGCGCAGTTGCATTCCTGCTCTTTGGTTCATTAATTACCGAAGTTATCTTTATTGGTATCCCAACTGATGACTCTCGATATATTGGTTATGTTTTATCTGCACTTAGCTTCGGTTTGGTGGCTTTTTCAATTAATTTAATTTTGATTCGTGGCTTTAACGCTTTTGAAGATACACGGACTCAGGTTATTTCCATCTTGATTATAAATATTATTTCCGTTGCTCTTTCTTACTTCTTCTTGTATTTCTTGAAAAATCAGTGGGTGACGGTTGGTCTAGGTGCTGCATTTTCATTTAGCTATCTTGTTGGTTTATTAGTTACCCTCGGTTTACTCAAGAAGCACACTGGAAAGTTGGCGATTCGGGAATTTCTTACCCAACATATGCGTTTACTTACTGCAGCCTTACTTGTAATGCTTCCGCTATTTGCAATGGTGGAGTATGTCGAATGGTTTGGTGCTCAACTTTCACCTGCAGCACGTGCGGGTGAGTTGTTACTTGTGATGGTCATCGCATTCTTTGGCTATATCTTCGCGGCCAAGGCGCTCAAGGTGGAGGAGATATCGATGATTCGCCATTTGGGTAGTTCGATCTCGCGCCGTTCAACAAAAACAGAGGAAAACCATTAGATTTCGGGTTCTAGGGAGCACACATGAGTGATGTAAGAAATATCGTAATTGTTGGATCAGGTCCAGCTGGATACACCGCTGCGATCTACGCTGCGCGCGCACAGTTAGATCCAATTATTTATGAGGGTTCTGTTACCGCCGGTGGTGCGTTGATGAATACAACTGAGGTTGAAAATTTTCCTGGTTTCACCGATGGAGTTATGGGTCCAGATCTAATGGACAACATGCGCAAACAGGCAAAGCGTTTTGGTGCAGAACTAATTACAGATGACATTGTCGAAATGGATCTCACCGGCGATATCAAGGTATTGAAGGATGGTTCTGGAAACACCGTTAAAGCCAAGTCGGTAATTCTTGCGACAGGTAGTGCTTATCGTGAAATTGGATTGGTGAATGAAAAGCGTTTATCCGGCCATGGCGTTTCATGGTGTGCCACATGTGATGGTTTCTTCTTCCGTGGTCAAACAATTGCAGTTGTCGGTGGAGGAGATAGCGCGGTTGAAGAGGCTACATTTTTAACACGTTTTGCGGACAAGGTAGTTTTGATTCACCGTCGCGATTCATTGCGTGCCTCAAAGATTATGGCTGAGCGCGCTAAGGCAAATCCAAAGATTGAGTTTTTGTGGAACACAGAAGTTATTGATGTGCTCGGTGCTGATAAGGTTGAAGCGCTTAAGCTTCGCAACACAGTTGATGGCTCTGAATCTGAGCGTGCATTTACCGGTTTGTTTGTTGCTATCGGACATATTCCACGTAGCGAATTAATTATCGGACAAATCGATCTTGATAATGAGGGTTATGTGGTGTGCGAGGGTCGATCTACCCGCACAAATCAAAAGGGTGTCTTTGCATGTGGTGATCTGGTTGACCACACCTACCGTCAAGCGATCACCGCCGCTGGTTCTGGGTGTGCCGCCGCACTAGATGCTGAAAAGTTTTTGTCCCACTAAGGTATTAACAACCACACAATAAAGAGGAGTACCACGATGGCAACAAGTAAGGTAACAACAGCAACCTTTGATGCAGAGGTTCTAAAGAGCAGCACCCCTGTTTTGGTTGATTTTTGGGCTGAATGGTGTGGTCCATGCCGTGCAGTGGGGCCAATCCTTGAGGATATTTCAAATGAGTACGGCTCAAAGATCAAGATTGTAAAGCTCAACACAGATGAAGAGTCTGCGATCGCGATTAAGTATGGAATCACATCGATTCCAACAATGAATGTTTATGTCAATGGTGAGGTAGTAAAGACAATCGTTGGCGCTAAGCCAAAGCCAGCGCTATTGAAGGAGCTAGAAAGCTTCCTCGCATAAAGATATGTCAGATTTAACCGAGTCGGAGATCCGCTCATTTCAACAAGCCCGTGGCCTTGATGTCACGGGTTTTGTTGATGCGGTCACCGCCCGGGCGTTAGAAGAAGCGCGCTGGAAACTCGGAGATCGATCCTTATATCTTCAAGAACCACCGCTGATGCGTGGGGATGATGTTGCTGCATTACAGGCGCGTTTAACTGAGATGGGATTTGATTGCGGACGTGTTGATGGAATTTATGGCACAAGAACCCAATCTGCAGTTAAAGAGTTTCAAAAATCAGTTGGTGCCACCATCGATGGAAAGTGTGGACCAGCAACAATAATTGCGTTGATACGTTTAACAAAGATTGTTTCTGGGGGAGCGCCCTCTGTTATGCGACAAAATGCAACCCAACAAAGTCGGGGACCTGCATTAGCAAATAAGGTAATTGTTTTAAACCCTGATGGTGTTGATCAACTTGTTTACGATGTTGCGGTACGCACCGAAGGTCGTTTACTTGCATTAGGTGCATCGGTGTTTTTGACTCGCGGTGTGACAAATAATCCATCAGAGCAGGAACGCATTGCATTTAGCAATAAGAGTGGTGCTGATTTGATGATCTCTTTGAATTTAGATTCTTATTCAAATGAAAAGGCGCATGGGGCTGCAACTTATTTTTATGGCAGTGATGCACATGGTGTTCATTCAATTGTTGGTGAAAGGTTTGCATCATTGGTTCAGCGAGAAATATGTGCTCGTACCGATTTAGCCAACTGTAGAACTCATGCAAAAACATGGGATTTGTTGCGTTTAACAACCGCCCCCGCTGTTCGCATTGATTTGGGGTATGTAAGCAATCCTGGCGATGTTTCTCGTTTATCCCGTCCTGATTTTCGTGATGTTATCGCCGAGGCTTTGGTTATTGCGATTCAGCGGCTGTATTTGGCATCGGAAGATGATGCGAAAACGGGGACTTTAAGAATTTCAGATCTTCGTAAAGCTGGCATTCGCCGCTAAATAACACTCAAACCCACCGTTGGGTATGGGAGACTTACGCCATGTCCGATATCACGCAACGCTTCTCGACAGGTGCTCCTCAAAATCTTGAACAAAGATTTGCATCTCGAGCCGCGCACATGAAGCCAAGTGAGATTCGCTCACTTTTTGCTGTGGCATCTAGACCAGAGATTGTTTCACTAGCCGGCGGAATGCCAAATCTTTCAGCACTTCCAATGGGAATGATGGCTGATGTTGTCGATAACTTAATCCGCAACAATGGGCAGGAAGCGTTGCAGTATGGAAATGGTCAGGGTCATCCAAAACTTCGCGAACAAATCTGCGAGGTAATGGCTCTTGAAGGAATTAGAGCTAATCCTGATGATGTTTTGATTACAACCGGTTCACAACAAGCGCTGGACCTTATTTCACGTATCTTTTTAGATCCACAGGATGTTGTGCTCGCAGAAGCACCGTCATATGTGGGTGCACTAGGAACCTTCCATCAATATGAGGCATCGGTCGTGCATGTTGAGACAGATGAAAATGGTTTAGTTCCATCTGCATTAGCTGAAGCGATCAAAACTGTTCGTGCAGCTGGTCGAAAGATAAAGTTTTTGTACACAATTCCTAATTACCAAAATCCAAGTGGTGTTTTGTTGCCTGCCGCTCGTCGAACAGAGATTCTGACAATCTGTCGCGAGGCTGGCATCTTTGTTGTGGAAGATAACCCATATGGTTTGTTGGGCTTTGATAAGCCTTCTCCTAATGCGATGCGTGCTGAGGATTCAGAGAATGTGATCTATTTGGGATCATTTTCCAAGACAATCGCGCCTGGATTGCGTGTGGGTTGGGCGCTTGTGCCTCCATCGCTGAAGGAAAAACTGGTTATCGCTAGTGAATCTTCGATTTTGTGCCCATCCAACTTCACTCAATTAACAATCTCTAATTACTTGGCAGATCAGCCATGGAGAGACCAGATCGCATCATTTTGCGAGCTATATAAGGTTCGTCGCGATGCGATGTTGGAATCCCTTGATGAGCATTTTCCAGCAACAGCTAAATGGACAAAGCCTGGTGGCGGTTTTTATGTCTGGGTTACCTTGCCACCTGAAATCGATACAACGGCGTTGATGCCTAAGGCGATTGTTGCAAAGGTTGCGTATGTTCCAGGAACCGCATTTTATGCAGATGGTTTTGGTTCATGGTCCCTGCGTTTGTCATACTGCTACCCAACACCAGAGCGTATTCGCGAGGG